>CAZVLU010000030.1:0-43723 GCA_964628235.1 uncultured Rhizobium sp. | reverse complement strand
TCGGCACCAACGCGCCGATCGGCGGGCCGATGACGACCTGGCGCAGCATCGCCAAGCACACCAAGCTGATGGTGATGTTCGGCGGCGCCAACATCCGCAACATGCAGGTCTATTCCGGCGGCTGCGGCGCCCATGACAGCGAGATCTGGCTGCAAAAAGCGCGCGAGGCCGGTGTGCAATTCGTCTCGATCACGCCGGTGCGCGACGACAGCCCGGACTATCTCGGCGCCGACTGGCTAGCGCCCAAGCCCAACACAGATACCGCGCTGATGCTCGGCCTCGCCCATACGCTGGTCGCCGAGAACCTGCACGACAAGAGCTTCCTCGCCACGCATTGCGTCGGCTTCGACAAATTCCTGCCCTACCTGATGGGCGACAGCGATGGCGTGGCCAAGAGCGCTGTCTGGGCTGCCGGCATCTGCGGCATCGAAGCCTCGGTCATCGTCGATCTCGCGCGTCGCATGGCCCAGGGCCGCACCATGCTCGCAGCCAGTTGGTCGCTGCAACGCGCCGACCATGGCGAACAGCCCTATTGGATGCTCGCCGTGCTCGCCGCCATGCTCGGCCAGATCGGACTGCCCGGCGGCGGCTTCGGCTACGGCTACGGCTCGATCGGCGGCCCCGGCGTGCCGGGCCCCGAGACCGGCGCGCCGCGCTTGCCGACCGGGCGCAATCCGCTGAACTTCGCCATCCCGGTGGCGCGCATCGCCGACATGCTGCTCGAGCCCGGCAAGGTCATCGACTTCGACGGCGAGAAACTGACCTATCCGGACGTGAAGCTGGTCTATTGGGCAGGCGGCAATCCGTTCCACCACCATCAGGATCTCAACCGGCTGGTCGAGGCCTTCCGCAAGCCCGAGTGCGTCGTCGTGCACGAGATCGCCTGGACCGCGACGGCGCGCCATGCCGATATCGTGCTGCCGGCGACCACCTCGCTCGAGCGCAACGACATCGGCGCCTCGTCGCGCGACCGCTTCATCATCGCCATGCAAAAGCATATCGAGCCGGTCGGCGAGGCGCGCGACGACTTCGCCATCTTCCGCGATCTGGCGCGGCGCATCGGCAGCGAAGACGCCTTCACCGAGGGCCGCTCCGAGATGCAATGGCTTCAGCATATGTATGAGGACTACCGCGCCGGCCTGGCCAAGCGCGACATGCCGATCCCGCCCTTCGAGAGCTACTGGGACGATGGCTATGTCGAGCTGCCGGTGCCGGAGGAGGACTTCGTGCTGTTCGACGCCTTCCGCCGCGATCCCCTAGCCCATCCGCTGCACACCAGCAGCGGCAAGATCGAGATCTTCTGCGCCGACATCGCCGGCTTCGGCTACGACGATTGCCCCGGCCATCCGACTTGGCTCGAGCCCCATGAGTGGTTGGCCGATGGCGGCGGCAAGCATCCGCTGCATATGATCACCAACCAGCCGAAATCGCGCCTCCATAGTCAGCTCGACCCGGTCGGAGTGAGCGCCGAGAGCAAGATCGCCGGCCGCGAGCCGGTGCGGCTCAATCCGACCGACGCCGCCGCACGCGGCATCAAGACCGGCGACATTGTCGAAATTTACAACGACCGCGGCCGCTGCCTGGCCGGCGCGGAGGTCAGCGACCGGCTGCGGCTGGGGGTGGTGCAGATTTCCACGGGCGCTTGGTACGATCCGGCCGACCCGGCAACGCCGGGCAGCCTCGACGTCCACGGCAATCCCAACATATTGACCGCCGACCGCGGCACCTCGAAACTGGGGCAAGGCCCTTCGCCGCTCAGCGCCTTGGTCGAGGTGCGCAAATATGTCGGCGTCGCGCCGGACGTCACCGTGCATCAACCGCCTAAAATGGCGGCGCGATAGACCAGGCGTGCGTTACACTGGCTGAAAGCCTTATAGGGAGCGTTCGGATGATGACGAGCAAGAGCAAGGCAGAGCGGATCATTTCGCTCGCCGCCGCGACCGGCGGCAAACCGGCGCGCGAAAAGGGCTTGAGCGACATCGCCTACGACCAAATCCGTCGCGACATCATCCGCTGCGTACTGCGCCCCGACGAGGAAATCACCGAAAGCCAGCTCGCCGCGCGCTACGGCTTCGGCAAGGCGCCGATCCGTTCGGCGCTGCTGCGACTGGCGCAGGACGAGATGGTCGTCTCCTATCCGCGCCGCGGCTATGTCATCGCGCCGATCACCCTCGAATATGTCAAAGACCTGTTCGATTACCGCGCCATCGTCGAGCCGGCCGCCGTGCGCCTCGCCATCGGCAACGTGAACGAGGCCGAGCTGCGCGAATTGGACCGTATCTCGAACGCCGGCTACATCCCCGGCGACCGCGAGAGCGAGCAGAAGTTCCTGGCGAACAACAAAGCCTTCCATGTCGCGCTGGCGCGCGCCTCGGGTAATCGCAAGCTGGCGAGCAATCTGGAGCGGCTGCTGGATGAGATGGAGCGCCTGTTCCATGTCGGCCTGTCGATCCGCGACCGTACCGAAGAAATGCAGCATGAGCATAAATCGTTGATCGACGCGATGATCGCCGGCGACGTGGCGAAGGCCGAACAGGCTGTGGCCGAGCAGATCGAATCGGCGCGCCAGATGGTGCTCGGCGCCATCATGTCGAGCCCCAAGCTGCAGCAGGTCAGCGTCACGCTGGCTTAATTATATTTCCTGAGGATGCTGCTGACGCAGCGCGACAAGTCCGCGCCGTAAACATGCAGCGAGATCGCCAGATCGTCGCCGCCGTTGGCGACCTTGTGTATGTCGGCCGGCGGCAACAAGCCCACCACCGTGCCCGCCGGATTGAAGCCTTGGCCCATTTCTGTCAGACGGTTGCCGCCATCGCAGCGATAGTTCGTCTCGCGCTCGACGCCCTGATGGACGCCGACGACGCACCAGGACACATGGTCATGCACCGGGGTTTCCTGGGTCGGCAGCCAGACCAGCGAGACGATCGAGTAAAGCCCGCCTTCGGCGACATGCAACACATGCTGGCGATAGCGCGCCGGGTCTGGCTGCTTCTGGGCCGCCGTCAGCAGATCGCGCTCAAGGATCACCTCGCGCAAGCAGCCGCTCACGCCATCGAGCAACGCCTGCGGCGTGACGGCGCCGCGCACGGCCCCATCGACCCCGGCCAGCAAATGGCGGAAGGCGGCGGAGGGAACCAAATTCGGCTCAGAGCGCGGGGCCGGCTGAATGAACATATGGCCACTGTAATAAGTGACCGCTTAGCTTTCAATAACTGAAATGTTAGATTGACCATTATTCAATGTTAGGCCCGGCTGACGCTTCGGCCTGTGCCGCTCCGCCCGCAGCCCTTATGGTGCCCCGTCCCGTTTCGAGAGGTTTTCCGTGAACAAACGCCTGTCCCTCGCCATTTGCGAATATGACCATACCCGCGACTTCACCCACGGGCCGGTCAAGGCCGAGGGCATCGAGTTGGACCTCAAGGTCTTGCCGATCGCCGAAATCTTCCAGCGCTTCACCAAGAACCGCGAATGGGACGTCTCCGAGATGTCGCTCGGCATGTATGTGTCGCTGCTCTCGCAGGGCGACACCGGCCTGACGGCGATCCCCGTCTTCACCTCGCGCATGTTCCGCCTCTCGGCCTTCTATGCCCGCGTCAGCGTCGGCGGCGGCATCGAAACCCTGGCCGACCTGCGCGGCAAGCGGGTCGGCTATCCCGACTGGATGCACACCGCCGGCATCTTCGCACGCGGCTATCTCAAGCATGATCTGGGCATCGAGCTCCATGAGATCGAATGGGTGCAGGCCGGCGTCAACGCCCCGGGATTACAGGAGATTCTGCAGGTCAAGCTGCCGCCCGACGTGAAACGTACGAGCCGCCCCGATAGTTCGCTCGATGCCATGTTGCTCTCGGGAGAGATCGACGCCGTGCTGACGTCCCATCCGCTCACCAGTTCGCTTGGGGCCGCGCCACGCAGCAAACGCGTGATCGACGATTTCGTCACCGCCGAGAAAGCCTACGGCAAGACGAGCGGCCTGTTCCCGATCATGCATGTCATCGCCATGCGCAAAGACGTCTATGACGCGGATCCCACGGTCGCCCGCGCGCTCTATGACGCCTTCGACAAGGCCAAGGCCAACAGCCTGGCGCGGATGCGCGACAGCACCATCTCGCGCTACCCCTATCCCTGGAGCTTCAAGCTCGCCGAGGAGATGACGGCGATGGTCGGCGAGGATTTCTGGCCTTACGGCATCGCCCCCAACAAGGCGACGCTGGACGCCTTTCTCGCCTATTGCGCCGAGCAGGGCGTGGCCCACCGCCCGGTGGCGTTGAGCGAGCTATTTGCGCCGGGGTTCGATTAATTCATAAGATTGATTTAATCTAATCTATTCGTTATACAGATTGATAGATTTGCACATACCCTCACTGTGATTTTCAGTTTGGGTCTTGTGCATGCTTTCCGATCTGTCGCTTCGCGCCGCGCCGGCTGCTCACGGCGCCCCTGCCAAAGGCTTCCTATGGCCCGGCCTGCTGCTGACCGCCGCGATCGCCGCCCTGGCCTTCCTGCCGCGCGCCCTGACGAGCTCAGGCATGCTCAATCCCCTCGTCGTCGCCATCCTCTTCGGCATCGCCCTGCGCGCCCTCATGAGCGTGGCTGGGATCGCCCTGCCCGCCTGGGCGCCGCGCGGGCTGACCTTCTCGCAGAAGCGCCTGCTGCGCCTCGCCATCGCGCTGCTCGGCCTGCAAATCTCGATCAGCCATGTGGCCGAAATCGGACCGGCCGGCGTCGCCGTCGCGCTGGGCTGCCTGATCGCCACCTTCCTGTTCACCCAAGCGCTCGGCCGCTGGCTCGGGGTCGACGCCGGGCTGACCACGCTGATCGCCGCCGGCACCTCGATCTGCGGCGCGTCGGCCATCGCCGCGGTCAATTCGGCGACGCGCGCGCCGGACGAGGACGCGGCCTACGCCATCGCCTGCATCACCTTGTTCGGCACCTTAGCGATGCTGCTCTATCCGCTGATCGCGGCGCTGCTGCCGCTCGGGCCCCACGGCTACGGCCTGTGGAGCGGCGCGACGCTGCACGAACTTGGCCAAGCCGTGGCAGCCGCCTTCCAAGGCGGCGACGCGGCGGGCCAGAGCGGCACGGTCGCCAAATTGCTGCGTGTCGCCATGCTGCCGGCGATGGTCCTGCTGCTCGTCTGGCGCGGCGCCGGCGCTGCGGCGCGGGCAGATGTAACGCCCGCCGCGATGCCGTGGTTCGTGGTCGGCTTCGCCGCGCTGATGATCTTCGGCAACCTCGTCAATTTCCCCCCGGAGTTGAAAGCGCGCACCAACGACGCGACGATCTTCCTGCTCTGCATGGGCTTGGCCGCCATGGGCCTGGCAACCGATCTCTCCAAGGTGCGCGCCAAGGGCCTGCGCCCGCTGCTGGTCGCCGGCGGCGGCACGCTGTTCATCTCGACGCTCGGCCTGGGCTTGACGCTCTGGCTCGCATAGCCGCAGGGGGCTGCCGATGACCCTCGAACAACTGCGCATTTTCGTCGCCGTCGCCGAACGCGAACATATGACCCGCGCCGCCGAAGCCTTGGGACTGGTGCAATCGGCGGTCAGCGCCGCCGTCGCGGCGCTCGAAGCACGCCACGCCACGCCGCTGTTTCACCGCATCGGCCGCCGCATCGAATTGACCGACGCCGGGCGGCTGTTTCTCGTCGAAGCCAAAGCGGTGATGGCGCGCGCCGAAATGGCGGAACAGCGCCTCGCCGAATTCGCCGGCGGGCCGCGCGGCAAGCTCTCGGTCCATGCCAGCCAGACCATCGCCAGCTATTGGCTGCCGCGCCATCTCATGGCCTTCCGCCGCGATTATCCCGACGTCGAAGTGCATCTCGCCATTGGCAACACGGCGCAGGTGGCCGAGGCGGTGCTGGCCGGCAGCGCCGATCTCGGCTTTGTCGAAGGCGAGATCGACGCGCCGACGCTCAGCAACCAAATGATTACCGGCGACAAGCTGGTGATCGTCGTCGGCATGACCCATCCCTGGGCCGTGCAACGCAACGTCACGCTGGCCGATCTCGCCGCCGCCGACTGGGTGCTGCGCGAACAAGGCTCCGGCACACGCTCGGAATTCGAGGCGGAGTTGCGCCGTCTCGGGCTCGATCCGGCCAAACTCAAAGTGGCGCTTGAATTGCCGTCGAACGAAGCGGTGCGCTCGGCTGTCGTCGCCGGCGGCGGCGTCACGGCGATTTCTGAATTGGTCGTGGAAGCGCTGTTGCGGCTCGGCGCGCTCACCCGCATCGACATCGATCTGCCGGCGCGACCGTTCCATGTGCTGCACCATCGCGAGCGCTACCGCAGCAAGGCGAGCCAGGCGCTGCTGGACATCATCGCGAGATGAGCATCTCGACTTTATAAATGTATGACGGCATTCTGGCCCCATAACAGGGGACCAGGAATGACCGATCAGCTCAAGACCACGCTCATCAACGCCGGCAAGATTCTCTACAGCGAGCAGCAGGGCGACGATATTTTCGGCCATGTCACCGTGCGCCTGCCCGACGACCCCGGCCATTTCCTCATGAAGCCACACACCTTCGGCCTGGAGGAGATGACGCCGGAGAACATCATCACCGTGAACCTCGAAGGCGAGAAAACCGCCGGCAGCGCGCCGCGCCATCTCGAAGTCTTCATCCATTCCGAAATTTTGCGGGCGCGCAGCGACGTGCAGGCCGTGGTTCACACACACGCGCCCCATGCCGTCGCCTTCTCATCGCTCGGCAAGCCTTTGCAGCCGGTCGGCCATGAAGGTTCGGTGTTCTGCGACGGGCTGCCCGTGTTCGACGAGACGACCGACCTGATCGTGACGCAAGAGCGCGGCAAATCGGTCGCCAAGGCGCTCGGCAAGCATCATGCGGTGTTGTTGCAGAACCATGGGCTGGTGACGGCCGGCCGCACGATCCAAGAGGCGACGATGCTCGCCATCCATTTGGAGCGCGCCTGCAAGTCGCAGTTGATGGCCGAAGCTTGCGGCGGGGCTGCGCGCATCAGCACGCCGGAGGATGCCAAAGCCAAACAGGGCCGCATCATCCCGCAATATGCCTCGGTGTTCGCTTACTTGGAGCGGAAAGTCTGCGGCTGCGGCCAAGCGCACGATTGAGTCAAAGCGCTAGCGCCTAGCTCTCGATCTCTTCCCGCAGCATTTCCAGGGCGAGCCAGTCTTCCTCGGCCTTGGCCAATTCGGCCTGGGTCTTTTCCAACTCGGCGGCCGTGGCGGCGAATTTCGCCGCGTCGCGCGCGAACAATTGCGGATCGGCCAGCTTGGCCTGCAGAGCGGCGGCCTGGGTCTCCAGCTTGGCCATCAGCTCCGGCAGCGTCTTAAGCGCATGCTGCTCCTTGAAGCCGAGCTTTTTCTTGGCCGCCGACGCCGCCTTGGCGGCCTTCACTTCGGCCTTGCTCGCCGCTTTGACGCCGGAGTTCTTCGCCGTCACGCCTTCGCCGCGCTGCGCCACCATGTCGCTATAGCCGCCGGCATATTCGATCCATTTGCCATCGCCCTCGAAGGCGATGACGGACGTGGCGACGCGGTCCAGGAAATCGCGGTCATGGCTGACGACCAGCGCGGTGCCGGGATAGTCGGCGATCATCTCTTCGAGCAGGTCGAGAGTCTCTAAATCGAGATCGTTGGTCGGCTCGTCGAGCACCAGCAAATTCGACGGCAGCGCCAGGGCGCGCGCCAGCATCAGGCGGCCGCGCTCGCCGCCCGACAGCACGCCGACCGGCGTGCGCGCCTGCTCCGGCGCGAACAGGAAATCCTTCATGTAGCTCATGACATGCTTGCGCTGATCGCCGACATCGACATAGTCGCTCGCGGTGCCGCCGGTCAGGGCGTTCTGCAGGGTCATGGCCGGATCGAGCATGGCGCGGCCTTGGTCGAGCGTGACCATCTTCAAGTTGGCGCCGCGCTTGACGGTGCCAGTGTCGGGCTCGAGCGCGCCGGTCAGGATTTTGAGCAGCGTCGTCTTGCCGGCGCCGTTGGGGCCGATGACACCAAGCCGGTCGCCGCGCAGCACGCGCAAGGTCAGGTCGTCGATCACCGTCTGTGAGCCGAAGCTTTTCGAGATGTTCTCGACGTCGAACACCAGCTTGCCGGAGGTTTCGCCCTGGCTCACCGTCATCTTGACGTCGCCGGCGACTTTGCGCTCCTCGCGGCGCGTCTGGCGCAGCCCTTCCAGATCGCGCATGCGGCGCACGTTGCGCTTGCGCCGGCCGCTGACGCCGTAGCGCACCCAATGCTCTTCGTTGACGATCTTGCGGTCGAGCTTGTGGCGCTCCAGCTCTTCCTGCTCGAGAAACTCGTCGCGCCAGTTCTCGAATTCCCCGAAACCTTTATCGAGCTTGCGGGTCACGCCGCGGTCGAGCCACAGCGTCGCCTTGGACAGGTTTTGCAAGAAGCGGCGGTCGTGGCTGATGAGCACGAGGGCGGAGCGCAGGCCGCGCAATTCCTCTTCGAGCCATTCGATGGCCGGCAGATCGAGATGGTTGGTCGGCTCGTCGAGCAGCAGCACATCGGGCTCTGGCGCCAGCACGCGCGCCAGGGCGCAGCGCCGCGCTTCGCCGCCAGAGAGATTCTCGGTCGATTCCTCGCCGGTGAAGCCGAGGCGTTCCAGCAAATAGGCGGCGCGGTACTCGTCGTCGCCAGGCCCGAGGCCGGCTTCGACATAGGCCAGCGTCGTGGCGTAGCCGGTCAAATCCGGTTCCTGCGCCAAATAGCGGATGGTGACGCCGCCCTGCAACACGCGCTCGCCTTTGTCGGGCATCAATTCGCCGGCGGCGATCTTGAGCAGGCTCGATTTGCCCGACCCGTTACGACCGACCAGGCAGAGCCGTTCGCCGGCGGTGATGGCGAGTTCGGCCCCGCTCAGCAACGGCGTGCCGCCGAAGGTTTGGTGGATGTTCTGCAGGGTGAGAAGCGGGGCTGGCGGCATGGCGATGACCTATACTGATAAGCCTTTCAATTCAATGGTTCAGACAGGATTCGCGACTTCGATCCCATTTTTGCGAGCAGGGCCCCGTCAGACTTGCGGGAGGGCCGCTGAAGGGTCATGGTCGGGGCCTTCGATCGGACGTTTCCCCCACCGCGCAGCCCCGTGCCGCCCCCTGGCCGCGGGACGATTCGCGCCTTTTCAGCGTTCTCTCCCGCCATGGCCGACCTCGCCGCCTCGCCCCCTCAAGACCTTCCCGCGATCGATCCCGCCGCCAAACGCTCGATCATTTTCGGCGTGCTGCTGGCGATGTTCCTCGCCTCGCTGGAGCAGACCATCATCGCCACGGCGCTGCCGACGATCGGCCGCGAGCTCGGCAATGTCGAGACGCTGGCCTGGGTGGTGACGGCCTATCTCCTCAGCTCGACGGCGGTGACGCCGCTCTACGGCAAGCTGAGCGACATCTACGGCCGGCGCGTCATGATGCTGACGGCCATCGCCGTGTTCATCGCCGGCTCCATCCTCTGCGCCGTGGCGCCCAGCATGACGCTGCTCGCCGTCGCTCGCGCCTTGCAGGGTCTCGGCGGCGGCGGCTTGATGGTGCTCGCCATGACGATCATCGCCGACCTGGTGCCGCCGCGCGAACGCGCCCGCTACCAGGCGCATTTCGCCGCAGTATTCATGAGTTCCAGCTTGGCCGGTCCGGTGCTCGGCGGCTTCATCGCCGAACATCTCCATTGGTCGGTGATCTTCTGGATCAACCTGCCGGTCGGCGGCTACATCTGGTGGTCTTTGAGCGGTCGTTTGCGCCATCTGCCGCGCCACGAGCGGCCGCACAAGCTCGACATGGCCGGCGCGTCGCTCTTGGTGCTGGCCACGGTGCCGCTGCTCCTGGCGCTCAATTGGGGCGGCAACCGCCACCCCTGGGCGTCTTGGGAGGTCGTCGGCCTGTTCGCCGTCGCGGCGGCGATGACCGCGCTGTTCGTGCTGCGCATGTTCATGGCGCGCGAGCCCTTCTTGCCGCTCGCCATCGCCTTCCATCCCGTGGTCGGCCCGGCCGCCGCCGCCGGCTTCTTCAACATGGGCGTGTTCGTGGCGCTCACCATCTACACGCCGATCTATTTCGAAGCGGCATTGGGCTTGAGCGCCAGCGTCGCCGGCCTCGCACTGGTGCCGCTGATGGGATTCACGGTGATCGGCGCGCAGACCAGCGGCCGCTTGATCGCCCGCGTGCATCACTATAAGCGCATCGGCATCATCGGCCTCGGGGCGGCGGTGGTCGCGCTCGCGCTGCTCGCGGTCGGCTCGACAGACTTGCCCTTCGCGGCGGCCTTGGCGCTTTTCGGAGTCGCCGGCATCGGCATCGGCACCGCCTTCCCGCTCGTCACGCTGGCGAGCCAGAACGCCGTTGAGCCGCAGCAGATGGGCACCACGACGGCGCTGATCAACTTCTTCCGCTCGCTCGGCGGCGCGATCATCGTCGCCATCTTCGGCGCCATCGTCATCAACGGCTTGAACGAAGGCGCGAAAGCGCCGGGCCGTCATATGGAAGGCCTTGCAGACAGCATGGGCGGCTTCAGCGACATTCCCGAGGACACCTTCCGCTGGCTGTTCGCCGCCGCCGCCGTCGCCGTCTTCATCGGCTGGGTTCTGGTGATCCTCATGGAAGAGCTGCCGATTAGGGACGCTAAACCAAAATCCTGAGTTGACGGCGAACTGCGGTTCCACAGGAACCGCGCAGACTGGCCAAGCGTTTATGGATCGAACGCAACAACCAGGAGCGCAAAAAAATGCGCCTCATCATTGCCTCTGTCGTCGCCATCGCCGCCCCGTTGGCTCTGGCCGCCTGTACGGCGCCGACCGATCACCGTGAAACCGTCATCGTCCATCAACCGGCGACATCGACTGTCGTTTACCCGTCGCAGCAGCCGCAAACCGTGGTTGTGCCGCAGGGCAGCACCGTCCGCACCTGCACGGCGGGAACTGTGAACTGCCCGTAAGCAGTCTGTCGCGGACGCGCTGAGTTCTTAGCCGGTCTCCGCCACCCTGCGGAAGCTGGCTCGTAAAGCAAGATCGAGCATCCGCATCGCCGCCGCCCTCCCTTCTGGCGACGGCGACGGCCTTGCCTCCCCAGCCGTCGGATGTTCGGTCTTCTTTTGATTTAAGCGCAGTTCACGCTGCGCCTTGCCTTTTCTCTGCCGATAGCGCATTTGGGAGGGCAAACAAGGGGGAACTCTATGCCGTCCGATCAGCCAAGCAGCGCCGGCCTCATCGTCAGTTGGGACGATGTCCACCGCGACGCGCGCGCCCTGGTGCGCAAGCTGATGGCGCTCGGCCCCTGGCAGGGCATCATCGCGCTGACGCGCGGCGGCCTGGTGCCGGCGGCCATCGTCGCGCGCGAGATGGAAATCCGCGTCATCGACACGCTCTGCATCGCCACCTACGACGAGCAGAAGCTGGAAAAGGTCAATATCCTGAAAAGCCCGGAAGGCGCCGTCGCCAACCAGGGCGAAGGCTGGCTGCTGATCGACGATTTGGTCGACACCGGCACCACCCTGCAAGCGGCGCGCAAGCTGCTGCCCAAGGCGCATTTCGCCACGGTCTATGGCAAGCCCAAAGGCCTGCCGCTGGTGGATACCTTCATCCACCAAGTGCCGCAGGACCAATGGGTCTATTTCCCCTGGGATCTCAGCCCGAGCTACGCGCCGCCGCTCGCACGCAAGAGCTGAACGCGCGCAAGGGTTTCCCCTCGCGGGCGCTAAGGCTTATCCGAACACGAAGTGCAGCACGCTGAGTCCGGCGATGATCAGCACGCCAGCCGTCGCCTTCTCGAACTGCTTGGTCGCCAGCTTCGCCAGCGCATAAACGATGAAAGCCACCGCGATGCCGTGCGCGATGCTGTAGGTCAGCGGCATCATGATCGCGCCGAGCACCGCCGGGGCATATTCGGTCGCGTCGTCCCAATCGAGATCGAGCAGATTGCGCGTGAAGTGGCAGGCGACGAACACCAGGGCCGGCGCGGTGGCGAAGGCCGGGATGCTTTGGGCCAGCGGCGCGAAGCCGAGGCAAAGCAGGAACAGCACGGCGACGGTGACCGCCGTGAGGCCGGTGCGGCCGCCCTCTTTGATACCGGCGCCGCTCTCGATGTAGGACGTCGTGTTCGAGGTGCCGAGCAGCGCGCCGACAGTGGTCGCCGCCGAGTCGGCGACGACGGCCTTGCCGATGCCTTCGACCTTGCCGTCCGGCCCGACCTTGTTCGAGATGTTGGCGACGCTGGTCAACGTGCCCGCCGTGTCGAAAAAATCGACGAACAGCAGCGCCATCACCACCGAGATCAAGCCGGCGCTGAACACGCCGCCGATGTCGAGTTGCAGAAAGGTCGGGGCCAGGCTCGGCACCGGACCGACGACTCCGGCGAAGGACGCCGCGCCGACGAGCCAACCGATGATGGCCGTCACCAGAATGCCGATGACGATGCCGCCGGGCACGCGCAGCTTGTCGAGCACGATCATCACGATGAAGCCGAGGGTGGCGAGCAGCACGGCGGGGCTGGCGACATTGCCGAGACCGACGAGAGTCGCCGGATGATCGACGACGACGCCGGCGTTGCGCAGGCCGATGATGGCGAGGAACAAGCCGATGCCGGCGCCGATGCCGAGCTTCAGCGCCTTGGGGATCGAATTGATGACCCATTCGCGCAAGCCCGTCAGACTCAAGACTAAAGCCAGCACGCCCGACAGGAAGACCGCGCCGAGCGCGACTTCCCAAGGCTGCTTCATGCCGATGACGATGCCGTAGGTGAAGAAGGCGTTGAGGCCCATGCCGGGGGCGAGCGCCACCGGCCACTTGGCCCAAGCGCCCATGATGAAAGTGGCGATGGCGGCGGCGAGAATGGTGGCGACGAAAACCGCGCCGAAATCCATGCCGGCGTCCTTCAGGATCGCCGGATGGACGACGATGATGTAGGCCATGGTCAGGAAGGTCGCGAGACCTGCGAGCAATTCCGTCCGCACCGAGCTGCCGCGTTCGGAAATGCCGAAATACTTATCGAGCCACATCATGGCCGATCCCCTCGTTGTTGTTGCCCCTCTGCCGCGACAAACCCCTTCGCAGCGACATGTCATTTAAGCGAAAAAAAGGGCGGCAGGATAGCCCTGCCGCCCGTCTGGTCTGCGGATATCCGCCGTTCAGGAGAAGCGTTTGTTCATCCAGGCGGCGAGGTAGTCGAAAAAGTTTTTTGTCGCGTTACCGTAGTTCTCGCCGGTTGCCGCCGCGCAGGGCTTGCAGGGCGTCATGCCATGCGTCGCGCCTTCCAGGACGAAGAAATCCTTGTCGGCGCTTTTCGCCATGTCGTAAGTGACTTCGTTGTCGCGGATGAAGTAATGGCCGCCCATCGCCGTGACGAGCAACGGGATCGAGATGTTCTGCACCGCGCAGGGCACCGAATTGTTGCTTGAGCACCAGTCGATGCCATCGAGCGCGCTTGAGGATTTCACCGCATTGGCGCCGAGAAACGACTTCACGGTGAGCTGACGGGTGTCGTCGAAGCTGGCATCGCGCTTGGCGTTGTCCGGCGTCGAGACGCGCACCGTCTTGACCGGCTTGCTGGCATCCACCGTGCCGTCGTTCTTCAACAGCTTTTGCGGCTTGAGCGTGCTGCCGTGCACGCTGGTGGAAATATCCATCAGTCGGCCGCGGTTGCGGTAAACGACAAAGCTGTCATCGTCCGACGGCACATGCTTGCCGGCCTTCATGTCGACCTGCATCTTGAGCGCCTTGTCGATCAGGCGGTTCATGCGCTCCGATTGCGCCTTGTAATAGCGCTCCTGAAAGGCCGCCGAATAGGTCGAGTCGCCGTTCGGATTGAAGCCGTTCTTCGGATCGAACGGATCGAGCGACGCGTCGATCTTGGTCGGGTCGGTCTCGCTCGTCAGCGACGGATTGAGACTGCGCAGACCATTCACCGAATTGCCCGGATGGGCATCGACCAGAATCAAGCCATCGGCCTTGGGCGCGCCGGCAATGCGGTCGGAACATTCGACCAGCTTGTTGGCCCCCTTGCAGTAGGACAGGCCATTCTCGGCGACCGCCTGATAATAGCTCGTCGTCGGACCGCCGCCGCTGTGGCCGAGCAACACCACCTTCTCGATGCCCGGCTGTTTCTTCATGAACTCGACGCCTTGGCGCAGATCGAGCTGATTGGCGTCCCAATCGACCGCCGACTCGTTGTTATCGGAACGCGGATTCATGCCGAGAACGAGAAAGCCGCGCGCCGCCAATTCCGTGGTCGAGATGTGGTTCATGAAATTGCTGGTGCGGTGGATCACCACCACGCCGATTTTCGGTGCCGGGCCGCTGTCGGGTTTATAAAGCGACCCCTTGGCAGCGCTGTTGGCAAAGCGGATATAGCGCGGATCGCTCTGCGCCGCCGCTTCGGCCGCCGCGTAGCCCAAGCCCAAGGCAAGCGCCGCCGCGACGATGCGTGTCGTCATCATCATGTAACCTCCCCTATATGCCGTGCGAATTGTTTTTATGGGCCGGCATGACGCCCGGAAGCCATTTAACGCCCTTCCCAAAAGGGCGGCAAGCCGCCGCGAAAGTAACCAAGGAACCGCGCCGTTTTGACAGCGTTACCCAAAACCAAGGTTGTATTTCGGGCCTCACAGGCCAAGATAAGCCTTCGGGAACCGGCCCGACCGACATCAGCAAGCCCCTTGCAGGCCCCATGACCGCGATCGCCCAGCCGTCCTCCGACGCGCATCCCAATCTCGCCCATGCCGCAGTCCGCTATAAGACCGTCCGCAGCTTGAGCGAACGGCTGGCAGCACCCTTGAGCGCGGAAGATCAATGCGTGCAGTCGATGCCCGATGCCAGCCCGACGAAATGGCATCTCGCGCATACGACCTGGTTCTTCGAGACCATGATCCTGATACCGCACTTGCCGGGCTACGCGCCGTTCGATGCCAGCTTCGCCTATCTGTTCAATTCCTATTACGAAGCGCTCGGCCCGCGCCATCCGCGCCCGCAACGCGGCTTGTTGACGCGCCCCTCGCTCGCGCAAGTGATGGACTATCGCCATCATGTCGACGCCGCGATGGAACAGTTGCTCGCCACGGCTTCGACTGCCACCGCCCAGCGCATCGGGCCGCTCGTCGAACTCGGCGGGAACCACGAGCAGCAGCATCAGGAATTGCTGCTGACCGACATCAAGCATGTCCTCTCCTGCAATCCGCTCTCGCCCGCCTACATCGCGCGCGCCGAGGACGATTCGCTTGAAGCCATGCCGCCGCGCTGGATCGAGGGACCGCATCATATCGTCGAGATCGGCCACCACGCGGCGGACGGCTTTGCCTTCGACAACGAGACGCCGCGCCACCCCGTGCTCCTGCAGCCTTACCGCATCGCCGACCGCTTGGTGACAAACGGCGACTATCGCGCTTTCATCGCGGACGGCGGCTACAAACGCCCTGAGTTCTGGCTGTCGGACGGCTGGGCCACGGTGCAGGCGCAAGGCTGGCAAGCGCCGGACTATTGGCAACGCGAAGCTGACGATGCGCCTTGGCAGGTCTTCACGCTGCACGGCTTGCGCCGGCTCGACGACGCCGAACCCGTCACTCATGTCAGCTTCTTCGAGGCCGCCGCCTATGCCGCCTGGGCCGGCAAACGCCTGCCCACCGAATTCGAATGGGAAGCGACTGCCGGCAAGGGCCTGAGCGGACGCGACCTCGATCCCGAGCGGCCGCATCCGCGCGCGCTGATCGACGGCACAGACAATCCCGAGGGGGTCTTGCGCCAAGCGACCGGCGAAGTTTGGCAATGGACGCGCTCGTCCTACGACCCCTACCCCGGCTTCAAGCCTCTGGCCGGCGCCCTCGGCGAATACAACGGCAAGTTCATGGTCGGTCAGGTGATCCTGCGCGGCAGCTCCTGCGTAACCCCTGAAGGGCACACGCGCCCGACCTATCGCAATTTCTTTCCCCCATCGGCGCGCTGGCAGTTCAGCGGCATCCGTCTCGCGGAGGACCTATGAACGTCCCCAATCGCCGCAGCCCATCCGAAACGCTCGCCACATCGGCCGCAAGCGGAGACTTCGGCCGCGCTTTGCTCGCGGGCCTCAAAGCCTCGCCGAAGAACATGCCCTGCAAGTTCTTCTATGACGAAGCGGGCTCGCTCCTGTTCGACCGCATCTGCGAATTGCCGGAATATTATCCGACGCGCACCGAGCTCGCTTTGCTCGAGGCACGCGCCGGCGATTTCGCCGACTTGATCGGTCCCGACGCGGAATTGGTCGAATTCGGCGCCGGCGCCGGGCGCAAAGTGCGCTTGCTGCTAGACGCGTTGGAACGCCCGCACGGCTATTTGCCGATCGACATCTCCGGCGATTATCTGCATGGCGTCGCCGACAAGCTCGACGCCAACTATCCGGGCTTGCGCGTGCGGCCCATCGTCGCCGATTACACCAAACCCTTCGCCTTGCCGGCCAAAGCGCCCGGCGCGCGGCGCATCGGATTCTTCCCCGGCTCGACCATCGGTAATTTTCCGCGTGCCGAAGCCATCGCCTTCCTGCGCATGGCGGCGGACAAGCTGGCCGGCGGCGGTTTGCTGATCGGCGTCGATCTGGTGAAAGACCCGGCCATCCTGCATGCCGCCTACAACGACGCGGCCGGAATCACTGCCGCCTTCAACAAGAACATCTTGGTGCGCGCCAACGCCGAGCTCGGCGCCGATTTCAATCTCGACGGATTCGCCCATCATGCCTTCTACGATCCGCGCGCCCAACGCATCGAGATGCATTTGGTGAGCCTGGCGCGCCAGCATGTGCATCTGCTCGGCCAGGACATCCTCTTCGCCGAAGGAGAGACGACGCACACCGAGGATTCCCACAAATATACGCTGGACGGGTTCCGCGCCCTGGCGGCCGAGGCGGGCTTCACGCCGCGCGCCGCCTGGACAGATCCGGATCGCCTATTTAGCATTCACTGGTTGGAGGCCGCGCAATGAAGGCTGTATGGAACGGCGCCGTGCTCGCCGAATCGGACGACACCGTGGTCGTCGAAGGCAATCACTACTTCCCGGCCAGCGCGCTCAATCGCGACTTGGTCAAGCCGAGCGAGAAACACACCACCTGCGGCTGGAAGGGTATCGCGTCCTACTATGACGTGGTGGTGGACGGCAAAACCAACTCGGATGCCTGCTGGTATTACCCGACGCCGATGAAGGGCGCCGAAGCGGTCAAAGACCGCGTCGCCTTCTGGCGCGGCGTCGAAGTCTCTTAAGCCTCGTCCGGCACGCCGGTCGTCGTCGCCAGATCGGACGGCACCGACCAGCGCTTGCGTGGCGTGCCATTCTCGATGGCGCGCAATTCTCGCGCCCAGATGCTGCGCAGCATCACCACTTGGCGGTCCGTGCCGGCAAGCAAATCCTCCTCGCGGCGGCGGGCCTGCGGCTGCCCCATCAGCACCACGGCATCTTGAACGCTGACCAGATCGGGCCGGTCCGGCACGTCGTCCACATGCAACTCGCCACGCAGCACCTTGCGCGCCACGTCGCCTGCCGGCTCCAAGCTCGCCAGGTGTGCGCGCTCGATCTTGCGCTTTTCCCGGTAGGCCTCGGCGTCCGCGCCCTCTTTGTGGATGCATTCGACGATAAAGCTGATGTGGCTATGCGTCTCGACCGGCACGCGCCAAGCGATATGCTCGCTCCAGCCTTTGGCGTGATCGTAGGCCATGCTGTACATGCAATTGGGCATGACGATATGGCCGATGCGGGTGACGTTGCCGCGTTTGCCGGTGCGCAGGATGCCATACTCGGTCTCTTCGGCGCCGAGTTCAGGCATGTCGAAATTCAATCCGGCATCGGCAAAGCCCGAGCGGCGATGGGCGAAATTGAAATGCGCCTCATCGACGCTGTTTTCCAATTGCGTGAAAAAGCTCCAGGCGCGCGGCTTGGCATGGGTTTCGATAAACCCGTCGCGCGTCATGACGTCGAACAACGGCAACTCTGGCGGCTCGCCCTCGCCGAGATAAGCGAAGATCAGGCCGAGATGCTCCCGTACCGGATAGCCGGCGAGCTTCACCTTCGTGGCAAAATTCTTTTTCTCCGCCGGTTGGGCGACGCATTGGCCCGTCCCGTCATAAGTCCAGCCGTGATAGAAGCACTCGACCGTCTCGCCGACGATTCGTCCCGTTGACAGCTTGAGGCCGCGATGGGCGCAGTAAGGCGCGATGATGTAAGCCTTGCCGCTTTGCCCGCGAAACAAAGTGAAGTCTTCGCCGAGGATTCGCAGGGGCATGGCCTTGCCGGCCGCCAATTTCTCGGACAGGAACACCGGCTGCCAGAACGAGCGGAGAAAGATGCCTGCGGGCGTGCCGGGCCCGACATCCGTGAAGTCGGGATAGGCTGGGCTCATTTGCAGTTCACCGTCCGCGCCATGTCGCCGTTGCCGAGATAAGACAGGTCGCACGACATGCCGGCCTTGATGTCGGCGGCTTTGGCTTCCGCGCCGGCGATGGTGATTTTGCCGCCCTGGGTGTCCGCCTTCACGGGCTTGCCGCCATCCGTGAAGACGATGAAGCGGCCTTCACGCTCGACCGCGGTCAGCGTCACGCCTTTGGGCTCGAGCCAATTGAGTTTGGCATCGAAAATATTGATCTCGTTGAGCAGCACCTTGTTGGCGATCTCGACGATGCGCGGCGACGTGCCGGCAAGCTTGATCACTTCCCGCTGGATGTCTTCGCCGCTGGCCGGCAGCAGATCCATCTGACGCTTCTTCGCTTCCGCGAGCAACTCGGGGTCCTTGACCGTCGCGGCGAAGGCGGCGCGCAAGGCGGCGACGCGATCAGCCGGCACATCCGGCGGCGCTGCGAAGGCGCGGCCGATATAGAGGCGGATGGTAAGGAAATCGAGGACTTCCTTCATGTTCGGATCGAGCAGCATGTCGTAGATGAAGGGCACGTCCATCAACTCGGGATGCTTTTCGTAGCCAAGCTGCATGACCGGCTTGATCTGGCCGGTTTGCAGATAGCCCGTGCTCGACTTGATGCTGTCCCAGCCGATGCCGCAGGCGACTTCCAATTCGCCGCGCTCGAGCGCCAAAATGGTCGAAGTGGCGCTCGGATAGCCCTTCACCACTCGCAATTTCGCGCCGCCGAGCACGATGAAGACGTTGGCCTGCTGCACCGTCGAGTCGCGCGGTCCCGTGCCGCCGACGAGCCATTCGCGGGCGCGTAAATCCTCCGCCGTCTTCAAGGGCACCGTGTGCCAGGCGACGCAAACGTTCACCAGCTTGTTGGCGCTGCCGATCCAGTTGAATTTTTCGGCGTCGAAGCGTGCGTTGGCGTTGCCGAGCAGTTTTTCGACCGTGAGGTTGTTATGGACGATGGCCATGGCGGTGCCGTCGCGCGGCGCCTGGTTGTAAAGGCTGTTGATCATGGTCAGGCCGCCGGCGCCCGGCATGTTGCGCACCACGACGTTCGGCGCGCTGGGGATATGCTTGCCGATATGACGGGCGATCAGACGGCCATAGCCGTCATAACCGCCGCCCGGCGGCGAACCGACGAACATGTCGACGCTCTTGCCCTTGTAAAACTGCTCCGGGCTCTGGGCCGCAACGGGCGCAGCCGCCAGCAGAGCGGCAGCGCATAAAACGGCAGGCATAGAACGCTGCAGATTGGTCATCGACGTCCCCCTTAGATGGCAAGCGTGACGAGCCGGCGATTGTGCGCCGGCAAGAATTCAGGCGTTGGCGCTCTCGTATTCGGTGCCCGACGTCGGCACCAATTCGGGCGGCACGGACCAAGATTTGCCCGCCACCCCCTGCTCGGCGGCGCGGATCTCGCGCGCCCACAGGCTGCGTAACATGACGACCTGACGGTCGGACGCGCCGAGAATGTCCTTGCCGCGGTCGCGCCCCTTCGGCTGGCCCTGCATGGCGACGCCGTCTTGAATCAGTACGATATCGGGCCGCCACTCGAGATCATCCGAATGCAGCTCGCCGCGCAGGATGCGGTCGACCACTTTCTGCGCCGGCTCCAGCGTCTTGAGGCTGGCGCGATGCTCGGCGCGCAGACGGGAATATTCCTCGGCCTCGGCGCCGGTCTTGTGCACGCAGTCGATCATGAAATTGACGTGCGTATCCTCGTCGACCGGCACGCGCCAGGCGATATGCTCGGCCCAGCCTTTGAAATGCTCGAACACCATGCTGAACATGCAATTGGGCATGATGATGTGCGACTTGCGGACCTGATTGCCGCGTTTACCGATGCGCAAAATGCCGTAGTCGGTCTCCTCCGCGCCGAGATCGGGGATCTCGTCGTTGAGGCCGACGTCGCTGAACTTCGATTTGCGGTGCGTGAAGGCAAAATGCACTTCATCGACGCTGTTCTCGAGCTGGGCGAAGGCGCTCCAGGCGCGATGGCTTTCGCGGATTTCGTGGAACGGGTTGTCCTCGTAAACCTTGTAGCGCGGCAATTCGGGCGGCTCGCCCTCGCCGAAATAGCAAAAAATCAGGCCGAGATATTCCTGCGTCGGATAGCCGCCGATCTTCACCTTGTCGGCGAAGCTCTTTTTCTCGGCCGGTTGCGCGACGCATTGGCCGCGACCGTCGTAGGTCCAGCCATGATAGAAACATTCCACCGTGTCGCCGACGACGCGGCCCGTGGACAGCTTCAAGCCACGATGAGCGCAGTAGGGCGCGATCACGCTCGCCTTGCCGCTGGCTCCCCGGAACAGCGTGAAATCTTCGCCGAGCAGACGCAGCGGCACGGCTTTACCGGCCTTGAGTTTCGCCGATTGATAGACGGGCTGCCAAAAGCGGCGCAGAAACTTCCCGGTCGGCGTAGCCGGGCCGATGGCGGTGAAATCGGGATAATCCATCGCCATCGAAGGCTTCCTTACTTGCAGGTCACCGAACGGGCGGCGTCGCCGTTGCCGAGATAGGAAATGTCGCACACCATGCCGGGCTTGAAATCGGCCGTCTTGCCCTCAGCCCCGGCGATGGTGATCTTGGCGTCGACCGCGTCGGCCTTGACGGGCTTTCCGCCATCCGCGAACAGAATGAAACGCCCCCTGCCCTCGACGCCGGTCAGCGTCGCCGCCGGCACATCCATCCAGTTGAGCTTTGCGTCAAACACGTTGATCTCGTTTTCCAACACCTTGTCGGCGATGGCGACGATATCCTTCGGCGTGGCCGCCAGCTTGATCACCTCGCGCTGCACGTCCTCGCCGCGCGCCGGCTGGATCTCCATGTTCTGCTTCGCCGCGTCGGCGAGCAAAGCCGGATCATGCGTCGCCTTCCAAAACGCTTCGCGCAGCGCCGCGACGCGGTCGGCCGGCACATCCGGCGGCGCCGCAAAGGCGCGACCGACGAACAGACGGATGGTGAGGAAGTCGAGAACGTCCTTCATCGCCGGATCGAGCAGCATGTCGTAGATGAAGGGCACGTTGGGCAATTCCGGATGCTTCTCGAAGCCGAGCTGCATCACCGGCACGATCTGGCCGGTCTGCAGCATGGTGGTGCTCGACTTGATGCTGTCCCAGCCGATGCCGCAGGCGATTTCCAATTCGCCGCGCTCAAGCGCCAACAGCATGGAGGTCGAGCTCGGATAGCCTTTCACTACCTTCAGTTTGGCGCCGCCGAGCACGATGAAGACGTTGGCCTGCTGCACGGTGGACGACCGCGCCGCCGTGCCGCCGACCAGCCATTCGCGCGACCGCAGATCGGCCGCCGTGCGCACCGGCACGGTGTGCCAAGCGACGCAGGTGTTGACCAGCTTGTTCGCAGTGCCGAGCCAGTTGAATTTGGTCGCGTCGAAGCGGGCGTTCTTGTTGCCGATCACCGGCTCGACGGTCATGTTGTTGTGCGGAATGGCGATAACGCTGCCGTCCTTCGGCGCTTGCGCGTATAGGAAGTTCGTCATCGTCAGGCCGCTCGCGCCCGGCATGTTGCGCACGACCAAGCTCGGCTCGCCCGGCAGATGCTTGGCAATGTAGCGCGACACTAGGCGGCCATAGCCGTCATAGCCGCCGCCCGTCGTCGTGCCGACGAGAACCTCGAGGGTTTTGCCCTTGTAGAATTGCGCGACGCTCTGCGCGTTAGCCGGCACCGCAGCCATGCCGAGCGCGAGTGAAACCGAGAGGCACGAGCCGATCAAAAGGCCATTCAAGCGCGCGCGCATAATGTTCCCCCATTTGCGTGGCAATGAAGAACTTTAATGTGACTCGCCGCACGAGAACAAGCGCGCTTACAACATGCCACCATCGATAATTTTTGCGCGCTGATTGCGTCTGCCGAAACATGTGTAAAAACAGCGCGGCAGCCATTGACGCTGCCCCAAAGCGGGGCGACCATTCGACACGCGCGCTCATCGGGAACTGCGCGACGAGGGGAATATCATGCCGACAGCATTCATCACCGGCGGCGGCGGCGCCTTGGGCCAGGGCATCGGGCGTTCGCTGATCGCCGCTGGCTGGCGGGTCATGCTCGCCGATCTCAAGCCGGAATTCGCCGAAGAAGCGGCGAGCGCGCTCGGCGCGGCGGCCACCCCGCTCACGCTCAACGTCAACGATTTCGCCGCCGCCAAGGCCGTCATCGACAAGGCGGCGAAGGATGTCGGCGGGCTCGACGCGCTCGTCAATTGCGCCGGCGGCACCATGGCGCTGAAAGTACCGAAGGGCACCTTGGTCGAGAATGATCCCGAACATTGGGACCGCATGATCGACGTCAACCTGTTCGGCACCTTCAACTGCGCCTATGCCGCAGCCGCCCATATGAAAGCCGCCGGGCGCGGCGGCATCGTCAACATCGCGTCGGGCGCCGGCATGCGGGGCGGTCCGCCCGAATCGCGCCAATCGGGCGCGGCGGTCTATTCCGCCACCAAGGCCGGCGTCATCGCCTTCACGCAAGCGCTGGCGCAGGAGCTTGGCCCCCATGGCATCCGCGTCAATGCCGTCGCGCCCGGACGCAACGAGTCGCGCGCCAAGCCGCTCGCCAAAATGATCGAGATGCAAAAGGCCGAGGAAGCGCGCGAGCCGGGCAGCGGTCGCGCGTCGCCCCTCAAGCGCCCGTTCGGCAAGCCGTCCGACATCGGCGACGCTGTGGCCTTCTTGCTGTCGGACAAAGCCGACTACATCACCGGCTGTTGCCTCGATCTCACCGGCGGCATCCGCCTTCACTAAGGATTAGCTATGAAAAGCGCTCTCATCACCGGCGGCGGCGGACGCCTCGGAGCCGCCATCGCCAAGCGCCTCGCGGCGGACGGCTGGCGCGTCGTGCTCGCGGACAAAGACGGCGCGGCTGCGGAACGCGCCGCCAAGGCGATCGGCGGCACTGCCGTCGCCGTGACGCTCGACGTCACCGACATCGCCGCCGTGGAAAAGGTCGTGGCGCAGCATGGACCCTTCGCCGGCTTGGTGACGGCAGCAGGCGGGCGCTTCGGCGCGGACGCCGGCGCTTTCACCGAGAGCGATCCCGCAACGTGGCGCGCCATCGTCGATGTTCAGCTCAAGGGCGTGTTGAACAGTTGCCGCAGCGTGCTGCCAGGCATGATCGCCGCGAAGGCCGGCACAATCGTCAACATCGCGGCCATCGAAGGCTTGCGCGGCGATCCGCGCGGCGCAGTGTTTTCGGCAGCCAAGGGCGGCGTGATCGTGCTGACGGAAACGCTGGTGCGCGAATGTCGGCCGCACGGCATCCGCGTCAATGCGCTATTGCCGGGCAATCCCGATTCGCTGGCCAAGAGCAAAGCATCCGACGATTCGGCCGATGTCGCCGAGATGGCCGCCTTCCTGATGTCGGACAAAGCGCCGCGCACCATGGGCGCCACGATCGACGTCACTGCCGGTTGGGCGCTGCATTAAGCGCCCAGCGCTAGGCCTCAAGCCATCTTTCCCAGGCCGAGCTTTTCCGCCAAGCCGATGCGCTGCAGCTTGCCGGTGGCGCCTTTGGGAATTTCCGCCAAGAACAGGATTTTGCGCGGCACCTTGAATTCGGCGAGCCGGCTGCGCGCGAACTCGCGCAGTTCCGCCTCCGTGCATGTCTGGTTCTCGCGCAACACGACAGCGGCGGCGACCTCTTCGCCGAGCATGGTATGCGGCACGGCGAAGGTCACGACTTGCGCCACCGCCGCATGATCCATCAGCACCTCGTCGACCTCGCGCGGCGAAATCTTCTCGCCGCCACGGTTGATGATCTCTTTCAGGCGGCCGGTGATCGACAGATAGCCCTCGTCATCCATCACGCCTTGATCGCCGGTACGGAACCAACCATGCGTGAAGGCTTCGGCATTGGCCTTGTCGTTGGCCTCGTAACCCGCCGTGACGTTGGCGCCGCGAATGACGATTTCGCCGGTCGCGCCGCGCGGCAACAGCGTGCCGTCCTCGGCCATGATCGCCACCTCAGGCCCAGCCGCGATGCCGACGGTGCCGGGCTTGCGCGGACGCGGCGGCAGCGGATTCGACGACATTTGATGCGCCGCCTCGGTCATGCCGTAAGCTTCGATGACCGGCGCGCCGAAGACTTTTTCCAGCTCCGCCATCACCTGCGGCGGCAGCGACGACGACGACGAGCGGATCAAGCGCAGCGGGTTGCGTTGGATCGTCTCCTGATTGCGCGCGGCGCGCGTGAGAATCGCCTGATGCATGGTCGGCACCGCCGTATACCAAGTGGGCTTCACCTCGTCGATCCAGCCGAAAAACTTCAGCGCGTTGAAGCCCGGCGAACAGGCGACATAGGCGCCCGCCGCAAGCGACGCGAGCACCGCCGCGATCAGGCCGTGAATATGGAACAGCGGCATGACGTTGAGGCAACGGTCGCTCGCCGTCAGCGCGGCGGCGGCGGCGACGTTGCGGCCCGAGGCGGCGACGTTGCTTTGGCGCAGCGGCACGATCTTGGGCCGCGACGTCGTGCCCGACGTGTGCAGCACCAGCGCGATGTCGTCAGGCTCGGCCATGCCCGGACGCGCGGCGGGAGAGGCTTTCGTGCCTGAGGACTGAATCGCGAAGGTGCCGGCCGGATCGGTCGCAGCCCAAGCGATCTCATAGACCGGCACTTTGAGCTTATGGGCGACCGCGATGGCCGCCGATTGGCTGCCCTCCTCGACCAGCAACGCCTTGGCGCCGAGGTCGGACAGATAGAACTCGAATTCATCGGCTTTATAGTCGGGGTTCAACGGCGCGGTTGCCGCGCCGCAGGCGACGGTGAGAAAAGCGGTGGCCATTTCCGGCCCGTTGGGCAGCACGATAGCGACGCGGTCGCCGCGACCGATGCCCAACCCATTCAAGTCGGCGACCGTTTTCTGCGCCAAGGCGCGCAAGCCGGCGAAGGTGAGCGCCGGGCGTTCGGGAGCGCCGATGGCCGGCGCGGCGTCATGCCCCGCGGTGAGAAGCGACCAAACCGTTTTAGAGCCGTCCATATTCTACGAGCCTCCGTCTGCGACTTCGTCGGCTGCCATCGACTTCACGGCAGCCGCGAATGCGTTGTTATGTGTCTTGTACGGGCTACGCGCAGGGTGATGCCGCCATCGACAAGCGACGGCGCGCCTCGCTCTGAGGCGGGATTCGCCGCGCCAGAGCAGGCGCAGCCAATCTTCTATGATGATAGCACGGGGGGCGCAGGCTCCAAGCGGCGAGGCCGCCAGCGTCTAGCGACGCGGTCTAGGCGCGGCGTGGGGCATAGAGCATCCGCAGCAAAGCGGAGCCCAGCGCGCCGCAAGCAAGCACGATGGCGAGGGCTGCACCGTGCCAAATGAGGCTCAGCCAGGCCGTATGAACCGGATGGAAAAAGGCGAGGCCGGCGGCGCTGAGCCCCGACATGCCGAGAGCGGCGAGCAACATCGTCGCCAGAGGACGCACCGGCCCGGCGTAGCGCAGCATCACCAGCATGAGAATGGTCAGCGGAATGCCCATCTCGGCGATGTAGCGCAGGCACATCCAGGGTTCGCCCCAAGAGAAAGCGGCCACCCCCATGGTCAAGAACTCGGCCAAGCAGCCAAAGCCCATGGTGGCGAGCCAAGCCACCGCCGGCACCAGTCCGAGCAACGCCCAGCGCGGCGAGCGGTCCGGCAAGCTGATGTAAAATGCGGCGACGATGGCGCCGATGCCGGTCGCCAGCGTCAGCAACCATTCGATCGCATGGTACGGCTCCGACATCTCGGCGAGCAGATCGTCATTGACGCCGTGCAGCCAGACCGAGAGCGCGACGATGGCGCCGGCCACGGCAAGCCATAGCGCAGCGCGCGCCATCGGCGGGTACAGACGCTTGACGGGCCGGGCTTCGGCCGCCAGCGCCGCGATCAGATCTTCGCTGCGGTTCGCCTCGCTCATCGCGATTCTCCTTCTGGCCCGAACAGCTTGCCGCGCAAAATCTTGAGCGCGCGGTGGGTCGCCGTCTTGAGCGCCGGCACGCTCATGCCGGTGATCTCGGACACTTCCTTCAATGACTTCTCTTCGAGCTTCAGCAGTTCGACCGCGCGCCGCTGCCCCTCGGGCAGTTCGGCGATCGCCCGACGCAGGCGGTCAGCCTCGCTGTTGCTCTCAGCTTGGTTATTCGCAGCAGGGTCGGCAAAGGTTTCCAAGTCGAGGCCAAGATCCTCGGCGGCCGCCGGCACCAGCTTCTGGCGGCGCAGGACGTCGATCAGGCGGCGCTTGGCGATCACCGACAGCCAGGGCAGGAAAGGTCGTGCCGGATCATAGGTTTGGCGGATGCGATGCAGCGTCAGCAGCACGTCCTGCACCAAGTCCTCCGCCGCGTCGCCGCGGCGCAAATGGCGACGGGCGTAAGCCCGCAGATAGGGCAACAGGGCGGCCAGCAGGCGCTTATAAGCGACCTGGTCGCCCGCCTGCCCCTCGGCCATCAAGCGACCCCAGTCTTCACGATCCGGCAGCGGTGCGGGCGTCATCGACGAACTCGGACTGGCCAGTGAAAGAACAATAGTGGCAATAGGATACCCCCGAAGCCCATCGAGAGAAATTTAATCTTCGCGATCTGAAACCTTCCCGTCAGGCCGGCGAACCGCTTTACATGGCGCCCGATACCTCGGCCGCCGCAGCCCCACGGAATATAGGGAAGGTCACCGATGTCCAAAGCCACCAACGCATCAATCCTCTTCGCCGCCGTCGCCGCGCTCGGCCTCGCCGCGATCGTCAATCCCGCCGCCGCCCAACAGACAGCCAAGGAAAAATGCTTCGGCATCGCCAAGGCGGGTGCCAACGACTGCGCCGCTGGTCCGGGCACAACCTGCGCCGGCACCTCGAAGGTCGATTTCCAGGGCAACGCCTGGAAGTATGTCGATGCTGGCGGTTGCGCCAAGATGGGCGGCAGCCTCCAGGCCAAGGCCGGCAACACAGCGCCGATGCCGATGATGCAGGACGGCATGATGAACGACGGCAAGAAGAGCTAAGCCGACAACGCGCAGTGGCGGGGCATGCCATGACGACCGACGCACTTCCTCCGGTCGCCGGAGTCGGGCTGAAGCCTCGCCATTTTGCCGCCATTCATGCTGCGCCGAAGCGCGCGGCGTGGTTCGAAATCCATGCCGAAAATTATTTCTGCGCCGGTGGACCGCCGCACCGCCATCTTACGGCGGTGCGCGCCGAGCATCAGCTGTCGATCCATGGTGTCGGCTTATCGCTCGGCGGCGCGTCGCGCCCCGATAGCGAGCATCTGGCCCGGTTGGCCGCTCTCGTTCGCCGCTACGACCCCGCGCTCGTCTCCGAACATCTAGCCTGGTGCGAGTCGGGCGGCGCTTATCTCAACGATCTGCTGCCGCTTGCCTACGATGCGACGACTTTGGCACGCGTCGTCATGCACGTCGCAGAGGCGCAAGAGACTCTTGGCCGCCCCCTACTCATCGAGAACCCGTCGCGCTATCTCTCCCTGCGCGACGACATGAGCGAAGGCGAATTTCTCACCGCTCTGGCCGCGCGCACGGGCTGCGGCCTGTTGCTCGACGTCAACAACATCGTCGTCTCGGCCGGCAATCTCGGCCAGGATGCCCGTACGATTATGGCCGACATGCCGCTCGACCGCGTCGGTGAGATTCATCTCGCCGGCCATGCCCTGCATCGCACGCCGTCAGGCATCGTCCGCATCGACGACCATGGCTCTGCCGTGCGCCCCGAAGTCTGGGCCTTGTACGAAACGGCGCTGACGCGAACCGGCGCGCTGCCCACGCTCATTGAGTGGGACAACGCCATCCCCACCTTCGACGTGCTGCTCGGCGAGGCTGCCGAGGCCGACAGGCGGCTCAATGCCCTTGAAAAGCAGCGCCATGTCGCCTGAATTACAAGCCCAATTCGCCGCAGCCGTGTTGCAAGGCGATCCGCAAGCGCGCGACATCTTGCTCGCCGTCGCAACGAGCGGATCGGCGACGACCTTGGCCGCCTTGCATATCCACGCCAGCACGACGCGTGAAACCTTAACCGACGCGCTGCGTGAAAGTTTTCCGACGGTCGCCAAATTGATAACCGCCAGACGCTTCGCCCGGCTCGCCGCCGACTATATCCGCCTGTCGCCGCCGCGCCGCGCCGCCTTATGGGACTGGGGCGATAACTTCGCCGACTTTCTGGCCCAGAGAAACTCGCCGGCCACGCTGATCGGCGTCGCCCGGCTCGACAAAGCCTGGCATGAAAGCTTCTGCGACGAGGATGCCGCTGCCCTACCGGCGCAAGCGCTTAGCGCCCTCTCGCCCGACGAACTCGCTGAAGCGGTCTTGCCGCTGCATCCCACAGCGCGACTGCTGTCGCTCCCGCCCGGCGCGAATGCCGCTTGGCGTAAAGCTGCGGCACTGCCGCTCGCCATAGTCGTCGGGTCGGAAAGCGCGCCGCACGCGCTGTTGACGCGCCCTGATGCCCAGGTTCAAGCGCTAGCGCTCAATGATGCGGAGTTTCAATTCCTTGCGGCTCTCGCCGAAGGCGTAAACCTGCTCGACGCTTTTGAACGCGCTGCCGCTCTGGATGCAACATTCGACCTACAATCGGCCCTTTCCCGTCTATTCGCCGCAGGGGCCTTTGCTTCGCCGCTCCCTCAGAAGGACATCTGACATGCTCGACCGCGCTTGCCATGCCGCCCGCTTCGTCATCGACCGCCTGGAGCGCATCCCTAACGACGCGATCGCTTTGGTCGCCCGCCTCGGCGTTGCCGGCGTCTTCTGGCAATCGGCACGCACCAAGGTCGACGGATTCACGATCACCGACACGACCTATCTACTCTTTCGCGAAGAATATCGCCTGCCGTTGATCCCGCCGGACATCGCCGCCGTCGCGGCGACGATCTCCGAGCATCTTTTTGCCATCCTGCTCGTAGTCGGATTGGTGACGCGGCTCAGCGCCGCTGCCCTGCTCGGCATGACCTTGGTGATCCAGATTTTTGTCTATCCGCTCGCTTGGCCGACCCATCTGACCTGGGCCGCCAGCTTCATTTATCTGATAGCGCGCGGCGGCGGCGTTCTCTCGCTCGACGGCCTTGTCGGCCGCAACCTGACGTCGAAGCGCCTGACGGCCTAGCTGGCCGCCGGCTTCGCCCGGAAGAGCCACCAGCCGCTTTCGTTAAGGCTGAAGATCGGCCGGTAATGGCGGATCGCGGATGCCGGCAGCACCTGCGAAATCTGATTGTCCATCACGTAGGGCACGCCGTTATAGGTGACAACCAAAATGGCGTGCCCTATGCGCAAGTTGAGATCGTCGAGCACGACGAGGCGCAAATACTCATCATCGAAGCCGAGCGCGCGCAGCGACAGATATTTGGCGATGGCGTAATCCTCGCAATCGCCGTCCATGCGGAAGAACTCGTTGGGCGTCGCCCAATAGTCCGACTGGCCCCAATTTGTCGCGTCGATCGTATAGCGCGCGCGGTTCATGCGCTCGTTGACGCGGCGGATCTGGGTGCCGCGATCTTCGCGTGCGATCTCGTCGAGAAAACCCTTCCACTCCTCCGACATGCAGCGGCGAAAGACGTTGGCCTTGCATTGGGTGAGCGTCAAATCCGCCCGCTTGGCGTGGCGCTCCAAGACGCCGGTCCATTTGGGAAAGGACGCCAGGCCGCTCGACATGCGCATCGCGATCGCGCCGAACAGTTCGGCGTCTTGCGCCTGCGCCGGCGCGCCGCTCCATAACGCCGCCAGCAAGGCGAGCGCGGCGGCGAGGCGGGCGATGCCCGCCCCTATCCAACCCCGATGACGGCGGCGCTCTTTGTTCATGATGGGCCTATTCCTGCCAGCACGATGCCAGCCTGTGGACAAAATAGGGCGAGAGCGTTAAGCCTTTGTAAAGGTCAAAAAGTCCAATACTTCCGAATAGCCAGGGGACTTACCGGATAATGAGCATGACAATCGAACCCGTCGCGGGCCAGGCGCGTCGCGCCCGCCCCTTGATCCTGTCCTGCGTCGCCATCGCCATCGCGTTGACGGTCGGCGTCCTCGGCGCCCTGGCGCTCGGCAAGGCCGACCGCGACCGCGAGTTGCGCGTCTGGCAAAACCGTCTCAGCATCGTCGCCGACAGCCGCTTCGCCGACATCTCCAACTGGCTCGAGCGCCAATTCGAAGAGCTAGCCGGCATCGCCGCCAACACCTCGGTACAGATCTACATGACCGAACTGGCGGCCGGCGGCGCGCAACCCGCGGATCAGGACCCGGCGCTCGTCACCTATCTGCGCAATCTACTCACCGTCACCGCCGAGCGCGCGCGCTTCGCAGCCCCCCTCGCAGGACCCGACGTGCCCGCCAATGTGCGCCGCATCGGCGTCGCCGGCCTCACCTTGCTAGACCGCGACCGCAAGGCGATCGCCCAGACCGTTGGCATGCCGCCGCTTGAAGGCGAGATCGCCGCGTTCGTCGAGGGCTTGCCGCGCGACCGCCGCGCCCTGCTCGATCTCCACCGCAATGCCGCCGGGCGACCGGCGCTCGGCTTCGCCCTGCCCGTCTTCGCCGTGCAAGGCGGCAACGATGCCGCTGCGCAAGTCGGCTGGATCGTCGGCGTCAAGGAAGTCGGCGACGAACTCTATCCGCTGCTGCGCCAGCCCGGCGAGGTTTATAAAACCGCCGAGAATCTTCTGCTGCGCCAAACCGGCGCGCGCCTCGAATATCTCTCGCCCCTCGCCGACGGCGCCGCCGGCCTGACGCGCAGCCTCGCCGCCTCCACGGCCGGCCTTGCCGAAGCCGCCGCCGTCGCCAAGCCTGGCGATTTCGCCCAGGGCCGCGATTACCGCGACCAAGCTGTGCTCAACGTCAGCCGCGCCTTCGCCGGCGCGCCCTGGGTGCTGGTGGCCAAGATCGGCCGCGACGAAGCCCTCGCCGCCAGCGAAGCCCGCCGCCGCCAACTCATCATCGTCTTCGCGCTCGGCGCGGTGCTGCTTGTCGCGGTCGTTTTTGCCGCCTGGTGGCATGGCTCCTCGCGCCAAGCTGCCGAGTCCGCCGGCCGCTACAAACGCCTCGCCGACCAACACGAGCGCCAAGGCCTGTTCTTGAAACTGGTCGCCGACAGCCAACCGACCTCGATCTTCATCCTCGACGACAAAGGCAATTACGGATTCGCCAACGAAGAAGCGGCGCGCCTCGCCGGCCTGCCGATGGACGATCTCGTCGGCAAGCCGGTCGGCAACGTGCTCGGGCCCGAGGCGGCCAAGCCGCACCTCGCCAGCGCCGAGAAGGCACGTGAGGCGCAGATGCGCCAACGCACGATCATCGCCGCCGACGAAGACGCGCAGGGCCGCACCCGCCAGGTCGATTACATCCCGATCGGCGACAGCCAGGATGTCTCAGACGGCGTGCTCGTGGTCGAGCGCGACATCACGGCGGAGACGCAGGAACGCGCCAAACGCGAACGCGCCCTGCTCGATTTGGTGCGCACGCTGGTCGCCTTGGTCGACAAGCGCGATCCCTACGCCGCCAACCATTCGAACCGCGTCGCCATGGTGGCGCAGGCCGTGGCGCGCGAGATGAACCTCGGCGACGCTGCGGTGCAGACCGTCGGCTTCGCCGGCAGCCTGATGAACCTCGGCAAGATTCTGGTGCCGACCGAGATTCTGACCAAAACCGGCCAGCTCAACGACGAAGAGATCGGGCTGATCCGCGGCTCGCTGCGCGCCACCGCCGATTTCCTGCAGGGCATCGATTTCGGCGGCCCTGTCGTCGAGACGCTGCGCCAACTATCCGAACATTGGGACGGCAGCGGCCAGCCGCTCGGCCTCAAAGGCGAAGCCATCCTCGCCGAAGCGCGCGTCGTCGCCGTGGCCAACGCCTTCGTGGCGCTCGCCAGCCCGCGCGCCTACCGCGCCGGCATCAAGCTCGACGACGCCGTGGCCAAGCTGCGCGAGCAGGCCGGCACGGCGTTCGACCGCCGCGCCGTCACCGCGCTGGAAAATAGCCTGGAAAACCGCGGCGGCCGCGACGCCTGGGCCGACTTCGGCAAGCCGGCTTAAGCGCTCGCGCAATAGGCGAAAGAAAAAGGGCGGAGCCATAAGGCCCCGCCCTTTTCCTTTGTCCTGCGGACGTCGCTCACTCGGGAGCGACGATGCCGCCGGCCTTGAGGATCGGCGTCCAACGCGCCACTTCCTGCGCGACGAACTCGCCGAGCCAGGCCGACGTGCGCTCCTTGCCTTCCGGCAACACGCCGCCGAGATCGAGCAGACGCTTCTTGGTGCCGGCATCGTCGAGCGCCTTGACCAGCGCGTCGTTGAGCTTGTCGACGATGGCCTGCGGCGTGCCCTTCGGCGCGAAGATCGCGTTCCAAGCGCTGACCTGATAGTTCGGCAGGCCGGCTTCGATGGTCGTCGGCACGTCGGGCAGCGCCGGCGAGCGCGTCGGCGTAGCGATGGCGTAGGCGCGGATGTTGCCGCCCTGGATCTGCGTGACGAGGTTCACGATCTGGTCGCAGGCGTAATCGACCTTGCCGCCGATCATGTCGTTGATGACCGGGCCGGTGCCGGTGTAGGGCACGCGCGTCGGCTTAATGCCGTTCATCACGTTGAACATGGTGCAGGTGGTGAAGGACACCGAGCCGACGCCGGCATGAGCCTCATTGGCCTTGTCCTGCTCGGTCTTCAAGCGGGCGATGAATTCTTGCAGATTCTTCGCCGGATAATCTTTGCGCGCGACGATCAGGATCGGCGTGCCGGCAGCCATGCCGATCGGCGCGAAATCCTTCGTCGGGTCGTAGCGCAGCTTCGGATAGAGCGCTGGAGCGGCGCCGTGGGTGCCCATATGGCCCATCATGATGGTGTAGCCGTCGGCGTTCGCTTGCGCGCCGCGCGTGATGCCGGTGGTGCCGCCGGCGCCGGCCACGTTCTCGATGACGATCTGCTGGCCGAGCGTTTTGGACATGTTCTCGCCGACGATGCGGGCGACGACGTCCGTCGGGCCGCCGGCGGCGAAGGGCACGATCATCGTGATCGCGCGGGCCGGATAGGTTTGCGCCTGCGCGCCGGTCGCCGTAACGGCGGCAGCGGCGAGGACGACTGCGGCGAATGTACGTTTCATTGTTGGCCTCCTTGTTGAACGACTTGGGGATCGAACCGTCCGCAGCCGCTTGCCCGAACGGCTCATCGACGGGTAATTGGTTTATTCTTGGAACGCTTCCTCGCGGCCTTTGCGGACCGACGGGATGATGGCGATGACGATGACGAGCGCCGCCACCAACAAAAGGCCGGCGGAAACCGGGCTGGTGACGAAGGTGGCGAAGTCGCCGCGCGACAAGATCAGGGCTTGGCGCAGCTTCTCCTCCATCAGCTTGCCGAGCACAAATCCGAGCAGCAGCGGCGCCGGCTCGAAACCGAACTTGTAGAACGCATAGCCGGCCAAGCCGAAAAAGGCTGTCAGCAGCACGTCGCCGGCATCGTTGTTGATCGAATAGATGCCGATGCAGCAGAACAGCAGGATGGCCGGGAACATCAGCCGATAGGGCACCTTGAGCAAGCGGACCCATAAGCCGATCAGCGGCAAGTTGATGATCAGCAGCATGAGATTGCCGATCCACATGCTGGCGATCATGCCCCAGAACAGCTCGGGCGTTTTCGTCATGACCTGCGGACCTGGGATGATGCCGTGAATGGTCATGGCGCCGACCATCAGCGCCATCACGGCATTGGGCGGAATGCCGAGGGTCAGCAGCGGAATGAAGGCGGTCTGCGCGCCGGCGTTGTTGGCCGCCTCGGGTCCGGCGACGCCTTCGATGGCGCCCTTGCCGAAACGCTCCGGCGTCTTGGAAATCTTCTTTTCCAGCGTATAAGACGCGAAAGGACCAAGCACCGCGCCGTTGCCGGGCAGGATGCCGAGGGCGCCGCCCAAGAAGGTGCCGCGCAGCACCGGCCCCACCGATTGCTTGAAGTCTTCCTTGTTGGGCAACAGACGGCCGATCTTGGCCTGCACGACGTCACGCGTCTCCGGATTATCGAGATTGCGCAAAATTTCCGCGAATCCGAACAGGCCCATGGCGAGCACCGCGAAATCGATGCCGTCCATCAGATCGATCATGCCGAGCGTCAGGCGCTCTTCGCCGGTCTCCAGATCGGTGCCGACGGTGGCGAGCAGCAAGCCGACGAAGATCACCGCCGCCGCTTTCAAGATCGAACCGCGCGCCAGCACCACGGCGAAGGCGAGGCCCAGCACCATGAGCGAGAAATATTCCACCGGGCCGAAGATCAATGCGAGCTTGGTCAAGGGCACGCCGAGCGCCGCGATCACCAAGGTTGCCACCGTGCCGGCGAAGAACGACCCGATGGCGGCAATGCCGAGCGCGATGCCGGCGCGGCCGTTGCGCGCCATCTGATGGCCGTCGAGCGTGGTGACGACCGATGTCGCTTCGCCGGGAATGTTCACCAGAATCGCCGTGGTGGAACCGCCGTATTGCGCGCCGTAGTAGATGCCCGCCAGCATGATCAACGCGCCGGTCGGATCGACCTGAAAGGTCAACGGCAGGAGAATGGCGATGGTGGCGATCGGGCCGACGCCGGGCAGGATGCCGACGAGAGTGCCGATCAGGCTGCCGGCGAAGCACAGCGCGACGTTCTGCAGCGACAGCGCGGTGAAGAAGCCAAGCTCGAGATTGCCGATAAAGCTTTCCATCCGCGGCCCCTAATATCCGAGCAGCCAAGGCGCGACCGGGATCGGCAGCGTCAGCAACACTTTAAACAGCAGCCAGCAGAACAGCGTCATGCCGACGCCGAAGATCACCGCTTCGATAAGTCGCGAGTCGCGCGACGCCAGGCTGCCGAGAATGACCGCCGCCGGCCCCGCGACGAACAGGCCGAGCGGCCGGATGGCGAGACCGAAGACCACTGCCGCGCCGAGAATGAAAAGCGGGCCGCGGATGCTCCAGCGCTCCAAGGCAGCGCCGTCCTTGATGAAAGAGAAGATGACAAGCGCGACGCCGCAGACGCCGCATAGGCTGGCGAGCACGCGCGGCATCATGCCCGGACCGAGCGCGCGCATGGTGCCGACGGCCAGATCGTTGGTTTGCCAAAACACGAAAACCGCGAGAGCGATGAGAAACATGCCCGCCGCAGTTTCCTGCGGGGCACGGATACGGATCATGGCTGATCTCCGCGCATCTTGCGGCTCATGGCCGCCCCCTGGCACCGATAACGCATCACGCTCTCCGTACTACCCAGACGATTTCTTCTTCTACTACGATTGTATTAGGGCACCGGACGTTTGCATCGGAAATCTTTAAAAACTCTCGCGCTATTTCGCGACCGCGAATCGCCGAGGCCTATGAAGATATTGTTCCTGCCGATGCAATGACGTTGCGCAGCGCACGCCTGCCTATTGCTGCGCCATTGCTGCAAAGCAACATAAGTTCCGGCGCCACGTCTCCGCCGTCGGCCAGCAAGGCCGCCAGCCGAACAAAGGAGAGCGCCATGCGCCGTATCGCGACAGAGTCCGACTCTGCGGCAACGCATCTCGCGATGCGAGGTAGAGCAGGAGTTAAGACTTGGCCGCTTCCGCTGGCGAAGGTGACAGACGCTTCTCGATCTGAGAAATCTTGCTGAGTCGGCGGCCCTGGGTGTCGCTGCGGGATGTCGGGTTGCGCCAATATTTGACGCGCTCGACCAATTTGGCGAGGCCGCTGGTCTTGACGACGAAATCGTCGCCGCCGGCCTTGAAAGCGGCCAGCAGAATATCGACGGTATCTGACGCGGTGAGAAACAAGATCGGCGCGCGCTCGCCGATCTGCTTGCGAAAGCGCTGGCAAGCTTCGATGCCGTCGACCTCCGGCATCATGATGTCGAGCAAGATCACGCTGGGGACATTGGCGAGCAAAAACTGCTCGGCCTCCTTGGCGTTCGACATGGCGACAACGGTGAAGCCTTCGGCCTTGAGGACGTCGCCATACAAGCGGCTCTGCACCGCATTGTCGTCGATGAGAAGAATCAAGCCCTGGGAGGCGACAGCCATTACGAACCCCTAAAGATACGAGGGCGCAGCTTGCCGGACTCTTATTGAAATTTGGTTAAAGCCCTGCCCTAAGACTGGCCGAATCTGCTTTGATAGGAAGGCGAAACGCCTTCTAGGACAAGCGCGTGGGCGTTTCGCCCGGCTGTTCGACCTCGGCCTCTTCGACCGGCTCGGCAAAAGGCGCGAAGGCCCGCGCCTCGCCGTCCGCCGCCACGTCGGCATGGTCGGCGACGGGCGTTTCCGTCAACTGGCGGCGATAGGAGCGCAGCGCCAGCGGAATGGTCGCCAGATAAACGATGATGACGCCGCTCATCGTCGCCCAATGCGCGGTCGCAAAAAGCGCAGCAAGTAGGCCGACGGCGAGCAGCGCCGGCATCACCCAGCGATGCGGCACCCGCAACACCTTGAAGGAATATGTCGGCAGCCGGCTGATCATCAGAGCGCCGACGCCGACCAGCACCACGCCGTTGAGCAGCGGGTGGGCGAACACGGTCGGGCCGAATTCGAAACTCAGCATCATCGGCAAGAGCGCGACGCCGGCGCCGGACGGCGCCGCCATGCCGGTGAAGTAATTGCCGGCCCACGGCGGCAGGTCTGACATGCCGATGCGCGTGTTGAAGCGCGCCAGACGCAGCGCGGCGCAAACGGCATAGAGCAGCGCCAGCACCCAACCGGCGCCGCCGAGCGTGTTGAGCGACCAGAGGTAGATGAGGATGCCCGGCGTGACGCCGAAGCACAGGAAATCCGACAGCGAATCGAGCTCGGCGCCGAACTTGGTGGTGCCGCCCAGCTTGCGCGCCACACGGCCGTCGAGCGAATCGAGCACCGCCGCGACGATCACCGCGCCGACCGCCAATTCCCAGCGCTGCTGAAAGCCGTAACGGATGGCGGTAAGGCCGGCGCAGAGCGCCAGCACCGTCAGCACGTTCGGCAAGAGCTGATGGAACGGCAGTTCGCGGATGCGTCGGCGCGTGCGGATCATCGATAGCTCCTAGACGGCTGGCGCGGAAACGGGAACGCTGGGCAGATGGGCCAACACGCTTTCGCCGCCAGCGACATGGTCGCCGACCTGCACGGCGACGACGCTACCTTCCGGCAGATAAACATCGGTGCGGCTGCCGAATCGGATCAGGCCGAAGCGCTCGCCGCCGACGATCTGCTGGCCGTCGGTCAGATCGCAGATGATGCGGCGCGCGATGAGGCCGGCGATTTGCACGAAGACGATCTCATGGCCGTCGTGCGTCGTCATGCGCACCGACTGACGCTCGTTGTCGACGCTCGCCTTGTCGAGCGACGCGTTGAAGAACTTGCCGGGGCGGTAATGCAGGCCGGTGACGCGGCCCGAAGCCGGCACGCGGTTCACATGCACGTTGAAGACATTGAGGAAGATGCTGATGCGCGTCAGTTCCGCCGGCCCCATGCCGAGTTCCGCCGGGGGCGCGGCGCGCGTGATCATCTGGATGCGGCCATCGGCGGCGCTGATGACCGCCGACGGATCATCGGGCGGCGTGCGCTCGGGATCCCGGAAGAACCAGATGCACCAGGCGGTCAAGATCAAGCCGATGACGCCGAGCGCCTCGGAGAATAGCGCCAGCACCAAGCTCACGATCGCAAAGAGGGCGACGAAGGGCCAGCCGGCGGGATGCACCGGGATCAGGGGAATGCTGGGCGGCGTTGCGAGCGGCGGTGTGGACAAGGTCATCGATCCAATCTGCGGTACAGGAATAAGAACGGTCTCGGCGGCAGAGCGTGCTCCGAGACTAACGAAAGCGCGAAATGAATTGGCGCCATTAATTAGCGGCGGGGAGCGCGAAAACCTGCCCCGGATAGATCAAGTCAGGGTCGCGAATTTGCGACTTGTTGGCTTCGAAGATCAAGGCGTAACGCGTGCCTTCGCCGTAGGTGCGGCGCGCCAGGCGCCACAGGCTGTTGCCGGGCTGCACGATGACGGCGACGCCAGCCGTCATGCCTTCGACGGGCGGCGCGCGGTTGAAGGCATATTCGGCGCGGTCGATCACCTTGCCGGCATCGTCGAGGCGGTCGACGCGCAGCTTATGGTCGCCCGGCGTGAGAAGTTGCGGCAGAGCCAGCCGCCATTCGGTCTTGGCGTCGGCTGCGGTCGAGCCGGAGAGCGTATCGTCGAGATAGATATTGAGCTTGGCGCCGGCAGGCGCGTTGCCGCTCACGGTGGCGCGACCTTTTTCATCATAGTCGATGACATCGATCGTCAGGCCGCGTGTGCCGCGGCCATCTCCCCGACCGGCGTCGCCGCCGGCGAACGGCGATTGCAGCACGCGGCTCGGCGCTTGGCCGTTACTACCGGGCACGCGCAGCGCCAACACGCCTGTGGCGCCCTCGCCATTTTCCGGCACCACCAGCACCACGTCGGAGTCAGAGCGCTGTTCGGTGCCGTCGGGAAGTTTGGCGATCAAGCTGAGATTGCGCGAGCCGGGCGGCAGCGGCTTTTCGGGAACCAACACCCATTCGCCGCGTTTGTCGGCCTGCACGCGGCCGACGACGGTCTCGCCATCGAGCACGGTCACATCTGCGCCGGGCTCGGCGCGGCCGGCGATCACCGTGTCGCCGCTCGGGTTGACGCGCACCACATCGAAGCTCGGCGCCGCCGGCTGGCGCGCCAAGGGCGGCGCCTGCAACGGCTTGTCGGCCATTTGCTGCACCGGCGCAGGCGAATCGTCGCCGCGCCAGTCGACAACCCAATTCAGGCCGAATGCGATCGCCAGAACGAGCGCGCCAAGCAAGGCAAGGACAACGGGCTTGTCTAGTTTTTTCAAGGGCTTAAGGATCACGCTGGAGGGACCAGCGGCTAACCTAATACGCCATCTGCAGAGGCGCAATGCGCATGGCGGGGGCGAAAAAGCGCCTTTAAGGCTTGTGAACGATGGCCGGCAACGCCTTCAGATAGGCCGCCATGGCGGCCAAATCGGCGTCGGTCAGCTTGCCGGTGCCGTTTTCGACCACTTCGGCCATCAGCGAGCCAAGCGAGTCGCCGTCGGGCTTCATGCCGATCTTGAGCGCGAAGGCGATATCCTCGGCGCTCCACTCGCCGATGCCGGTGGCGGAATCGGGCGTCAGGTTCGGCGCGGCTTCGCCTTCGGCGCCGTCGGCCGAGCCGGCCATCCATTTGCTCGTCACGAGACCGCCGAGCTTGTCGCGCGGCGTGTGGCATTCGGCGCAATGGCCGAGCGCCTCGACGAGATAGCGCCCGCGCATCCAGGCCTCGTCCTTGCCGGCAACCGCAGGCAAGGGTCCCGGCGTGAAGTTGAGCCATTTCCACGCCATCACGCCGAGGCGGATGTTGAACGGGAAGCTCAATTCGTGCGGCAGGTTCGGCTTATCGGAGGCCGGCAGCGTCAGCATGTAGGCGCGCAGGTCCTTCATGTCGGCGTCGGACATCTTGGTATAGGCCGTGTAGGGAAAGGCCGGATAGTAGTGGTCGCCGCTCGGCGAGCGCCCCTCGCGCATGGCGCGGATAAAATCCGCTTCGCTCCATTTGCCGATGCCATGCGTCGGATCGGGCGTGACGTTGGGCGTGCGGAAGGTGCCGAACGGCGTTTTCAGCGCCCGGCCGCCGGCCAGCGGCGCGCCTTTATTGGCCGTGTCGGTGTGGCAGGTCTCGCAACCCGACGCATGGAAGATATAGGCGCCGCGTTCGGCAGCGGTCTGCTGCGCCTGCGCCGGCAGGGCCGCATACGACAGCGCCGCGCCGAAGACCATCGGCGCGGCGCGCAGCGTCATGAGCGTGGCGAAGCGCAACGGCTTATCTCACCGCCGGGCCGCGGAAATCCTTGTGGCAGGCGGCGCAGGTGGCGGCGGCCTTGGTGAAGGCCGACTGATAAGCGGCGGCATCGCCGCCCTTGGCGGCGGCGGCGAGCGCCATGTGCGCGGCAGCGCCGTCATTGGCGTAAGCGGTGAACTTGGCCATGTCGGTCCAGATTTCCGGCTTGGCGCGGTTCTTCATCTTGTCGCTGCCGGTGCCGGCCGGAAACAGCGCCGGCGTCTTCTTCATGCCGGCGGCGATGTCCTCGGCCGCTTTGACCACGGCGGCATCGAGCGGCGCGCCCTTGGCGGCGGCGGCGAGCGTTTTGCTCGCTTCGCCGAACGCGCCCATCAGATCCTGGCGCTCTTTGACGGCAGCTTCCTGAGCCGACGCGACGAGCGGCGAAAAGCTGAAGCCGGCGAGCGCGGTCACAACGACGGCGGCAAATTTCACGCGAAACGACATTGGATTCCCCTCTCGACGCGACGTGCTGGGTGCCGTCGCTTTTCGTAACCAGATTGCCCAAGACCTGTGGGCAGGACAAGGGCCGAAGCCAAATTACACAAAGAGTTGAAAGACTTGGCAATGAAATGACAAGTTCTGGGCCAATTGCCTCTCTTATTTCGTATGGCTGCCATGCTTGGCCGGCGTTGGCTAGAACTTGGGCGCGGGCGTAGAAGCCTGCCGTCCCGAGCGACACCCCTCCCCCAAATCATGTGACCCTTCATGCTGCCGCTTCGTCTGCAGCGCTTGAAACGCGCGTTCCTTGGCGCCCCGAAAGACCCTCTGGCGCCGCAAGCCCGCCAGCATATGGCGCTGGCCGCATTCCTCGCCTGGGTCGGCCTCGGCGCCGACGGCCTGTCGTCAGCTAACTACGGCCCGGAAGAAACCTTCCTGGCGCTCGGCGGCCACACCCACCTCGCGCTCTACCTCGCGCTCGCCACCGCCGTCACCGTCTTCGTCATCGCGCTGGCCTACAACCAGGTCATCGAGCTCTTCCCGTCGGGCGGCGGCGGCTACAAGGTCGCCACCACGCTGATCGGCCCGCGCGCCGGCCTGGTCTCCGGCTCGGCGCTGATCATCGACTATGTGCTGACCATCGCCATCTCGATCGCCAGCGGCGTCGACGCCCTGTTCAGCCTGCTGCCGCTCTCGGCGCAGATGTGGAAGCTGCCGAGCGAAGCGCTCATGGTCCTCGTGCTGCTGATCCTCAACATGCGCGGCATGAAAGAGCCGTTGAAACTCCTGCTGCCGCTGTTCCTCGGCTTCCTCATCACCCACGGCGGCTTCATCGTCGGCGGCATCCTGGCGCATTCGGCCGACCTGCCCGCCCTGATCCCCGACACGCTGACAGACACCAAGGACTATGCCGCCGAAATCGGCTGGTTCGCCCTGCTGTCGCTGCTGCTGCGCGCCTTCGCGCTGGGCGGCGGCACCTACACCGGCATCGAGGCCGTCTCCAACAACATCAACAACCTGAAAGAGCCGCGCGTCGCCACCGGCAAGGTGACGATGCTCTACATGGCCGCCTCGCTCGCCTTCACCGCCGGCGGCCTGATCGTGCTCTATCTGCTGTGGAACGCCCAGTCGGTCGAGGGCATGACGCTCAACGCCGCGACCTTCAGCGCGATCCTCGACGACAGCTTCGGCGAAGGCTCCTGGCTCGGCAGCACCATCCTGCTGTTCACGCTGGTTTTCGCCGCCGGGCTGCTGTTCGTCGCCGCCAACACCGGCTTTCTCGGCGGCCCGTCCGTGCTCGCCAACATGGCCGCCGACCGCTGGGTGCCGCACCAGTTCAGCCAGCTTTCCAACCGCCTGGTGACCCAGAACGGCCTGCTGCTGATGGCGGCGGCGGCGGTCATCCTGCTCGTCATCACCGGCGGCGACGTCTCGATGCTGGTCGTGCTCTACTCGATCAACGTGTTCCTCACCTTCTCGCTCAGCCTCTATGGCCTCTGCGTCCATTGGTGGAGGAATCGCCGCAGCGCGCGGCGCGCCTATCGCCGCCTGGCGTTGGCGCTGGTCGGCTTCATCGTCTGCGCCGGCATTCTCTCAACCACGATCTTCGAGAAGTTCACCCACGGCGCCTGGCTCACCGTACTCATCACCGGCCTGGTCATCGTCACCGGTTTCGCCATCCGCCGCCATTATCGCGGCGTCTCGGCGCAACTCACCAAGATCGACGCGCTGTTCGCGACGGCAGCGCCGCCGATTCCGCCCGACGCCGTGCAGCCGCTCGATCCCAAGGCTCCGACCGCCGTGTTCCTGGTCGGCCGCAGCTTGGGCGCGGGGATGCACACGCTGCTCTCGGCCCAGCGCCTGTTCCCCGGCCAGTTCAAGAACTTCGTCTTCGTCAGCGTCGGCGAGATCGACTCGGAAGCCTTCCACGGCGAGGAGATGCTGGCCGAACTGCGCAGCGAGGTCGAAGACAACCTGCAAAGCTACGTCAATTATTGCCGACGCCACGGCTGGGCGGCGACCTCGCTGCACAGCTTCGGCACCGACGTCGTCGAGCGCCTGCTCACCCTCGCCGACGATATCGCGCGGCAATATCCCAACAGCATGTTCTTCGCCGCGCAGTTGATCTTCGCCGAGGACAATGCGTTGACCCGCCTGCTGCACAACCAGACGGCCTATGCCATCCAGCGCGACCTGCATCTGCGCGGCGTGCCGATGGTGATTCTGCCGATGAAACTCTGAGGTAACCACGCTATAACCGCCGCCAGTTCAGTTCAGGAGCGGCAGTTATGGCTCGCGTCACCTCTCTCTGCGTCTATTGCGGCGCCAGCGCCGGCTCCGATCCGCGCCACGCCGACGCGGCGGCGGAGCTTGGCCGCCTGCTCGGCGAGAACGGCATCACGCTGGTCTATGGCGGCGGCCGCGTCGGGCTGATGGGCATCGTCGCCGACGCGACGCTGGCGGCCGGCGGCAAGGTGATCGGCGTCATCCCGACCATGCTGAAAACCCGCGAACTGGCCCACCCGGGCTGCACGGAGCTGATCGCGGTCGATACCATGCACGCGCGCAAGCAGCGCATGTTCGAACTGGCCGACGCCTTCGCCATCCTGCCCGGCGGCCTCGGCACGCTCGACGAAGCCTTCGAGATGATCACCTGGAAGCAGTTGCGGATGCACGACAAGCCGATCCTGCTGCTCGACATCTCCGGCTATTGGACGCCGTTCCGCGAGATGATGCGCCATGTCGTCGACGGCGGCTTCGCGCGCGGCGAGCATGAAACGCTCATCACGCCGGTCGAACGGATCGCCGATCTCCTGGCCGTGCTGGCCGGCCTGCCCGAGCCGAGCCTGCCGGCGCAGCCCGACAAGCTTTAGCCCGCCGCCACAAAAGCCCTAAAAACCTCAAGATTTCCGCCTTTTTTCGCAGGGCGGAGAGGCCGTGGCGCGGCTCCTCGGCGCAACCTTGCGCCAAGCCCCTCGCCTGATTAAGGTGCCCTGCGCTTTTCGCCTATTTTCATCCGATTCCCGCCCTTCCTGCCGTCCGCGCCCCGCGCGGCTTCGGCGGGTTTCGCCGGCGGCTTTAAGGGAGACCACGCAGACATGGCCAAGATTCAGGTCAAGACCCCGCTCGTCGAGCTCGACGGCGACGAGATGACGCGGATCATCTGGAAGTTCATCAAAGACAAGCTGA
>CAZVLU010000029.1:0-44744 GCA_964628235.1 uncultured Rhizobium sp. | reverse complement strand
TGCTGGCGATGGTGAGCCCGGAGTTCTTCGACAAGCTGATCGGCCACGCCAAGGTGGAGGAGGCCTACAAGTATTATTCCTCGACCGGGGCGCAGCCCCTGCGCGAGGACACGCGTCGCCGCTTTCCCTTCGCCGGCATCCTGTTCGAGGAATACAACGCGACCGTCACGCTCTCGACCGGGGCAACGGAAACCCTGATCCCCTCCGGCGAAGGCATCGCGTTCCCGCTCGGCACGCTGGACACCTTCGTCACCCACGGCGCGCCGGCCAACCTGATCGAGACGGTCAACACGGTGGGCCTGCCGATCTACGCCCGGCAGATTGCGCGACCCGACGGCAGCGCTATCGAGGTCAAGACCGAAGCGTCGATCCTGCCGATTAACAAGCGGCCGCGCCTCGCCGTGCGCATCTTCTCCAGCAACTGACCATGAGCATCTTTGCTGGGGCGATCGGCGATCTGTTCGCCGATCCCAATCTGACGCGGGAAGCGGTCTGGCGAGCGGCTGGGTCTGGCGTACCGGTGACGGCTCGGATCGTCTTGCGGCGTCCCGACCGGGTATCCGACTTCGGGGAGACTCGCCTCCATTTGGAGACGACCGTCGTCGATATCCGCGTCACCGATGCGCCCACGCTCGCCAATGGAGACGCTTTCGAGATCGACGGCGAGACCTTCCTGGTTCAGGGCGAGCCCTTGCGCGACGCCGAGCGTCTGATCTGGACGGCAGAGGTCATTCGCGCATGAGGCTGACGGCAGCACTCGGAGGCAGCCTCAAGGAGATGATGGCGGCCGAGATCAAGGCTGCGGAACGCGCCGTCACGGCCGGCGTGCAGGCGGCAACGAATGGGCTGAAATCGGATCTGCGCAGTCAAATCGTTGCGGCCGGGCTCGGACCCCGGCTCGCGCGGACCTGGCGCGGTGAGATCTATCCCAAGGGCCAACCCAGCATCGGGGCTGCCGGTCTGATCTGGTCCAAGGCGCCCGGCATCGTCCGAATCTACGAGGACGGGGCGACCATCCGCTCGACCCGGGGGCTTTACCTCGCGATCCCGACGCCGGCAGCCGGAAAATACGGCGATGGCGGCGCCAAGATCACACCGGGCGGCTGGGAGCGGAGGACCGGCCAGCGGCTACGCTTCATCTATCGCCGCGGCGCGGCCTCGCTTCTGGTCGCCGACAACATGCGGGCACGGAGCGGCAAGCGCGGCGGTTTCGCGAAGGCCAGCGCGACGGCCCTACGCACCGGCCGTGGTCTCGCAAGCGTGCCGATCTTCATCCTGGTGCCGAAGGTGACTTTCAGAAAGCGGCTCGATGTTTCCGGGGCGGCGGCAAAGTGGATCAAAGCCTTGCCCGCCATGGTCGTCGGCAACTGGCAGAACAGCCGGGACGCGTAAGATATGTCTTCGCACCGCGAACAGGTCCTGGCGGCGTTGCTGAGTGCACTGGAGACGCTGTCCGGCCCGACCGTGCGACGCAACGAACCGCTGCCCGAGAAGCTGCCGGCCGGCGGTCTCGTCATGTTGCGGGACGGCGATCTTGGCGAACCAGAGATTCTGCTGTCGCCACTCTCTTATATCTGGCGACACCGCGCGATCGTCGAGGTGGTGGTGAACGGCGCAACGGCGGCGTCCCGCGATGGGGCGCTGGACGGTCTACTCACGGCTATCGGCGACGCGATCGCTGGCACTCCAACACTCGGCGGTCTGGTCGACTGGATCGAGGTCGGTCCGGCCAGCTTCGAGACCCTGGTGATCGAGGGTGCTGCCCCGCTTAAGGGCGCGACCATACCGATCACCCTGCATTACGCGACTTCGTCGCCCCTGTCCTGACCTCGGGAGGCTTTCATGGCACTTGGCTTTGGCGCCAATGCGCGGTTTCTGGCCGCGTTCGAATCCACCTATGGCACGCCGCCGGCGGACGGTTACACCGCCGTGCAGCTTGCCCGCTATGGCATCGCCGCCAAACAGAACCTGCTCGGCAACGATCTGCTGGGCACCGGGCGCGATCCGGCGGCGCCGGTCCTGGGCGCGGTCAATGTCGACGGCGACCTGGTGGTGCCGCTCGATGCGCGCTCGACCGGCTTCTGGCTGACGCTGCTGCTGGGCGCGCCGACCACGACGGGGGCCGGTCCCTACAGCCACAGCTTCGTCTCCGGCGAGGCCTCGCTCCCGAGCCTCGCGATCCAGGCCGCAAATCCCGATGTGCCGCTGTATCGAACCCATAGCGGCGTGCGCATCGACAGCGCGGCAATCCGTTTTGAGCGCGAGGGCCTGCCGGCGGCGACGCTGGCCTGCGTGGCGCGCGGCGAGGCGACCGACGCCGGCTTGCGTGACGCCGCACCCGGGCAGTTTGCACCGCTCCGCTTCGGCCCCTTCATGGGCCAGATTGAGAAGGACGGCGCCGCGCTTGGACGCGTGGTCTCGGCCGAGCTCACCTATTCGAACAATCTCGACCGGATCGAGACCATCCGTTCCGACGGGCTGATCGACAGTGTCGAACCGACGGTCGCGTCCTGCACCGGCTCGATCACGGTGCGTTTCGACGGCACCGCCCTGTTCGACGCGGCCACGGCTGGAACGGCGCTGGCACTCGAGTTCGGTTATGTCCGCGATGCCGGCACCAGCCTGCTGTTCGCGGTCCACGAGGCCTATCTCTCGCGCCCCGGTCTCGCCATCGAGGGGCCGGCCGGTATCCAGGCGACCTTCGAGTTCCAGGCGGCCCGCAACGAAGCGGAGGGCCGGATGCTGACCGCGACCCTGATCAACGACGTGGAGGACTACTGATGCTGCGGCTCGATCTGAAGCGCGAGCCCGTCTGGCTCGAACTCGGCCACGGCGTGCGATTGCAGGTTCGTCCCTGCACCACGGCCCTGATGATGGCCGCCCGTGTCGCTGCCGCCCGGGAGGCATCCGTCCAGGAGGCCGATGACCGTGACGGTGTCGGAGGTGCGGGCGAGCGAACGGCGATCCTCATCAAGACGCTCGGCAAGCTCGCCGGCCTGGCGTGGGAAGGGGTGGGGGATGCCAAGGGCAAACCCGCGCCGCTCACGCCCGAGGGCATCGAGGCCCTGCTTGATCTCTGGCCGATGGCCGAAGCCTTCGAACGTCTTTATCTCGCGCCGGCGCTGTTGCTGGATCAGGAAAAAAACGCCTGACGGCTCGCTGCCGCTGGCATTTCGGCGGCGGGCCGGACTACTGCGCGGCCTGTGCCGGAGAATGCCCGGACTGTCCCTACCGTGCACATGAGCCGCTGAGCTTCGAGGGCTGGCAGGTCTGGGACGTGATGCTGCGCTGTGCCGGCCAGCTGCGTCTGGTTCCGGGTGCCGCGATCGGCGTCGATCTCAATGCCTGCTTCGGCATGGGCGCCGGCCTTGGCTACGACTGGGCCGCCCTGGCCGAACTCCTGCCGGCTGCCGAAGCGGGCACGGTTGCCGGATTCAACGAACGAATGAAGAGCGATGGCCGCTGAGCGCAATCTATCCGTCCGCCTTGCCGTCATCGACGGCGGCAAGGTCCGGGCCGAGCTGCGCGACGTCGGCGAGACCGGAGAGAGCGCGCTCAAGCGCATCGAGCAGTCGGCCCGACCCGCCTCGAAGGCGCTGCAGGCGCTGGACGGCGCGGCCGGCGAGGTTCGGGGCTCGCTGGAAGCCACGGCGGGCCGGCTCGGCCCCCTCGGGGCGGCGCTCACCCGTCTCGGCCCCGCGGGTCTCGCGGCGGGTGCCGCGCTCGGTGGCATCGTGTTCGGCCTGAAGGCCAGTCTCGAAGCGGCGGCCGAGGCGGAAGCCTCCTACCGCCGGCTCGAGGCCGTGCTCAAGGCGACCGGCGATGCGTCGGGTCTGACGGCCGGCCAGATCGCGAATTTTGCCGAAGAGATGGAAGCGGCGACGCTGGCCAGCGCCGAGAGCGTCATGGACGCGGCGGCGATCCTGGCCACTTTCCGCTCGGTCGCGGGCGACACCTTCACCCGGGCCTTGCGTCTGGCCCAGGATCTGGCGGCGGTGTTCGGGCAGGACTTGCGCGGCTCGGCCGTCCAGCTCGGCAAGGCGCTCGAAGACCCGGTCGAGGGCATCAACGCGCTGCGCCGCGTCGGCGTCAGCTTCACGGCGAGCCAGCGCGACCTTATCGCCAGCCTTGTGGAGACCGGGCAGACGGCCGCGGCGCAGAAGGTCATCCTCGACGCGCTGGAACAGCAGGTCGGCGGCGCCGGGGCGGCGGAAGCGACCGGTCTGACCGGGGCGGCCAACCGGCTGTCGGATGCCTGGGGCAACCTTCTGAAGGAAATCGGCAAGACGTCGGTTGCGGCGGGGCTCGCCGAGGGCGCGCTCGATGTTCTGGCGCGCGCCCTGGATGGCTGGCGAGGCCTCATCGCCGACGATCCGATCTCCGAGCGCATCGTCGCGGCCAACCGCGCCCTGATCGAAGCCGAGGACCGTCTGGACCGCATGCGCAGCGCCGCCGGCGAGCGAGCGGGCGCGACCGCCATTATCGCCATTCGCCAGCAGGAGGCCCGGGTTGCCTATCTGAGATCGCAGGTCGAGGGATTGATCGCCGAAGCTCAGGCCGAAGCCGAGCGGTTCGATCAGGAGCAGCGGCGTGTCGAACAAGGACAACGTGCGGCGCAGGCGGAGCGCCGGACGGAGTTGCTTGCCGGACAGCGCAAGGCGCTCGACGAGGCGATCGCCAAACTTGTCGACGATCCGGCAGAGCGCATTGCCGCGGTCAACAAGGAACTGGATGAAACGCGGCGTCGGCTCGAAGCCTTGCGTGCGCCGGGCGAGAACGACCCGCAGGTCGATGCCGCAATCGGTCGCGCCGAGGAACTGGCGCGCCGTCGCATCGCCGCCATCGAAAAGCCGGCGCGCGAGGCGGCCGAACGGATGGCCGCGGCCGATGCCAAGGCCATGGCTGACCTCGAGCGTCAGATCGTCGGCCTGACCGACAAGCGTCGCGCTTTCATCGACCAGGCCCAGGCGCGGCTGTCGGAGGGCGCCAGCGACGCCCAGCGTGCCGAAGTCGAGCGGCTGGCCGGGGCCCTGTTCGACCAGAAGCAGGCGATCGAGGATCTCAATGCCGCGCTGGAGCGCGAGCAGAAGCTGTTCGACGAGGGCCACCGCGTCATGGAGGCCAACCGGACGGCGCTGGAGAGCTATGCGGCGGAGGTGGAGCGGCTTGATCGGCTGCTTGCCGCCGGCGCCATCGATGCCGAGAGCTATGCCCGGGCGATCGCCAGGGCCGAACAGGACAAGCTCGACGCGTCGACCGCCTGGCGCGACGGCGCGCTCCGCGCACTCCGGGATTATGTGAAGGAGTCCGAGGACGCCGCGCGCAATGCCGAGCGGGTGATGACCGGCGCGCTCCGGGCCGGCGAGGACGCTTTCGTCAAATGGGCGACCACCGGCAAGCTGTCGGCGGCGGACCTGTTCAACACAATCGCCGAGGAGGCGTTGCGAGCCGCCTATCGGATCGCGGTGGTGAAACCGCTCGGTGGGTTGTTCGAGGGGATATTTTCGTCGATTGGGAGCTCCATCGCCGGCAGCCTGTTCGGCGGCGGGACGTCCTCTCCGGTCGGCGACTTCCCGGCGCCGGGACCGGTGATGGTCGCCCATGGCGGCGGCGTCATCGGCGCCGATGCGCTGCCGCGCCGTCTCGCCCATGAAGGATCGTTCGCCGATGCGCGGCGCTTCCATGGCGGCGGCCTGGTCGGCAATGAGGTGCCGATCATCGCCCGGCGCGGCGAAGGTGTGTTCACGCCCGAACAGATGCGGGCGCTGGCGCCGGCCTCCGGCGAGCGGCCGGTGGTCAATGTCGCGGTGAATGTCCGCAACGCGGCGCCCGGCACGGAGGCGACCACCGACTGGCGGCGTGACGGCAACGGCAATCTCACCCTGGACATCATGATCGAGCAGGTCGAAGGCCGCATCGCCCGCAATGTCGGGCGCGGCGAAGGGATCGCGCCGACGCTGGAGCGCCGGTACGGACTCAATCCGGCGGCGGGGGCCTATCGATGATTGAGGTTATCGAGCACCCGGAAACAGATTAAGGGACCGACGGAGCGTGGCGACTAATTCTTGGCTGAAATTGTTTTCGTTCTCACTGGACCAAAGAACGGTCGTGCAGTGATTGGTATCGAAATGTGTCTTTGCATCATCGAACTTGGCTTTTTCACAGATATAGATAACTGGCTTTCCAAGGCCTTCCGCATAACCCGCTTCCCAGTAGGCCCCTGAATTGTCGTGGGTAAGGTCAACGATGACAAAGGCTGCGTCGCGAATTTGTGTCCGCATGATGTTGTCGATGATGCCTGCACGAGCAACATTGCGCATGTCTATGAGGTTGTAACCGATGCCGTCTTTCACAGCCGGTTTTAGAACATTTTGAACGAAGGGATCGAGAACAGGGTCGCCAAACTTCATGGCGATGAAGCCATATTTTCCTGAAGTTTCCCCGTGCTTCTCTGCTTCGTAGAGCCCCCAGCCATCCAGTGTGAGGCCGATGTCAATAAGGTCTGTTCCGTCCATACTGCTGGCGTCGATCCCACTAAGAACGCCTCGCTCAAGCAATTCCTTTGCTAACTGACAGGCAAACTCACGATTTGGTGCGCCGACGATTGCATGAAAATCAACAGGAAGATTTTTGAGCTTCATGCCTGATCGGGATGCTTCTTCGCCGACATATCTAATTATATTGGTCGCTTGAACCGCAGGGCTTGGTAAAGCCGCGTCCGCTTTGAAGTATTTCAACCAGTCGGTCGTGATCATCAATGGCTGGCTTTCCCGAACCGCCGTGCGTAGCCGGTGGGAAAGGGCTGCTCGCTGGATTTGCGTTAACTTAGCTTTCTCGGGATCAAGCGGACCAGCGAACGCTGACCCGCTGATCTCATATTTTCCGCAGACATCGCATTCGAAACCCGAAGAATCGCTGCCGCCGGTTGAAACCATACGGCACGTCCCGCCATCGGAATTCCGGCAAATCGGACATTTCACCGTATCGCTCAAGTCCACACCTCAAGAATGCAACGCTTTGTAGTTCGACCATCTGCGCTATTGCAGCAACGATGGGCTGGCCAACGTTAGGAACCGTAACGCCTCGGTAATCGAGAGTTCACAGTAAGACCGCTATGACGATCTCCTGGCCTAATACCTTACCGTTACCCACTATTGATGGCTACGGCGTCCATCCGGGCGAGGCGATCCTTCGCACGGATATGGAGGCGGGCCCGGCGCGCCAGCGCCGCCGGTTCACGCAGGTGCCGAGCCGCATCTCCGTGCGTTGGGTCCTGCGTCGCGATCAATTCGCCTTGTTCGAGGCCTGGTACCGCTGGCACGCCAAGGAAGGCGGCGCGTGGTTCGACATCGACCTTCAGGGCGGCGTCGGCCTGACCGTTCATGAAGCCAGGTTCACGCGCCAGTTCGAAGCGCGGATCAGATCCGGCGTTCTCTGGGAAGTCACATCGGAGCTCGAAATTCGCGAGCGGCCGGTGTTGAGCGAGGACGGATTGGCCATCGCGCTCGACTCCGATCTCGCTGCTCTCTTCGTCGGCATCGACCGGTTGCACGGTTACGTGCACGGCACGCTGCCCGGACCTCACAGCTGGTAGAACCCCATGTCTCTGCAAACCGATCTTCAGGCGGCGGTCGAGAAGGCGCAGGCCGCGAGCGGCAAGCTGCACGATGTCGTCAATGGCGACGCCTCTTCGACCGTCGCGACCGAGTCCGGCCCCGTCAAGACCGTGGCCAAGGCCATCGCCGATATAGAGGCGGACATCGACGCCAGTCGCGTCGAGCTCGATCAGAAGGTTGCGGACGCGGCTGGCAGCGCCACGGCGGCCGATACCGCACGGAGTGCGGCGGAAACTGCGCGGGATGCCGCGGAGCTTGCTCAGGTCGGCGCCGAAACCGCCGAGATTGCCGCGGTTGCAGCAGAAACGGGCGCCGTCGACGCGCGGACGGCTGCTGAAGCCGCGAGGGATGCGGCGAGTGTCAGCGCCGGCCAGGCGGCGGCAAGCCAATCGGCAGCAGACAATGCCGAAACCAACGCCGCAGCCAGTGCCGCCGCGGCGGCATCGTCTGAAACCGATGCGGCAGCCAGCGCCGCTCTGGCGACGACCAAGGCGGCGGAGGCGGCCAGCAGTGCCGACGCGGCTTCGGGCTCGGCCGCCTCGGCCGCTGCCAGCGCGTCAGAAGCGAGTGGTGCCGCCGCCTCGTTGAATCTTCCGACCGCCACCGGTGAGGGCGGACGATATTTGCGGCAGAAAGCCGATGAGACGGGGCTCGAATACGCCGAGGTCGATCTCGCCAGCCGAGTCGCCAAGAGCGGCGACACCATGTCGGGCGACCTCGCCGTCCCGAATCTGATCGCAAGCGGCAGCGTGCGCTCGGGTGCGACCGGCGATAGCGCCCGCACCACCGGCTTTGCGATCGCCGACGGCACCGATATCGGCGAGCTCAACCGGTCGAACCAGTATTACGACGATCGCATCAATAACTGCACAGGCTATCTGCCCAACGGCAACTGCCTGGGCGATCCGCAGTGGACGCCGCCCAATGGCAACTGGTGGACCTGGGGGCTTGGGTTCGGGCCCGGCAATCCCAGCGGCTTCGACTTCGCCGGCGGTTCCAGCGTGTCCTATCAGGCGGTGTCGGTCGGCTTCGTCTATGCCAGTTACGTGCTGGCTGCCGATGAAATCGGCGGCGGCGAACACCGGCGCAACTACAACAACTGCAATTGCGGCGCCTTCAACTGCTATTCGAACTGCAATTGTAACTGCGACTGCAATTGCGATTGCAACTGCTGAGACCGGACGAGACCATGAACATCTTCCAGATCAACCGAAAGCTGATGCCGGCAAGCAGCGTCTGCCGGATCGGTAAGGGGCGGCTGAAACTCGATGTGGCCTGGCCGGGCGGCGACAAACAAATCGGCCGCGACGACGATCTGAGCGAGATCATCGAAAAATACGCCGAGGATCATGGCTGCATCGCGCTGTGCTACAGCCCGAAGTTCCCCCGCGAGCTGATCTGGCATGAGACCACCCGGTTCTCCTATGCCGAACGGATACCGTCGAACCGGTCCTATACGTCGATCATGGAAATCGGTCTGTCGGTGAACGACACACCCAACGCCCGGGGTCGCCATAATGCGGCGTCGCCGGCCTGGGTGCTCAAGCAGCGCCTCGCCGCGACACCGTTCCTCTATCTGCTGACACCGGTGCGCGGTTGCCCGGTGGAGGACGCCATCGTCGTGTTTCATGGCGCGGATAACGAGCCGGGAACGCCCGAGAAAAATCGCACCACGCACGAGATTCTTGTCGACGGAAGAAGGACCAGCCCTGCGCCGCTGCCGTCCTTGAAGATGTTCCTTGAGGCCTGGCTGCCTATCGAAATAGTAGGTCCCGATCAAGTCGACGTGGCCACCACCGTCGACTTCAGTCTCGCCGCGCCGGAAGGGGCGACGGTGCATCTGGAGGCGACAGCCGGCATCATCAACCGATCGCAGGCGCGCAACGGGCAAAGGTTTACGCTCGATACGCGCGGCCTCGAAGCGGGTGATGAGATCGAAATCAGTGCCGGTTACAAGTTCTGGCCGGGCGTCAGTTCCAAGAGCATCGTGCTGACATGACGGCGCTGGCGCTCTGGCCGACTAACATCTGGTCGGAAAACCTCCTGGCGCAGATCGGCGCAGCTGGGCTCGACGCACTCGTCGCCATCGGCGACGAATACGAGCGTGCCCATCCCGAGGCCCACGTTCCGGCTGCGATGCGTCAAGGTCCGGAGGTCAGCTACAACCTGCTTCTCGATGCCCGTCCCGAACCGGCGACGTTCAAAGCCATTCTTGCCGACCGGATGCGGCAACTGGCGGAAAAGGAGGGGTTTCTGGAAATGCCGCCCTTCGAGGCCGTCTGCACCTTGCGCCGCTTCGCGCCGGGCGAATACGCCAAACCCCATAACCACAGAAGCGTCGACTATGTCGCGGTCCTGTGGCTGGCGCTCGAGGTCACCGACGATCGCCGCGACAGACACCAGGCTCCTGCCGGAAACCGCCTGCATCTGATCGACCCGATCGCGGCCCGATCGCGGTTCTTGAACCACTCCATGCTGCGGGCGATCCGACCGGTGCCGGGCCTCCTCGTCATCCATCCGGCGCATATCTTCCACACCAGCGAGGTCAATCTCGGGGCAGAGGACACCGTCGCCTTGGTGACCAACATCCGCGTGGTCGATCCGACCCGGATCTACGCCCCACTGTAGAGAAAACCCATGACCGAAGACCTGGAATACCGCCTGCGCATGGCAGGGCGGAACGGCTACGCGCGCGAGCTGCTCTACCGTCCTCATGTCTCCACGCTGGTCTGGGCCGACACCGGTGAGCCGGTCGATCTGCGGGCGGTTGGGAGCGGCTACGATCCGGCGCCGCCAGCCTGGACGCCCGCCCATCCGATCTCACCGGCGAATCCCGGCATCAAGAGCCGCGATGTTCGGGTTCTCAAAATCCAGATGGGGCTCAAGTGCAATTATGCCTGCACCTACTGCAATCAGGCGTCCCAGCCCCATGAGATCCAGGGCGACATCTTTGATGCGCAGAATTTTCTGCGCCGCCTGCCGACATGGTTCGATGGCGGCACGGATGGCGAGGGATCGGGCGTACGCATCGAGTTCTGGGGCGGTGAGCCGCTGGTCTACTGGAAGGTGTTGCGCGTGCTGGCGGAGGGCCTGCGCGCGGCCTATCCCAAGGCGCGCTTCAACATCATCACCAATGGCGCTCTGGTCAACGACGAGAAGATCGAACTTCTCGATCGGCTCGGCTTCGGTGTCGGCATCAGCCACGACGGGCCGGCCATGCGCTATCGGGGTCCCGATCCGCTCGACGATCCCGCCAGATGTGCGGCGATCCGCCGTCTCTATGACCGGTTGCGGCCGTCGGGCCGGATCGGCTTCAACAGCGTTCTGCATAAGCACAATACGTCGCTGGCGGCGGTGCGCCGGCACATCGCCGAGCGTCTCGGCGTTCCGGTCGACGAGCTGCCGCTTTCGACGGAAGAAATCCTGCTGCCCTACGATCGCGGCGGGATGAGTCTCTCACCGCAGACGGACGACGAGCATCGCGCCTATCTGGAGGCCGTGTTCTGGGAAGCGGTGCGCGGCGAAAGCATGCCGGTCTCCACGCTGCGCGCGAAGATCGACGGCTTCTTCCGCTCGATTGCCCGTGCTCGCCCCGCATCCGCCCTCGGCCAGAAATGCGGCATGGACCGACCGACCGATCTAGCGGTCGATCTCAAGGGCAATGCGCTCACCTGCCAGAACACCAGCGCAGGGACCCGGCACCGGATCGGTTCGATCGAGGCTTTCGACGATATCAGCCTGACGACGGCGCATCACTGGTCGACGCGGCCCGAATGCGGCAACTGCCCCGTCCTGCAGCTGTGCCAGGGGGCGTGCCTGTTCCTCGAAGACGAGCTCTGGAGACAAGCCTGCGACAACAGCTTCACCCACAACCTCGCGGTTCTCGCCGCGGCTCTCTACTGGCTGACCCGGCTGGTCCTGGTCGAGATCGAGGGGCCGATGCTGCGCCGCCCCGGCCTTCCGAACCGTATCGACGTCATTCGTCTGCCCGATGAACAAGCGACTCCTTAAGCGACCATGCCTGATCTATCCCTATCCGCTGCGATCCGCGAGGCCTATGCCGCGGCGCCGGCCGACATGGTCATCCTGCATACCCTCGAACTGCGCCATCCGTCCTTCCTGGACGACGAGGGGCAACCGACCGCGATCCGCGTCGTGCGCGACCATGTCGATCTGATGGCGCGCCTCGAAGAAGGTGCTCCAGTCGACGGCGGGTCGATCGTTCGCTTCGTTGCCATGGGCTTCGAGCTCGAACTGCCGCCGGTGGATACCGCTCCCGTGCCGGAGATTGCCGTCACCCTCGACAATGTCAGCCGCGAGATCGTTCGCCACCTCGATGCGGCCTCGACCAGCCAGGACAAGATCGAAGTCACTTACCGGCCTTATCTCTCGACCGACCTCGAGGGGCCGCAGATGGACCCGCCGATCACGTTGATCCTGACCGAGGTCGAGGCGGACGTGTTCCGCATCACCGGGCGCGCCCGCATGCTCGACATCGGCAACAAGGCCTTCCCGGCGGAGACCTATACCGCCAAGCGGTTCCCGGGGCTCACGCGATAAGCTCATGCATTGGGCGGAAGAGCTGATCGGCCGGCCGTGGCAGGCGGGCGGGCGCGGTGCGCAAGCGTTCGATTGCTGGGGGCTGGTCCGGTTCTGCTGGCGAGAGCACTTCGGCATCGAGGTGCCCGAGATCCCGGTCGATGCGGCCGACCTGCGCAGGGTGCTCGATGCCTTCCGGGATCATCCGGAGCGTCGGCGCTGGCGCCTCGTCGCCGAGCCTCGCGAAGGCGACGCGGTTCTCATGCGCCAATCGCGTCACCCTGTCCATGTCGGCCTGTGGCTGGACGTGGATGGCGGCGGCGTTCTGCACGCGGCGCGGACGATCGGCGTAGCCTTCCAGATGCCCCGCGATCTCGATCTGCAAGGATGGCGGATCGAGGGCTTCTATCGATTTGCCTGTGACATTCCCTGTCGCGGCTCCGCCGCTCCTCGCCTCTTGGGAGACAGTCCGTGACCGCCGTCGTCGTCATGCTGCGCAACCCGTTCTGCCCGGAACGGGGCCGCGAGGTTCTGTCCGTCGCGGCCGGCACGACCATTCGCGCCTGGCTCGACGCCCATGGGATAGGGGAGTTCGAGCGCCCGACGATCTGTCTGCGGAATGGCGAGCCCGTACTGCGCGCAGACTGGCCGGTTGCGGTGATCGGTGCGTCCGACGTCGTGATCTTCGTCTCCTTGCCCCAGGGCGGCGGGGGCGGAGGTGGCGGTGGCAAGAACCCCCTGCGCACGGTGCTGATGATCGCCGTCATGGTGGCCGCGCCCGCGATCGGCGGCGCCATCGCCGGTGCGATCGGCATCACCTCGACCATCGGCACCTCCCTGATCACCGCGGCCGTCGGGCTTGCCGGCGCCACGCTGGTGAACGTGCTGGTGCCGCCGCCCAAGCCTGCCGCGCCGAGCTTCGGGGGTTCCTTCGGCAGCACGCCGGCGCCGAGCCCGACCTATGCCCTGCAGTCCCAGGGCAATCAGGCCCGCCTCGGCCAGCAGATCCCCGTCATCTACGGGCGTCACCTGGTCTATCCCGACCTCGCCGCGACGCCCTGGACCGAGTACGTCGGCAACGAACAGTACCTGCATCAGCTGCATTGCATCGGCCAGGGCGAATACGACCTCGAGCAGGTCCGCATCGAGGACACGCCGATCGCGTCCTTCGAGGAGGTGACCTGGGAGATCGTCTCTCCTGGCGATCCGGTGACGCTCTTCGAAGCCGATGTGACCACGGCCGCCGAAGTCGCGGGCCAGGAGCTCAGGGGCACCAACGAGCTGGATGCCGGCGACGATGGCTGGATCGGCCCCTTCGCCGCTAATCCCGCAGGCACCGCCGCCGAGGAGATCGGCATCGATCTCGTCATGCCGCGCGGCCTTTACTACGCCAACACCTCGGGCGGTCTGGATGCGCGCACCATCGCCTGGGTGGTGGAGGCCCGCTCGATTGACGACGATGGCCTCGCCCTCGGCGACTGGGTGCAATTGGCGGCGGAGAGCGTCACCGCCGCGACCAACACGGCGCAACGGCGCAGCGACCGTTATCCAGTCGCGAGCGGCCGCTATGAGATCCGGCTGCGGCGCACGGACGCCAAGGATACGGACGCCCGTGCTGGCCACGAGATCCGCTGGCAGGCGCTAAAGGCGTTCCTAGTTGGCGAGCCGGTGTTCGGCGACGTTACCCTGTTTGCGGTGCGCATGCGCGCGACCGACAACCTGTCCCAACGCTCGTCTCGGCTGGTGAACTGCATCCTGACCCGCCGGCTGCCGGTTTGGGATCCGGTCACGGGCTGGTCGGCGCCGCAGCCGACGCGGTCGATCGCCTGGGCTTTCGCCGATGCCGCGCGCGCGCATTATGGCGCCGATCTGCCGGACGCGCGCATCGACCTGGTGGCGCTCCATGCGCTGGACGGGCTTTGGCAGGGCCGGGGCGACCGCTTCGACGCTGTGTTCGATCAGGGCGTCACGGTCTGGGAAGCGCTCACCCGCATCGCCCGTGTCGGGCGGGCCGTTCCGTTCCTGCAGGGCGGCATCCTCCGCCTGGTCCGCGACGAAACGCGGACCTTGCCCGTGGCGCTGTTCGGCCCCCGCAACATCGTCAAGGGCAGCCTCAAGGTCCAGTACCTGATGCCGGGCGAGGACACGGCGGACGCGGTGACGGTCGAGTATTTTTCGGCGCGCATCTGGGCGCCCGACGAGGTGACCGCGAGCCTGCCTGACAGCGCAGCCGACCAGCCGGCCAAGGTCGAGCTGTTCGGCTGCACGGACGAGGCGCAGGCGCTTCGCGAAGGCCTCTACATGGCGGCGGCGAACCGGTATCGCCGCCGCATGGTGAGCTTCCGCACCGAGCTTGAGGGGCTGATCCCGACTTATGGCGATCTCATCGCCATTGCCCATGACATGCCCCGCTGGGGCCAGGGCGGTGAGGTCGTCGCCTGGGATGCAACGGCCCGCATGCTCGAACTGTCGGAGCCGTTGGAGTGGGCCGACGGCGAGACGCACTACATCGCGCTGCGCCGGCGCGATGGGACGGTAAGCGGCCCCTGGCAGGTTGACCCGGGCGCCGACGATCGGCGTGTCGTCCTCGCCGAGGATCTCGACTTCACGCCCTACACCGGCGCCTCCGAAGAACGGACGCATTTTGCCTTCGGTGTCGGCGAGGCCTGGAGCCTGCGTGCGCGGGTCATCTCGATCCGCCCGCGCGGGGAACAGGTCGAGATCACCGCCGTGGGCGAGGACGCCCACGTGCATGAGGCCGATCTGGCCGCATAACCGCCCTTGAGAGGAATATCCCATGAACCGTCCGACCGTCGGCGACGGCCACATCGTCATGCCCGAAGCCGAGTTCGAGGCGCTGCTCGAACGCGCCGCCGAGACCGGCGCGCGGCGCGCCCTGCATGAAGTCGGCCTCGATGGCGACGACGCGGCCGACGACATTCGCGATCTGCATTCGCTGCTGGGATGCATGCGGCTCGCCAAGCGCACGGCCGTGCAGACCGTCGTGCGGCTGATCACCACCGGCATCCTGCTCGCCCTGATGGCCGGCATCGCCATCAAGCTGAAGTTGTTTGGCAACGGCCCCTGACCGGCGCTTCCGATCTTCAATCCACCAGCCCGCCGTTTGGCGGGATTTTTTTGTTCGGAGATCACCCATGACGACGATCATCTTCGACCACTGGCGCGATGTACCCGACGGCGCCTGGCGCTGGAAAAACTTCTCTCCGGCGGAGATTGCCTGCCGAGGCAGCGGCGCCTTGCGGATCAACGAGGAGGCGCTCGACAAGCTGCAAGCCCTTCGTGATCGCCTCGGCAAGCCGCTCATCGTCCGTTCGGCTTATCGCAGTCCGGCGCACAACCGCGCTGTCGGCGGTGCGCCGCGCTCGAAGCATCTTGACGGCACCGCCTTCGATATTGCCATGGCGAACCACGACCCAGTCGCGTTCGAGGCTGCCGCCCTGGCCGTTGGCTTCCTTGGGTTCGGCTTCTATCCCCGATCAGGCTTCATGCACATCGATCTCGGACCCGCCCGCCAGTGGGGCGAACTCTTCCCGGTGCGGGCGACCGCGTTCGCCGCGGAAACCCCGCCTGCGCGGGAAGTGCTGGCCGAAAGCCGCACGATGAAGGGCAGCGGTGCCGCGGGCGTGGCGACGATTGGCGCTGCAGGAGTCGAGGTCGCGCAAAACGTCCTGGCCGAGACGCAATCCGCCATCCTTCCACTTGTTCCTTATCTCGATACGCTCCGCTGGGTGTTTATCGCCGTGGCGATCGTCGGCATCGGCGTCGCGATCTATGCCCGCATCGACGACTGGAAGCGGGGGCAGCGATGATCGCTTCCCTGCTTGCCGGGATCGCCACCAGTTCATGGGCGCGGTCCGCATTGAAGTACGGCGCCATCGCCCTCGCCGTTGTCCTGTTCCTGCTGTCGATCCGTCGCGCCGGGGAGCGCGCCGGCCGCATGGCGGGACGCCTCGAAACTGCGGAGAAGTCAAATGACATTCAACGCCGGATGCTGGCCGCTACGGCTCGCCGTCCTCGCGATCGTGACGAGCTGGCTGAGCGGTTGCGCGACGGGCGGTTCTGAACCGCGCATCGCCACCGTCTGCCCGCCCGTGGTCAAGTATAGCCGCGAGTTCCAGGGGCGCGCAGCAGAGGAACTTCGGTTGCTGCCGGACGGGTCGGCCATCGCCGAGATGCTGAGCGATTACGCGGTGATCAGGGAGCAGGTTCGGGCGTGTGGGCGCAGCAGCTAAGAATGCTCAAGTGCCATTCCACCAAAAGTACGCGCTAACGATAAAGATATAGCGCGCGCCCTTGCCTATTGAGACCAGCAGGATAAACCGCAGCAATCCGACTCGTAATGCTCCCGCGGCGACCGTCAGCGGATCGCCGATGATGGGTAGCCAGGACAGGAGCAACGACCACACGCCATAACGGCTAAACCAATCACTTGCACGGCGGTATGACCGATCGTCAATTGGAAACCAACGGCGGTGGCGAAGCGCCGAAAAGAACCTGCCGAGCACCCAGTTCACCAGCGAGCCGAGCAAGTTGCCTGCCGTTGCGACCGCAACCAAGGTGGCAGGCTCGCCTCGCCCCAAGGCCAGAAGTGTCAGGAGCGCGGCCTCCGAAGACCCCGGCAGGAGGGTCGCCGAAGTGAACGCGCTTATGAAGAGGGCGGCATATGCGGCAAGATCGTTTCCACTGTTTGCTACCAATTTGGTCTTGCCCTGATTGTGCTGACACGACACCACCCGTCTATGCCGCGAGGTTAGCGGGGCCGGTCACTCCGACGATTAATTTCGGCGTGTCGCGCCTGGATGACTGGAGGCCATCGACTTTTCATAAATGTGAGAACGGCCCAGATTTCCTCATCTGTCAGGAGTTCGGCATAGGCCGGCATGTCGCTCTCGTAGCCGGGCACCAGGGCCGCGACGCCATCTTTGGTGATGCGAAACAGGACTTCGTCCGCGTGATGCCACGTGTGCCCGGCTTCATCGTGAGGTGGCGCGGGCAATCGGCCGTCGGGCCGACGGCTCTGCCAGTCCGGCTGTCCCTCCAGATCTGTTCCGTGACAGACGGCACAGTGTTCGCGGTAGATGCGTTCGCCCAATACTACCGCTTGAGGGTCTGTCGGATCGGCCCAGCCAGATGGTGACCGCTGGCCAATACTGCCGAGGAAGACCGCGACGACCACCACAGCAACGATTGCCACTATCCCAATGAGAATTGCGGTGAGCTTCATGGTGCTCCGAGCGGCCGCCAAGTCCGGCCCCCATCATCGCTGGTCAGCAGCTCGTTGTTCTGTGTCGAAGCAAACTGACGCGCGGGGTTCATGGGGTCCACAGCGAAGTGCAGCAGGTAGCGGTCTCCAAAATCGTTGCTCAAAGTTTGCCAGTTGAGAGACGGCTCCTCTGTGCGTAGGAGACCACTGCCGAGCAGGAAAGCGTAGACCGAACCATCTGTCGCGACTTCAACCATGCTGGCTGGACGGCGCAAGAGATGGGCGGGCCGCCACGCGCGACCGCCGTCTGCGCTGACGAGCAGCCCCTCCTGTGTCGCGGCGTAAACCTTTGCCACGTCTTTAGAAGATGCTGCTAGGTCCATCAGGCCGTCCGGCGCCGGTCCGACACGGCTCCAATTGCGTCCGCCGTTGCGACTGATCTGGAGACCGCTATGGACTCCGTAGATCACATTCGGATCGGCCTTGCTCACGTCCATCTGATGGAAATCGACCGGTCCTCCGACTCCCGGCGACAGCATCGTCCAGTTCCTGCCGCCATCCGTGGATGCGACGAAGCCGAGGTTTCCACCGCGCGCTGGATGCCCGCTCGCATACAGCTTCGACTCGTCAGTCGGGTGCGGCGTGAATCCCATGAAGTCGTCCCGTCGCTCGGAGACAGGTTCGACTGTTTCAGTATCGAGGTGCAGCGCGTGCAAACCGTGATGGGTGGCGATGAGAAGGCGCCCGCTCTTGGCCCGATCGACCGCGAGCCCGTGGATGTGCGTCGACCGCAACAGCTCGGTCAAGGGCACGCCCGGTTGCGCGTGAGCAGCGGGCGTTGTGAGGAACAGACCGGCAGCCATGATCACAATGGCGGGGACGTATTTCAGACGATGAAAGTTCATGATGCTTCTTTCCGAGGTGCCGCCCACCAGAAGGCGAGAACCGGCAGCACAATCCATTGGGCGACGGGCGAGAGACCCGCGTCGATCACAGGTATGATCGGCATCAGGTCGCGATAGGCCCAGGCATCCCGGACCTCGATGTTCAGCCACTCGCTGAAGACGGTATAGCCGAGACCGATCAGAACGGTGGCGAGGCCCACTCGACGGTAGTCAGCCTCTGGCCATTGGCCGCTGCCAAACAGAAGCAGCGCGGCGAGGAGTGCGCTCATCGCGATCAGTATGTCTCCGCCAGTGCAATGAATGGCGGCGAACACGATTTCGCCCGGACTGCCCGTTTCCCAAAGTGTGTAAAGCGGCATATGGGCGAACTCCCAGACGAGGCTGCCGAGGGCCATGGCGGCCAAGTAGCGCCGAAGCACGTTCAGCCAGCAGAGCTCGCCTGCGACCATTACGACGAAATCTCGACTTCGATAAGGTCCGGACTTCTTTGCGCGAATTCCAGTGCATAAGCCAATTGGCCCGAGGTCTCGGCATGGATGTCGAGCAAAATATGGTCTTTCTCAATCTCCTGCCCGAGGCTCACATTCATCAGAACGCCCGCGGCCTTGGCTTCTGGTGCGCCAGCGAGTTTGGCGAGCCTCGCGATCTTACGATTGTTGATATGTACGATGAGTCCCGCACGCGGTGCTATCAACGGGTGAACGTGGGATGCCTTTGGCGGATTGCGCAGTCCACCCTGCGCTTCGCAGATGGCCTGAAATTTATTCCACGCTCGCCCGTCCGCAATGGTTTCAAGCGCCACGGTGTCTCCCTCTCCTTTAGCGACCTTCCCGCCGATCTCCAGGGCAGCGCCGGCCAATATCGCTGCGCGTCTGCGTAATTCGTCGGGAGCGCCCGGCGCGTTACGAAGAACAGCGAGTACGTCAAGCGCTTCTAAGGCTGGCCCTATCCCACGACCGACTGGTTGTGATCCGTCGGTTAGGAGGGTTGTAGCCGACAATCCAAAGCGTGCCGCGACAGCGCTGATCCGCTCGGCAAGGTGGCGGGCTGCCGTCTCGCTGCGGACCTTTGCGGTCGGCCCCACTGGGATGTCGATAACAACGTGTGTCGAGCCGGCGGCGATCTTCTTCGACAGAACAGACGCGATGAGCTGTCCTTCGGTATCGACATCGAGTTCGCGTTCAATGCGCACGAAAATATCATCAGCGGGACTCAGATGAATCGCACCGCCCCAGGCGATGCAGCCGCCTTCGGCCTCCACCACGCGCCTCATCATCGCAATGTCTAGATCGACCGGAGCAAGCGTTTCCATAGCATCCGCGGTGCCTGCCGGCGAGGTAATCGCACGCGATGAGGTCTTGGGGATGATGAGCCCGTGGGCAGCAACAATCGCGACGACGATCGGAGTCGTGCGGTTGCCAGGAAGTCCGCCGATGCAATGCTTATCGACTACAATCGAAGAATTCCAGCGCAAGCGCTCACCGACATCGACCATGGCACCAGTGAGATCGATAGTCTCCTGCTCGTCGAGAGGGAAAGCGGCGCTCGCCGTTAGAAAGGCCGACAGATGAACATCAGTATAGCGGCTTGCAGAAATGTCCTTGATGATCGCCCCGACAGACTGGGCGTCGAGCCGATTCCCATAGATCCGGCGACGCACATTAGAGAGGGATTCGAGTGTCGGTGCATGCGTCACAGTGACCGAGGCGCCCTCTTCGAGATGCAGTATCTGCCATGCTGTTTCTGTGAGAGCGATCTGATCGATAGCGAGGAGATCGTCCCCTTCGATCTGAAACAGGGTTGCCTGCATCTCCCGGCCGTTGCTCGACACTAGGACTTGCGATCTGGAAGCAAGACCTTCAGATCGACAGACGTGGCAGTCGGTCCGCATAATGACCACCGCCTGGTGCTGTGTGTGTAGGCGAAGACGTTTGACGCGGAGCGGCGGTGGAGCGGGGAGTTCGGAATCGTCGGGGTTCATAGGTCGAACGCCTGATCCTGTCGGGGGACCGACGCATTCCATCCCATGTCCTTGTCGATGCGGACGCGCAGCGCCTCGGCGGCTTCAGCCTCCCCATGAACGATGAAAGTGCGCGCAGGTGCGTGACGGAAGCCGGAAAGCCAGCGCATCAACTCATCAGAATCCGCGTGCGCCGAGAGTGCGGGCAGATCGGCAACCTCTGCCAGGACCGGTATCCACTGTCCGTGAATCTTAATCTCGCGGGCGCCCTTCAGCATGGCCCGTCCACGCGTGCCGGCAGCTTGAAAGCCGGAGAACAGGATGGTGTTCTTCTGATCGGGTGCGAAGGCCTTGAGATGGTGGAGAACGCGGCCACCGGTTGCCATGCCGCTGGCTGAGATCACCACCTTTGGATAGGGACTCGCGGTAATTGCCTTGGACTCTTCGACGTCTCTTGTATAGGTGGCGATACCGCAGATCGTGTCGCAATCCTCCGGCGAGAGCCGATGATCGTCACGATGGACGTGGAGCAAGTCCGTCGAGCTGATCGCCATCGGGCTATCGAGGTAGATTGGAATTTTTGAAAGCCGACCCGACGATCTGAGCTTCCACAGATGATAAAGCAGCGACTGCGCCCGGCCGACGGCAAAGGCCGGGATTACCACGGTACCACCACGCCGAACCGTGCGCTCGATGACGGTTCCCAGCAGTTCCGTTGGATCGCCCGGTTCATGGATGCGGTCGCCGTAAGTCGATTCAATGACGATGTAGTCGGCCTCGGAGATAGGTTCCGGGTCGTGCATCACGGGATCTCCGTAGCGGCCGAGATCACCTGAAAAGACAATGCGTTTGCTGCCCCAGTCGATATCGGCGGTGGCAGCACCCAGGATATGGCCGGCATGCCTGAACATCAGGATCGCCCCGCCGGGAAGCTGAAGAGGCTGGCCGAACGGAACGGACGAGAAGCGTTCCAGCGCGCGTTCCGCATCGTGAACGCCGTAGAGCGGCAGGGCAGGCTTGAGCTTTGAGAAGCCCTTCCGATTTGCATATTCGGCATCTTTCTCCTGGAGATAACCGCTATCCTTCAGGATCAGCTCTGCAACATCGCGCGTCGCGTCAGTTGCAAAGATGTTCCCACGGAAGCCGTCCCGCACGAGCTTCGGCAAATAGCCGGAATGATCGAGATGCGCATGGGTCAAAACGACAGCATCTATGCTCGAAGGCTTGACCGGCAAAGACGTCCAGTTCAGCTCGCGCAGGTTCTTCAGCCCCTGGAACAAGCCGCAGTCGATAAGGATGCGCTTGCCTTCATGGGTGAGGAGATGTTTCGAACCGGTGACAGTGCCAGCACCGCCGAGGGATGTGAGTGTGAGCATGACTGCCTCCTGATCGACTTCAATTTAGCTGAGTACCGGCCTCTGCACGCCTCTGTGGTTTGCCCCTTACTCAACGCCGCTTGTCCAGGGCGGAGGATCGCTAGCGGGAAACGAATCCATGCCTGCCTGTTCAACTTCGTCGCCAGGTTCGGGTAGACGGCGGTGCCGAATGATGTCCTCTTCGACCTCCTCGGCGGAGGCGATCGCCGAAGCGATCAGCGGCGCCAGCCGGATCGCGTTGCTCTCATGTGGGACGGAATCGGTTGAGACGATTCGGTCGGCGATCCCTACCAGGCGTTCATAGGAATCCTCCGCAAACACCCCGTGAACAACGCTGCAGACTGGGCGCCGGAAGCCCTGGAGCGGCAGTTTCCGGGCGGCCTCAATGAGCGTGTGTCCAGACGACGCGATATCGTCGACGAGGACCGGACAGCGGGTCTTCCATTGCGAGAGGTCGGGGAGTTCGACATCGACGTTGCGATCACCGTGCCGAATCTTGCGTAGGACGGCATAAGGCGCGCCGATGCGGTCAGCGATGGCCGAGACCCACTGTTGGCTTTCCTCATCAGGGCCAATAATCAAAGGATTCTCGATCTCGGTGGAAATCCAGTCGGCCAGCAGGGGTGCGGCATGCAGAGTATGCGCAGGGATCGTGTAGAGCGCCGAAAGTGCGGGGTAGCGATGGAGGTGCGGATCGACTGTCACCAGCCGGTCGAAGGTCGATGAGATAAGTCGCGCGAATGTCTTTGACGTTATTGCCTCGCCAGGCTGGAAGCGTCGGTCCTGGCGCATATAGGAGAGGTAGGGCGCGACCAGCGTAACCTCGCTCGCGCCGAGCGCGCGCGCGGCGTCTGCGGCGAAGACGAGACGCAGGAAGCCATCGTCGGGTCGTGAAAGCGTGCAGACGAGATACACCGGCCTCTCAGCGACATCGGAAAGAACCCTGACGTAGGTCTCGCCGTCCGGAAAGCGCCGAGTCTCGATCGCGCCTAGTTCCCATCCTCCCGCTTCGGCAAGTTGGCGCGCGAGGGATTCGTTGCCAGGCATGGGAAGGATCAGCCGCACATCCAGATCCCCTTTCGTGTGAGAATTGCCGCTCATGTGTGGCGCCTGTACGAGCGCAGGAACTGGGCGTTGATGGCGACGATGACGGTGCTGGCAGACATGAAGACGGCTGCGACCGCGGGTGTCATCATGAAGCCTGTCCCGAAGGTGATACCCGCCGCCATTGGCACGGCGATCGCGTTATAGGCTGTTGCCCAGATGAGGTTCTGCACCATCTTGCGATAGGTGGCGCGGGAGAGCCCCAGGATGGCCCCGACATCACGCGGGTCGCTTCGGACCAGTACGACGTCGGCGGACTCCACGGCGACGTCGGTGCCCGCGCCAATGGCGATCCCGAGATCGGCCACCACCAGGGCGGGCGCGTCGTTCACGCCGTCGCCGACCATGGCGACGGAGAGCCCGCGGGCTTGCAGTTCCTCGATCTTCTGTGATTTCTGATCGGGCAGCACCTCCGCGAAGTATTCGGTGATGCCAAGTTCCTCGGAAACCGCCTTTGCAACGCCCTCGGCATCGCCGGTGAGCATGACGGAGCTGATCCCGAGCGACTTGAGCTCGGCGATGGCTTCCTTCGATTCCGGACGAACGATGTCGGCCAGCGCAAGAAGTGCGCGTGGGGCGCCCTCGCGGACCAGAACGACCACCGTCTTGCCTTGTCCTTCCAATCTCTTGAGGCTGTCATGGGCGATGGCGCTGCCCTGCCGCGCGAGGTGGCCGGGGCTGACGATGCGCACGTCCTGGCTATCGACCCTGGCGACGATGCCTTCGCCCGTGATGTTGCTCACCTCGCTGGCTTTTGGGATGGTCAGGTTGCGGTTCTTTGCCTCGGCGACGATGCCGTGGGCGATGGGGTGCTCGGACTGGCTCTCGGCGGCCGCCGCATAGGTCAGCTCTTCGTTCTCGTCGCCACCGGCGAGCAGCACGATGTCGCTGATGCCGAAGCGGCCCTCGGTCAGCGTGCCGGTCTTGTCGAACACCACGGTATTGAGGTTGCGCGCCCGCTCGAAGGCCGCGCGGTCGCGGATCAGAAGGCCGTTTCCGGCTGACAGCGAGGTGCTGACCGCGACGACGAGTGGAACCGCTAAGCCAAGCGCGTGAGGACAGGCTACGACCATTACCGTCACCATCCGCTCAATCGCGAATTCGAGTGGCGCGTCAAGCACCAGCCACCAGACGACCAGCGTTCCGAAACCCACCGTGAGCGCGATATAGGTCAGCCATGAGGCAGCGCGGTTGGCGAGATCCTGGGTGCGGGACCGGGTGGCTTGCGCCTTCTTCACCAGGTCGATGACCTGCGCCAGATAGGTGGCGTCACCGGTGGCGGTCACTTCGATGGTGACGGCATTGGCGCCGTTGATCGCGCCGCCGATTGCGGTCGCGCCGATGGTCTTGGAGACCGGCCGGGATTCACCGGTCAGCATAGCCTCGTTGAAGGCGGATGAGCCCTCGACGATCTTTCCGTCAACGGGCACTTTGGCGCCGGGCCGAACCAGCACACGGTCTCCCGGCTGCAAGGCGGTGATAGCCACCTCGTGGGTCGTACCGTCGGCGTCGATCTTCGTCGCACTGTCCGGCAAGAGCCGGACGAGTTCCTCCAGCGCCCGCGAGGCGCCCATGACCGAGCGCATCTCAATCCAGTGACCGAGCAGCATGATGGCGATCAGCGTCACCAACTCCCAATAGAGTTCCTCGCCTGGAAAACCGAAGGTGACGGCGGCCGAAAAGAAATAGGCGGCCGAGATCGCAAGCGCGATCAGGGTCATCATTCCGGGCTGGCCCTTGCGCAGCTCGGAGGTGAATCCGGTTAGAAACGGCAATCCGCCATAAACATAAGCTATCGTCGAGAGCACGAAGAGGACGTAGCGGTCGGCTGGGAAGGCAAGTGTCTCAGCTATGCCGAACCAGTGCTGAATCATCGGCGAGAGCAGCAGGACCGCCGGTGTGAGGATCAGCGTCACCCAGAAGCGGCGGCGGAAATCGGCCACCATCGCACCATGATCGTGTCCGCCATGACCGGCATGTTCAGAGTGTGTTGAGCCGCCGGCCGCGACGACCTGCCCCCGTGTTGTCGAGGAGGGATGGGAATTCCCATCACCGTGGACATCATGGTCGTGATGTTTGGAGTGAGAGTGCGGCCGATCTGTTGTCATTCTGCTCTGTCCTGCGGTAGGCGTTTGCGGCTCGGATCCGCCTGCCGTTCATCGGAGTGTTGATGGTATTGCCGCGGATGCCCGTAGACGTGGTGAGGCCCGCGGGCAAAGGCGTGGCAGCCTCAATCGACCTGGCGCACCAGACCGGGATAGCGGTTGAAGGCGAGCTTCTGAACCAGCGAGCCGTCCACGGTCAAAATCTGCGCAATGATGCTCCCATCGCTAGCGGTGCTTATCTCGCCGAGCTTCAGACGCGGGTTGCCAAGGCTGGTCAGCTGCTTCCCAACCAGAGCACGGACGCGGTCCTCCGTCATCTCCTCTGGTACGCCAAGTGGCGTTCCGAAGGGGATGCCTTGACTACCCATCATGCCGGGCATGCCCATTCCTGCCTGACCACTCATCATCATTCGCATCATCGGGCACATCATCATGCCTACCATGGGCATCTGACCCGACATGACAGGACCCGCACCACCCTCAGGCATCCCCTGGCCAGTCATGCCTCCCATCATGCCGGCCATGCCGGCCATGCCGGCCATGCCGCCCTGGCCCATCATGCGTTGCATCATCTGCATCATCTCGGGCGTCATCATGCCCATCATGCTTTGTCCACCCGTTCCAGCGCCGCCCATCGCTTGGCCGGGCATTGCCGCACCGGCCGAACCTGTTGGAAGATCGCTCCGTTGCCCGGCAACCCCGAGTTTATCGAGCGTCGCCTTGTCCGGCTCGCCGGTGACCGGCAGGTGATGCTGCGACTGGTACTGGCGGATTGCGGTGCGGGTATCATCGCCGAAAACACCGTCGGCCTTCACCGCGATGCCTTGCTTGTTCAAAGCTTCCTGTAAGGTCTTAACCGTCGCCGCGGGAAGAGATGCAGCTGCCGAAGGCGCCGTGGTTTGCGCAACGGCGAAATTTGGCACGATGCTCGCTAGCGTGACCGTCATCGTCAAGGCCGCGGTGGCGAGCGTCAGGTTTTTGAAGATCGGGTTCATCGTCATGCTCTTTCTAAAAAGTTAAGATTGTCGATAGGGGCGAAAGTATTCCTCGGCTAATCATTAAAACATATTCATGCGCCATCACCAGCAGTTCGAAAAAGACGAGGGACGAAGGCTGGAACGCGGCCAGCGTAGCTGCGGTACACCTCGCCGAATGCCCCTTCGACTTCGCGCTCCTCGCGCTTGGCGAGGCGCCAGTACATGACGAGCAGGACCGGTAGCATCAGGCCCGTAACCAGAGTCGGCCACTGCAGGAAGAAGCCGATCATGATCAGTGCGAAGCCAGCGTACTGAGGATGGCGCAGACGCGCATAAGGGCCTGTGGTCGCCAGTCTGCCCTCGCGCCGCGCTTCATGCAGAACCCGCCAGGCCGTCGCGATGAGGATGAAGCCGCCGCCGATGAAGAGGAAGCTGAGCAGATGGAAGGGAGACCAATGGGGATTCATCGACCAGCCGAAAATCGCGGGCCAGAGATGACCCGCGTCGTGCGACATGGGGTCCAGCACTGGAAAACGGGTACCTAGCCAGCCGGCGAGCAGGTAGAGTGTCAGCGGAAAGCCGTACATCTCGACGAAGAGCGCCACGATAAAGGCGGAGAAAGCGCCCAACGTGCGCCAGTCACGCGTCGTCTTCGGCTTGAAGAAGCTGAACGCGAACAGGATGAAGATGCCGGCGTTGACAGCCGCCAGAAACCATAGGCCATAGGAGGGAGCATCACCGTTCATCGCGGCCACCACTTTTCCCACCATGGCTGCCGTGACCGCGATGCATGACCAAATGCATGCCGATGCAGATCAGCAGCGGGAGCAGAAGGGGGAGTACCCCGAGAACGTGCGCACGATGCTCAACCCAGAGAAACACGCCCGCAACGGCGAGAAAAACGCAGAGCGCGAATCCCGCTGGGGTGTTCAGGAATGGTCGCCGCCTACCTTCGTCGGGCTTTGGGTCGGCCGGACTGTGATCGTGATGAGCCATGATCTGTAACCTCTCGTTGCCTACCTTTTGAATCGTTTATTATTCCTGCGGCGATCGATAAGTGATTCCATTGGGTCCGCGGCCGACCGAGAACTCCGCGATGACTTTGCGCGTGGCCGTGTCGATCGCAGAGACGGTTCCATCCACGATATTAGTGATGAAGACAAAGGCGCCATCGTTGCTGACGGCGACACCATGTGCGCCTTTCCCTGTGCGAACGGTGTCGATAACGTTGCTCGTCGCGACCTCGATCACTGATACCGTGTCGTTCGGTTGGGCGTCGGTACCCTGGTTGGCAACGTAGACGAAGCGGCCGTCCGGGGTGGCGTGAACCTGGATTGGATTTGGCCCAACGTCGATCGTTGCGATCAGGGTCCGCGTTGTCGTGTCGACCACTGCTACCTGGTTTTCATCCCGCAGCGAGACATAGACACTGCGGCCATCCGGCGTGAACCCCACCTGAACCGGCGTAGCGCCGACCGGGATACGAGCGAGTTCCGTGAGCCCATCCGTGGCGATCACGGAAACTGTCCCATCTTGGACGTTGGCGACATAGACCTCACGCCCGTCCGGACTCATCCGAAGTCCATGCGGGTAGCGGCCGGTGCCGATGGTCGAGATCACCTTCCCGGCAGCAAGATCCACAACGCTGACAGTGTTGTCGCCAGCGTTCGTGACGAATGCCCGCTCGCCACTCTGGTCGGCGATGACATGGGCTGGATGCGTACCGACAGCGATCTCCGCGGTTGGCTTGGCGCGCAATGTCGCCGTGTCGAGAATCAGCAGGCGCCCCTTGGCTTCGATTACGCCATGAGCATTGCCGCCTTGGCCGTGTGCATGCCCATCGGCAGCCGGCTCCCCAACCGCCAGAAGCCATTTGCCATCGGCGGTGATCTGCACATTGTGCGGAGTGATGGGGATTGGGACAGTTGTGACGCGGCTAGCCGCGAGATCGATAGCGCTGATGGAACTGCCATGCTCATCCGCAGTATAGACAAAAGAGCCTTGCTTCCATGGCGTAGTCTGCGCCTCAGAAACTGCAGCGAGCGAGATCATGAAAGCTGCCGCAGCAAGCATCATCAACCGCGGTCGCTCAAATCGGCCAGGAGGCACCGGAACCGCCGTCGTGCTGTTCCGGAGGTACATCGAAGTTAGGCTTCGCATTGTCATGGCTCCGATCTGGCTCAGGATTGGTATTCGAGGGTCGTCATCATGCCGCCCGCCATGTGGTAGAGGTGGTGGCAATGCAGCGCCCATTTGCCGGGGTTCGTCGCGTCGAAGGCGATGGTGACGCTCCCCCTTGCCGGCACCAACACAGTGTCGCGAACCGCTCCGACGAGGCGTTCACCGTTTATCGCGACTACCTGGAAGTGATGACCGTGCAGATGCATCGGATGGGCCATGGTGGTCTGGTCGTTGAACGTAATTTCGACCCGCTGGCCCGCGCGGATGTCCAGCGGGGCGTGTTTGCCGTGTACGGCGCCGTTCAGCATCCAGACGTAACCCGGCGCCTCGGTGATGGTCACGGTGTGTCGGCGGTCCGGTTCACGAGGCACCAGAGAATGCACGGCTCGCAACCTGCGTTCGAGCGCGAGCCCGACCGGGTCCGCCGCGTCCGGCGCCTCGCTGGCAACCCTTTCGACAGCCCCGCTAGATGTCGCCAGAACGAAGCCCGTCCGCGCGCGTTCGCCTTCCCGCACAGCGAAGATGGGCCAAGCGCCCTCGCCCTGCGGGAGTTCGAGGACGATGTCGAGCCTTTGCGCGATCGTGAACTCGAAGCGCCGCCCGGTGACCGGGGCAACAGGCATGCCGTCGACCGCCACCAGCCGGCCCTCGATACGGCCGAGGTCCAACCAGAAATTGGTCGCCGTCGCGCCGTTGATCAGGCGCAGGCGAACACGGCCGCCCCGCTCAACGCGGAAGACCTCCGGGTCGTCCAAGGTGCGGTCATTGGCGAGGAAGGCGTCGTAATCCACGTCGTGCAGATGCGCCATGCCGGCTGGCATCGCCCCGTGGTCCATGCCGCCATGGCCGGCCCCATGATCCATGCCGCGCATGGGCATGACACTCTCGATCATGCGGCGCAGAAAGCCCGGACTGTCCTGGGCCGCCCCATGCCCGGCGGGGCCATGACCGCCGCCCGTGAGCCCGGCGAGAATCTCGTCAGGGTCACGGAAGGTGAAATCGTGGAACAGGACCACGACGTCCTGGATATCCGCACCGGCTTCGGCCGGATCGCGGACGATCAGCGGCGCTGCCATCAGGCGTTGTTCCTGAAGGCCATGGTGTGAGTGCATCCAGTTGGTGCCTGGCCGGTCCAGCGCAAAGTCGTAATCATAGGCCGCGCCGGGCGCGAGCGGCGGCTGGGACAAGTGAGGCACGCCGTCCTGCTGCCAAGGCGGCGTCAGGCCATGCCAGTGGATGAGGGTTTCTTCGGCAAGGCGGTTTTCAAGTCGGACCCGGAACCGCTGCCCGACTTCGGTCACCAGGCCATGGGTACCGTCAGGCTGCGTAAGACCGAAGACGGTGGCCGCGCGCCCATTCACCTCGATCACTCTTGTGTCTGCCTGGATCGTAGCAGCGGTGGCGGCCCAGGCAGGACGGGTTGGGATCAGCAGCGACGGAACCGCACCAAGCGCACCTATGGCGGCGGTGGACGCCAGAAACTGGCGACGAGACATAATATGCATGTGGACAGCTCTCTTCGGAACGTAACGGAGGGTATCGGACCGAGCGGCCCGATCCCTAGCCCGACACGCCGGACGAGGCCGTCGGGCTCAGGCGTTCAGAGAGAGCTTCGGAGGGCGGAACTGAGGGGACGGCGCACGACTCAGATGAACGTCTTCAGACCGGGCTTGCACAGTCTCTGCGTCCATCGGCGCTACTATGGCCAAGACTGCCGACAACGGGCCGCAGAACGAGCATCCAGTGGCCATGCTGCAGATGGTGCCGTGGGGCTGGCCATTATGGTCGGGACAGCAAGGCTCACTGTCGGCATCCTGGCTCACAGACGCAAATTCATGCGAAAGCGGTGCTGTGGATGCGGCGTGTTCCACCATCGAGACATGAGCGAGACCTGAGGTCGAGAATGCAAGCACCAGGAGCAGCACGAGGCAACTCCGCAGAGCCGATGTCAGAAGACTCGGAGCTCCTCCGCTCGGCCATGCCTCAAACAGCTGCACTCGAAGCCCTTTTCAGTTGCTCGACACCCGAAACAATTTGTCTTCTAGCAGGTCGACCCCGGGGCAGCCTTGACCTGAATCAATGGCACTGCCGTTGGTCCGACAAGACATTGATACTCCTAAAAGGCACAAGAATCGAGCAGATCGTGGTGCTTCAGCGATGACGGTTGGCACCGTCCTGCGTCTCCTGGCTGTCATGATGCTTTGGGCTTCCTGTTTTCCCCTTATAACCATCGGCCTCGATCTCGCGCCTCATATCGCCTTCGCTGCATTGCGCGCCGCGGTTGCCGGCCTTTTCCTGGTCCTACTCGGGGCTCTCTGCGGTCGTCCGGTGCCTGTCAGTGGGCGCTCGTGGATCTTCATCGTGTTGGCCGGGTTCGGAGCGACAAGTGTCGGCTTCCTCGGCATGTTCCATGCTGCTGAGTTCGTTTCTCCGGGACTCGCGACCGTCATCGCGAACGTGCAGCCGATCATCGCGGCGGTTCTCGCGACCGTTTTCCTGGGTGAGCGTCTCAACGCGGTTGGAAAGGTCGGGCTAGCGGTCGGCTTGGCCGGCATCGCTGTTATTGCTTGGCCGGGCATCGCTTCAGCCCACGTCCAAGGCTACTCCCTCGGAATCGCCTACGTCGTACTTGCCGCGGCTGGTGTTTCAGTGGGCAATGTCGCCATCAAGCGACTCACCGGCCAGGTTGATCCGATCATGGCGATGGGCTTGCAGTTGCTCATCGGCGCGGTACCCTTGGCCCTCCTGTCTATGTTGACGGAGGACATCTCGATGCTGAGGTGGTCGACGGAATTCGCCCTCGTCCTCGGAGCTCTTGCAGTCCTCGGATCGTCGCTCGCGTTCTGGCTCTGGTTCGAGGCGCTTGAGCGAGTTGAGCTCAATCGGGCGAATGCCTTTACTTTTCTGGTGCCAATCTTCGCGCTCATGTTCGGCGCGGCCTATTTCGGTGAGCGACTCGAAGTGGTCCAGATTGCCGGTGTTATCCTGGTACTGACCGGAATTTTGCTGGTGCAGCGAGACGCAGGTTCAAACTTGCGACGCTAGATGCCACCCGCATGGCCGTCGACAGGGTCTTCATTGACGAGACGCCGATCGACAGGGGCAGCAACCGACCCGATTTTGTGGAATACTTTGCCCAATTTCCAAAGACGGTAGCGACATAAGCCACAGCCATCACTGCGGAGCGCTTCAGACGCAAGGAGAAGCCGATGAGCCCAGCAAAAAAGATTCGAGTAGCCGTGAACGGTTACGGCGTAATCGGAAAGCGTGTCGCCGACGCAGTGGCGCTGCAGGACGATATGGAACTCGCCGGGGTGGCGGATATCAGCGTTGACTGGCGGCCACGCATGGCTACGCAGAAGGGCTTCCGCCTTTATGCAGCCACCGAGGAACATTCGGGGGCGATGCGGAAGTCCGGTCTCGATGTGGCGGGGAATCTTGATGATCTGCTCGGGGCGAGCGATCTGGTGGTTGACTGCACGCCGAAACGGATCGCGGCGGCCAACGTCGAAATCTATCGGCAAACGGGCATCAAGTTCATCGTCCAGGGTGGCGAGAAGCACGCGGTGACCGGACACTCCTTCGTTGCCGAGGTCAGCTATTCTACCGCGCTGAACCGGGACAGCACACGCGTCGTCTCCTGCAATACAACCTCGATCGTCAGAACCCTTGCGGCGTTGAAGCACGCGAGCCTGCTACTTCGCGCGCGAGGGACGCTGCTGCGCCGGGCGACGGACCCATGGGAAAGTCACCTCGGCGGGATCATGAACACCCTCGTTCCTGAACCTGAGATTCCAAGCCATCAAGGGCCGGACGCGCAGAGCGTAGACCCCGACCTCGATGTCATCACGATGGCGGTCAAGGTCCCGGAGACCCTGGCGCATCTGCACTACTGGTCGGTGCAGCTGACCCGACCGGCCTCCAAGGAGGAGGTGCTGAACGCCTTTGCCGCATCGTCCCGCATCGCGCTGATCCGCATGGATGCCGGATTGACGGCCCTCAACACGGTTAAGGAACTCATGGCCGACCTCGGTCGGCCACATGACAACCTCTACGAAGTAGCGCTGTGGTCGGACATGCTGAAAGTCGAAGGGGACGAGTTGTTTTACGCTTACATCGTCGACAATCAGGCAATCGTCATTCCAGAGACAATCGATGCGATCCGAGCACTGACCGGAACGATAAGCAGCGCCGAAGAATCGATCGCCAAGACTGATGCAGCGCTCGGGATCCGCCTGCTGACCGAAACGCTGGGGCAACGATGATCGCAAGAATGTTCGACCTCCCCCTCGGGATTAAAGCACGTCCGGCATCGTCGCAGCCATGGCTTTGCGCTCGATGAGCGATCCGGCTCCCACTTTCTCTGGTCAAGTTGAGACCCTTTCCAAGCGGCTCAACCAGAACTGCTTTTGCGTCACGCTCGACCGAGGGTCGCTTTGCGAGGCGCTGGAGCACGAGGCTGGCGATCCAGCGTTCTGCGAGACTTTCATCCGCCCGAAGGCCCACTTATTCTCGAATGTGCCGGTGTTTCTCGCAGCCACCGAGGTAGCCGAGATGCAGAAGGTGGTCGCCGCTGTCGAAACGACAGCCCGGCTCGCCGCATATAAAGCCGCGGTTCTCTCCTGGGCACCTGAAATCTCGCATGCGGACCACGGGCCGGTTGGTGCAATGATGGGCTTCGACTTCCATCTTGGCGAAGACGGTCCCCGGCTCATCGAGATCAATACCAACGCCGGCGGGGCATTCCTCAATGCCCTTCTTGCGAAGGCGCAGCGCAAGTGTTGTGCCGAAATGGACATGCCACTGACGTCGCACACCTTTGAGGACGCGGCGTTTCACATGTTTCAGGACGAATGGATGCGCCAGCGGGGAGCCGGCGCCGCACATCGGATTGCTATCGTCGACGACAGGCCGGAGGAACAGTTTCTCTATCCTGAGTTTGTGCTCGTACGGCAAGTTCTGGCCGCGCGAGGCGTGGACGCGATTATCACGGATGCCAGCCATCTTCGCTACGAGGCGGGCCGGCTCAGCGTCGAGGGCAGGCAAGTCGACCTCGTGTATAACCGCGTCACCGACTTCGCGTTTGATCAGCCAGAGCACAGAGCGCTGCGTGAGGCCTACCGCGATGGCGCGGTGGTCGTAACGCCGAATCCGCACAACCACGCGCTTCTTGCCGACAAGCGCAACCTTTCGCTGCTCTCCGACCCTGCGCTACTCGAGTCTTGGGGTGCTCAACCAGAAATTATTGCGCCTCTCAAAGCCGTCCCACGCACTGTCCTTGTCACCCCAGAGAACGCCGACGAACTCTGGAGCTGCCGAAAGGACCTTTTCTTCAAGCCGACGAGCGGACATGGCGGAAAGGCAGTGTACCGCGGCGACAAGGTGACGAAAGGCGTCTGGTCACAAATTGAGCGGGGCGGCTACGTTGCCCAGACCCTGGTCCGGCCGAGCGAGCGCATGATCAAGATCGATGAGACGCCTCAGGCGCGCAAGATGGACGTTCGGCTGTATACCTACGACGGGCAGGTGCTTCTGGTGGCTGCGCGCCTCTACCAAGGCCAGACCACAAATTTCAGGACCCCAGGTGGCGGGTTCGCTCCGGTGTTTGTGGTGTAGAAGCCCAGCAATTCTCGCATTTCGGGGCGGATGTGTCAGAGAACGTTGGATCTCAGGCCCATTCCCTCCGCCATTTCCTTCTGACGCTCAGCGCACCAGGTGGGATCGAACCCACAAATTTTATAAAGCAGCGACCGAGCATTGCGCGGCTAACGGGGTTCGAATCCCAGCCCCTCGGCCATTTCCTTTTAATGATCAAGGCTTGGAACCCGCAGACTCATGGACGGTAGCCGTGACAAGCGCCCCCGGGTTCCTATGCGCGTTCCGCCAAAAGAACGCGCGATGAACCTGGCATAGCTGCGCGCGTTTGCGCGTAGAGGCATGTCGGCAGTTTTGGAAAATCGCTAAAGCTTGAAGAGTGCCGCGTACAAGCAAGCGTTTACCATGGTCCTATTGCCGAACTGGTCGGCCCATCGAGTTCCGCTGCGAGAGCCGTGTCATGAGAAATGCGAATCCTGAGAGTCCCAGCACTACAAACGATTTGACGCTTGCGGCAAAGTCGAGCGCCGCAGGTCTCATCCTTGCGCTCGCGGCGCTCTGGAGCGGACCCGCGCTCTCGCAGACGACGACTGTTAGCAGCCAATCGGGCCCGGTGCGGGTCGAGGTCGTGACCGACGATCTGACGCACCCTTGGGGCATGACGTTCTTGCCTGACGGTCGGATGCTGGTGACCGAGCGTCCGGGCCGCTTGCGGCTGGTCGGCACCGATGGTGCGCTATCTGCGCCGCTGTCCGGAGTGCCGAGGGTCTATGCCTCCGGCCAGGGCGGGTTGCTCGATGTCGCGCTGTCGCCATCATTCGAGAAAGATCGCTTCGTCTATCTGTCGTTCTCCGAGCCGGGCGAGGGCGGCGCATCGACGGCGGTGGCGCGCGGCCGCTTGAACGATGCGGCGAGCGCTCTCGAAAATGTCGAAACGATCTTTCGTCAAATGCCCAAGGTCTCCGGCGGACGGCATTTCGGCTCGCGTTTGGCCTTCGCGCGCGATGGCCGCATATTCGTGACGACGGGCGATCGCGGGTCCGACGACGCGGCGCAAGACCTGTCGAACCATATCGGCACGGTCGTCCGCATCGAGGCGGATGGCTCCGTGCCTGCTGACAATCCCTTCGTCGGCCGCGCCGGCGCGCGTCCGGAGATTTGGTCCTACGGCCATCGCAACGGGCAAGGCGCCGCCATTCATCCGCAAACCGGCGCTTTGTGGCAACACGAGCAGGGGCCGCGCGGCGGCGACGAGATCAATATCGCCGAGGCCGGCAAAAATTACGGTTGGCCGCTCGTCAGTTGGGGCAGCCAATATTCCGGTCGCCCGATTCCCGATCCTTCGACCCGCCCCGAACTGACGGACGCGATCTATCACTGGACGCCGGTGATCGCCGCGTCAGGTATGGCCTTCTATACCCACGACCTGTTTCCCGGTTGGCGCGGCAGTCTGTTGGCGGGCGGCCTCGTGGCGCGCGCGGTCGTGCGGCTGACCTTGCAAGGCGACAAGGTCGTCGGCGAGGAGCGGATCGCGCTTGGCGCGCGTATCCGCGACGTGCGCCAGGGGCCGGACGGCAAAGTTTATGCGCTGACCGACGAATCGGACGGCAAGCTGCTGAGGCTGTCGCCGGCAGGATCTTGATCGCCGCGCGCGCTTTGCGAGATGGAGCATTTCCACGAGTTGATCGCCAGCAGCCCGCAAGCGCAGGGAGAAGCCCGCCAATGATGGGCTTCTCCCTTTCTCGCAGATTTTGGCCCGATCCTATTTCTGCGCGGCCTCGTTTATGGAAACAGCCTTGTCAAGAAGCGGCTTCGTCGTGTCGTAAACCTGAACGACCACGATGAGATCTATGTCTCACGCGAGAAGCAGAGATGTTAGCGGCAGATGTGCGCTTGATTTAGGCATTTGAAATCAAATGGCGAATTCAAGCGATGCAGTGCCATCGGTTTGCATACCCCTTACCGCAGGCGTCAGTCACTTGCGATGCCTGCCGAACGAGGCTTGCCTGACAGGCGCTGCGCTATCCCCCGTGCGAGCGGCCATAAAATCAAAAGCGCCGAGAGCGCGAGCAGAGCGAGGCAGAGCGGCCGATCGATGAAGATGGCGTAGCTGCCGCCTGTCATCATGAGAGATTGATGAAAGGACACCTCGGCAAGGCCGCCGAGGACGAGACCCATGACGATGCCGGCGACCGGAAAGCGGTGCCGCTTGAGAAAATAACCGACAAATCCGAAGAAAATCGCCACCAGCACGTCAAGCGGGCTCTGCTGGTAGGCATAGGCCCCGACCAGGCTGGCCACCATCAGCACGGGCGCCAGGATCTCGTTGCGGATCGTCGTCATGCGGGCGAAGGCGTTGGTCAGCAGCGCGCCCATCACGAAGAACAAGATGCTCGCGATGAACAGGCCGACGAAGAAGCCGTAGATCAGATCGGGTTGCGACGTGAACAGCATCGTGCCGGGACGGATGCCATGCACGGTGAGCGCGATCAGCAGCACGGCGGAGGTCGCGCCTCCCGGGATGCCGAGGGTGAGGGCCGGAATCAAGGACGCGCAGACGCAGGAATTGTTCGACGCCTCCGGCGCGATGATGCCTTCCGGCGCGCCCTTGCCGAATTGTTCCGGCGTGCGCGACATGCGCCGCGCCACGTCGTAGCAAACGAAATTGGCCGTCGTCGCGCCGACGCCCGGCGTCACGCCGATCAGCATGCCGAGCAAGGTCGAGACGCTGAGCGCTTTGGGATAGCGAAATGTCTCGACCACGCCGTCCCACAAGCGGCCTTTGAGCTTGCCTTCGTCGGCGATGGTGCCGCCGGACAGCATCATGCCGATCACCTCGCTGATGGCGAAGAGGCCGATCATGACTGCGATAAGGCTGATGCCGCTTTGCAGATAGATCGTGCCGTAGGTGTAGCGCGGCACGCCGATCACGCTGTCGACGCCGACGAAGCCGAGCGCCATGCCGAAGCAGCACATCGCCAGCCCCTTGTACATGTTGCCGCCGTCCGCCGCGGAAATGGCGACAAGCCCGAGCACGGCGAGGGCGAAATATTCGGCCGGGCTGAACATCAGCGCGATCTTCAAGACGGGTTGCGAGCCGAACGTCAGCACGGCGACGCCCGCGAGGGCGCCGACCAGCGAGGCCGTCAATGAAATCCCCAGCGCCACCCGCGCCTTGCCTTGTTGCGCCATCGGAAAGCCGTCGAAGGCGGTCGCGGCGGACGTCGCCTCGCCGGGCACGTTGAGCAGGATAGAACTCACCGAGCCGGAATAGGCGGACGCCGAATAGATCGATGCGATCAGCAGCAGCGCCGACAAGGGGTCCATGAAGTAGGTGAAAGGCAGGATGATCGCCGTCGCGCTCACCGGTCCGAGGCCCGGCAGCGCGCCGATCCACAATCCGGCGAAGGTGCCGATGACCATGAACATGAGCCGCTCAGGCTCCATCGCCGCGCCCAAGCCTATGAGCAAATTTTCCAATGGGCCCTCAGTCTATGTAGACGAAACGTCGCATGAACCATTCGCCGACGATGCCGAGCGGGATCGGCACGTCGAGCAATGTCGAGAAGACCCCGTGCAGGGCGCCGACTGTGGCGAGCGTCAGGACGAGCAGGGCTAAGAATTTGCGATAGCCCAGCAGCCAGGGAACGCCGGCGATGATCGCTCCAGCGGAAATATAAAAGCCGAAAACGTAGAATAGCGCGCCGTAAGCGAGCGGCGTCGTGAGAGCGATCAGCCGCCTGTCGCGCGGCGCGGCGCTCATCTCGTCGTCGCTATCGATCTCGGCGTGGCTGAAAGCGAAGAAGCGCGCGGCGACGATGCCGGTGACCAACAGGCCGAAGCAGCCGACGATTCGCGGGAAGAGCCCGGCGGCGAACTTCAGATCGAACGTGCCGGCGATGACGATGCAGAACAGGCAGATCAAGCCGAGAATGGTCAGCGCTTCGCTGGGACGACTGCGAAGCGCCGACCATGTGGCCGCAGCGGCGGAAAGCGGCGGGAAGGCCACGAGACGATTAAGCGTTTCCGAGCTGATCCTTGTACTTCTCCGCCAGCGCGAAGGCCGCTTGGTTGATCTTGAGGATATCGGCCGGCAGCAGCTTCTCGAGCGTGACAAAGCCGATCTTCTTCTGCGCGGCCACGAACTCCGGATCATCGTAAGCCTTGGAGAAGGCGTCGGTAAGGCGCGCCATGCGGTCGGCCGGGACCTTCGGCGCGGTCGAGACGTACCAAGTCTGGTTGATCTCAGGCACGTTGAAGCCCTGGGTTTTGAAGCTCGAGACGTCGGGCAGGGCCGGCTCCTTGTCTCGAATCACGCCGACGATATGCAGGCTGTCGCGCGCGCGCGCCGCCGAGCCGGGGCCGCCGATGGCGATATCGACATTGCCGCCGATAGCCTGCGGATAGGCCTGAGCCGAGCCCGAGAAATGCACGATGTTCATGCGGATGCCCAGCGTCTCGGCAAGCACCAGAAGCTGCAAATGGCTGGTCGAGCCGCGACCGATCGAGGCGGCGGTGACCGGGCGAGTCTTGGAGATGGTCACCAAGTCGGCGGCGGTTTTGATCGGGCCGTCCTTGCGGGTGCAGATTTGCCAGCCATCCACGGCCCAACCGAAGATCGGGGAAAATTGCAGAGCCTTGAAGGCGGCGCCGGCGACAACCTCGTTCAGCACCGCGCCGGGCGCGGTGTCGAGGCCGATCAGATAGCCGTCGGGCGGCGCGTTGAAGACTTGCGTGCGCGCCGGATTGCCCGAACCGCCGGTGACATATTCGATCTGAATGCGGATGCCCTGCTTCTCCAGAGACGGAATATAGGCGCGCATCGTCAGATCCATCGAGCCGCCAGCCGCTTGATAGCAAATCCAGCGGATCGGACGGGTCGGGAAGCTTTGGCCGAGCGCCGGCCCGCTTAAAGCCACGCCCGCAAGTCCTGCCGCGGAAGCGCCGAGAAAACCGCGTCGGCTGATCTGATGCCATGTCGTCATGTCTGTCTCCGCTTTGCCGCTGAAGGAGGTTTCCGGATCGGCGGCGCATCGGCGTCCGCACGTCCGCTGATCGTTTTTTCAATCACATCGAAATGCTGAAGCAAGACATCGCTCTATGCAAGCAGGCCGATCCCCGCGTGATTTGCTAGCCGTCTAGGCATCGGCGGCCTGTGAAATGAGCACGGCTCGGCCAAGGCGCGATTCTCTCAATTATGCCGTGATTCCTCATGCGGTTAATGGGAGATGATCCGCCTGATTTTAAGTCACGCGATAAGCGAAATGCGCCATCGCCAATGGCGTTGGCTTAAGCCGTAGACAGCGGTCGCCACGTTCGCCCAAACTTTAACAAATGACCGAATAAGCGAGGCTCAGGGTGTCTGATAAATTAGAAAAGAGGCTGGCGGCGGCGTCCCGCATCGCCGATGCGCTCGACGCGGCGGGAATCAAGCTGGTGGCCAGCCTGCCCGACGATTGGTTGGCCGAGTTGATCAAGAAGCTGGAGGTCGACGACCGCTTCATCCATGTGCCGGTGAACCGCGAGGAGTCGGCGGTGGGCCTCTGTTCCGGAGCTTTCCTCGGCGGCACGCCGTCGGTCGCGCTGATGGGCGCTTCGGGCCTGATGACCTGCATCTACGCCATCACCAAGATCAATTACACCTACGAAATACCGATGATGTTCCTCATCTCGCTGCGCGGACATATGGGGGACTCGGCGCGCTATCAAGTGTCGAACGGGCTCTATCTGCAACCGCTCATGCAGTCGGTGGATTTGCCTTATGTCATCGTCGAAAGCAGCGACAAGCTGTCGTTGATCGGCAAGTCCTATAAGCATTCGCGCACGATCAACCGTCCTGTGGTTGTCGCGATGACTCGCGATGTTTGGTACGGGGAGGCCTAAGCCATGATTTTGAAAGATTGCTTCGAGCACATGGCGAAATATGCCGACGACGACGTCCTCGTCATGACGTCGGCCGGCCACAGTTCCGGCACTTGGTGGCACGTCACCAAGGACGTGAATCGCGCCTTTTACCTGACAGCCTCCATGAGCCTGTCGTCGATGATGGCATCGGGCGTTGCCGTGGGCCTGCCGGACAAGCGCGTGTGGGCGTTTAGCGGCGACGGCGCCTTTGTCATGAATCCGGGTATGCTGTTTGTCGAGCGGCGCATGAGCCTGCCGAATCTCAAGCATTTCATGATCTCGAACCACTGCTACAGCTCGACGGACGAGGTCAACATCCCTTACACGGACCACGCCGATTATGCCGGGATGGCGCGCGCCGTCGGCATCAAGCGCGTCTATCACTTCAACGACATCGCGGTTTTCAAGGAAAAATTCGAGGAAGCCGTCATGGAACCCGGCCACACCTTTATGGTGCTGGAGGTCGAGAAGGTCGGCACCGACCTGCGCACCGCCCAGATGGACGGCCCGGAAGTCAAATTCCGTTTCGGCCGCCACATCGAGAAGGCGACAGGCAAGAAAATTTTCGACGGCGTGTAAATAGCAACGTGCCTTTCCTCATTCATCGCACGGAGACTTGGCAATGCGCCCAATTCAGGCCCTGAAGACTCTCATCATCCTCGCTGGCGCAGGCGCCGCGCTGCAATCCGCGGCCGCAACGGCGCAATCGGTCGAGCAGTTCTATAAAGGCAAAACGATCGCCGTCATTCTGCCGACCGGTCCCGGCGGCACCTATAATCTTTATGGCACGCTGATCACCGAGCATCTTGCCCCGAAGATTCCGGGCAAGCCGAACATGATCCTGCAATTCATCCCGAGCGGCATCCAGGCGACAAACCAGATGTACAACAGCTCGCCGAAAGACGGCAGCGTGATCGGCATGCTGGCGCAAACGGCGGCCATCACCCAGGTGATGAATCCCGAAGGCGCCAAATACGATCTGAAGAATTTTCCCGCGTTGGGCTTGTTTGCCCAATTGAACGCCGTTCTTACGGTCAGCCCCAAGGCGCCGGCGCAAGATATCCAGTCGATGAAAGGGCAGGAAATTTCGCTCGGCGCGACCGACCAGGGCTCATATCAATACTTTATCCCGATCACGATGAACCGCTATCTCGGCACCAAATTCAAGGTGATCACGGGCTATCGCGGCATTGCCGAAACGACGCTGGCGATGGATCGTGGCGAAGTCGACGGCGTGTTCACCTCTTGGCTTGCGATCAAAGAGCGCAGGGCGTCGAATGCACAAGCGGGCGGCGACAAGGTGCTTCTGCAGGTCGGCTATAATCAGGAGTCGGATCTCGATGCCCCTTTGCTGCAGAACATGGCGACCGATGAAAAGTCGAAGCGCGCTTTCAATTTCGTCGCGTCCTTCAGCGCGTTGTCGCGCAGCTTGATCGCGCCGCCGGGCGTGCCTGCGGATCGCATTGCGGCTCTCCGCAAAGCGGTCGCCGAGACAATGGTTGATCCCGCTTTCGTCGCCGCCATGAAGGCACGCAACCTGCCGCTTTCGACCCTATCCTGGCAAGAGCAGCAGAAGATCATGGACGAAGCCTCCAGCACGCCTCGCGAGTTGGTACAGTGACACTACTAGGCGCCATTTTGTGCGCGTGATCGATAGCATAGCCGCCCATAAGGCGGAGATGACGGCATGGCGGCGCGACATCCATGCCCATCCGGAGCTCGCCTTTGAAGAAAAGCGGACGTCGGACCTCGTCGCCGAGACGCTGAAGGGCTTCTCGATCGACGTTCATCGCGGGCTGGCGAAAACCGGCGTGGTCGGCACGATCAAGCGCGGCACATCAAGCCGCGCCATCGCCCTGCGCGCCGACATGGACGCCCTGCCCATGCAGGAGATGAACGAGTTCGCCCATCGCTCGCAGCATAGCAACCGCATGCATGGCTGCGGCCATGACGGCCACACCGCCATGCTGCTCGGCGCGGCGCGCTATCTGGCCGAATCGGCCGAGTTCGACGGCACGGTGCATCTCATCTTCCAGCCCGCCGAGGAGAATATGGCCGGCGGCGGCGTCATGGTGCGCGACGGCCTGTTCGAGAAATTTCCGGCCGAGGCGGTGTTCGGCATGCACAACCGGCCGCAACTCCCCGTCGGCCAGTTCGCCACGCGTCCCGGCGCCGCCCTCGCGTCGGCCGACAACTTCGGCATCACCGTGCGCGGCCATGGCGGCCATGCGGCCTATCCGCATCTTTGCGTCGATCCTATCGTGATCGCGTCGGAAATCGTCATCGCTCTGCAAACCATCGTCAGCCGCCATCTATCGCCATTCGATTCGGCGATCATCGGCGTCGGCGCGATCCACGGCGGCGAAAGCGACAACGTCATTCCTGAACTGGTGACTATGCGCGGCACCGTGCGCACCTTCTCGGTCGAATTGCAGGATCGCATCGAGGCGCGCATGCGCGAGATCGCCACCTCTATCGCCGCCATGCACGGCGGCGCGGCGGAATTGGTCTACGAGCGCCGCTATCCCTCCGTGCACAACGATGCAGCGCTGACGGCCTTCTGCGTCGGCGTCGCGGCGGAACTGGTCGGCGAGAGCAATGTCGATGCCTCCCACCCGCAGATCATGGGTTCGGACGATTTCGCCTTCATGTCGAACGTGGTGCCGGGCAACTTTATCTGGATCGGCGGCGGACCGGTCGAGAACGGCTGTTTGCTGCACAATCCGCGTTACGATTTCAACGACGAGATCCTGCCGCTCGGCGCGACCTATTGGACGCGCCTCGTCGAGCGGATGCTGCCGCCCGGCGGGCGCGCATGACCGGGTTGGCGGCAAGCCGCGACGGCGCTATCTCCGCAGCCTTTGCCTATTTCGACAGCGGCGAATTCGCCACCGATCTCGGACGGCGCATCGCAATTCCTAGTGCGAGCCAGGAGCCCGAGCGGGCTGCGGCGCTGACCGCTTATCTCGAAGACGAAATGCGCCCGAGTCTCGAAGCGCTCGGCTTTCGCTGTCACCTGCTGGCCAATCCCTTTCCCGGCAATCCGCCGTTTCTCGTCGCCGAGCGTATCGAAGACCCGTCTTTTGTGACGACCTTGACCTACGGTCATGGCGACACGATCCGTGGCCAGGACGGGCGCTGGCAGAACGGCCTGTCGCCTTGGGGACTCACAGTCGAAGGTGATCGCATCTACGGACGCGGCACGGCCGACAACAAGGGCCAGCACAGCATCAATATCGGCGCATTGGCCGCCGTGATACGCGCCCGGGGCCGGCTTGGATTCAACGCGCGCATCTTGATTGAGATGGGCGAGGAGATCGGCTCGCTGGGCCTGCGCGAGATATGCGAGGCGCATCGCGACGGCTTGCTGAAAGCTGACGTGCTGATCGCCTCCGACGGGCCGCGCCTCGCGCCCGGCCGGCCGACCATGTTCCTCGGCGCGCGCGGCGGCCATATGATCGATCTCGCCCTCGATCTGCGCAAAGGCGGTCATCATTCGGGAAATTGGGGCGGCCTGCTCGCCAATCCAGCCATTATTCTCGCGCAGGCCCTGGCCACCATCACCGACCGGCGCGGCGCCATTCAGGTCCCCGAATGGCGTCCGCCGTTGCCCGATTCGGTGCGCCGCGCTCTTAAGGGCCTCGTCGTCGAGGGCGGCGCGGATGGCCCGGTGGTCGATGAGGACTGGGGCGAGCCGGGTTTGACGCCGGCAGAACGCGTCTTTGCCTGGAACAGCTTCGAGATCCTCGCCTTCACGGCGGGCACGCCGGAAAGCCCGGTGAACGCCGTGCCGCCGTCGGCGCGCGCCCATTGCCAATTGCGCTATGTCGTCGGCACCGAGACCGACGACATCATTCCGGCGCTGCGGCGTCATCTCGACCGTCACGGCTTTGCCGACGTCGATGTGCGTCGCGGCGAGGGCGGCTTTTTCGCCGCCAGCCGCCTCGATCCCGATGATCCTTGGGCGCAGTGGGCGGCCCATTCCATCGCACAGACGACGGGCGCGCTGCCGGCCATCTTGCCCAATCTCGGCGGCTCATTGCCAAACGATATTTTCGCCGACGTGCTCGGATTGAAGACGATCTGGGTGCCGCATTCCTATGGCGGCTGTTCGCAGCATGCGCCGAACGAGCATCTGCTGGCGCCGATCGTGCGCGAAGGCCTGGCTATTATGGCAGGTCTATTTTGGGATTTCGGCGCCGGCGATCTGCCGGCGCACAGCTAACGGCGCGATGCGCCGCATAACGGAGACAGTGCCTTGTTCAAGATCATGAAACTCAGCGAGCAGCCGGTCGGCCCGCTCGGCGACAACCGCGGCGACAAGATCAGCCTCGTCAACAAGGCGCTCGGCACGGAAAAGGTCGACCTGCATCTCAACCGCCTGATTCCCGGCGCGCAGCGCGGCTATCTGCATCACCATACCAACGCGGACAACATCTATATCGTGCGCAAGGGCGAGGGCACGCTGCGGATCGAGGATCAGACCTATCTGATCCACGCCGACGATATCGTCTATATCCCCGCTGGCACGCGCCATTCGCTGAGCAATCTCAGCGACGATATTTTCGAGACCTTCGAGATTTACAGCCCGGCGGGCGCGCACTTCGATTTCGTGCGCGACGAATGAGCTGGCGCGCCTGACGACGCCTTTGTTCTAGGAGAGATGAAAGTGGCTGACCCCCGCGGCATTCTATTCGTGCCCTACAAGGACACGCTCGACATCCTGACGATCGAGGAGACGCTGCGCGTCTGCGAAGACGTTTACATGATGCATTCGCGCGACAGCGTGCAATGGTCGACGCCGCCGAGCTTCAAGCTCGACGTCGCCGCGCCGTTTCACAACCATTGGCATGTCAAAGGCGCCTTTCTCAAGGACCTGCCGGCGACCGGCGTGCGCCTCTACAACTATTACGACGACGGCGTGCGCAACACCGTCGGCCAGCTCGATTGCGCGCGCTATGTCATGCTCTCCGATCCGATGACCGGCGAGCCGCTGGCCATCGTCGATGAACATTGGAGCTACGCGATCCGCAGCGCTGCCGCTGCCGTGCTGGCTTGCAAATGGATGGGGCCGCGCGATCCGAAGGTGCTCGGCCTGATCGGCATCGGCACCATGGGCACCAACGTGCTGCGCTGCTTGCTCACCATGTACAAGTTCGACGAAATCCGCGTCACCTCGCGCCGCCCGGAAACGCGCGAGGCTTTCGCCGCCGAATGGTCGAAGACGCTCGGCATCCCGGTGGTCGTAAAAGCGTCGA
>CAZVLU010000028.1:0-45165 GCA_964628235.1 uncultured Rhizobium sp. | reverse complement strand
CATGGCCCAGAAGGGCCTCAGCTTCGCTCAAGCCAGCAATTACTACACGCTGATGACGGTCGGCGACGGCCTCGTCAGCCAGATCCCGGCGCTCATCGTCTCGACCGCCGCCGGTATGTTGGTCTCTAAGGCCGGCGTCAACGGCACCGCCGACAAGGCGCTGTTCAGCCAGCTTGGCGGCTATCCCGCCGCTCTCGGTCTCTCGGCCAGCTTGCTGGTGCTGATGTCCTTGCTGCCCGGCATCCCGATGCTGCCGTTTCTCGGCCTCGCCGCCGGCGCCGGCTATGCCGCCTACCGCCTCAGCAAGAAGCAAACGCGCGTCAAGGATGACGTCGCCGCTGCCGAAGAGCGCGCCACCGCCGCCATCCCGCTCGCCGAAGAGCCGATCTCCTCGGCGTTGCAGATGGACTATATCCGCCTCGAACTCGGATATGGCCTGCTTCAGCTAATCAACAACGAGAACGGCCAGCGCCTGACTGACCAGATCAAGGCGCTGCGCCGCCAGCTCGCCGGCGACATGGGCTTCGTCCTGCCCTCCGTCCGCATTCAGGACAACATGCAGTTGCCGGCCAACACCTACATCGTGCGCGTCAAGGAAATCGAAGCCGGTCGTGGCGATCTACGTCCCAACATGCTTCTCGTCATGGACCCCAAGGGCGAGCGCATCGCGCTGGCCGGCGAGGAAACTGTCGAGCCGACCTTCGGGCTGCCCGCCATGTGGATCGCCGACGGTTTGCGCGAGGAAGCTTCGTTCCGCGGCTATACCGTGGTCGATCCCGCCACCGTCGTCACCACGCACCTCACCGAAGTGGTGAAGGAGCATATGTCCGAACTCTTGTCATATGCCGAAGCGCAGAAGCTGCTCGACGAGATGGGCAAGGAACATCAAAAGCTCGTCGCCGATCTCATCCCGTCGCAAATCTCGGTCTCGGGCCTGCAACGCGTGCTGCAGAACCTGCTCGCCGAGCGCTTGTCGATCCGCGATCTGCCGACCATCCTCGAAGGCGTGTTCGAATCTTGCAGCTATACGCACAATTTGCAGTCGATCACCGAGCATGTCCGCACCCGCCTGGCGCGCCAGATCAGCGACGCCAACACTTCGGCGGCTGGCTACGTGCCGATGATCACGCTGTCGCCGGAATGGGAGCAAGCCTTCGCCGAATCCCTGGTCGGCAGCGGCGAAGACCGCCAACTCTCGTTGGCACCGAGCCGTTTGCAGGACTTCATCACCAAGCTGCGCCAGGTGTTCGAGCGCCAAGCCATGCTCGGCGAGAACCCCGTGCTGCTGACCAGCGCCAACGTGCGGCCTTACGTGCGTTCGATCGTCGAGCGTTTCCGTCCGGCCACCACCGTCATGGCGCAGACCGAAGTTCATCCCAAGGCGCGTATCAAAACCCTCGGGCAAATCTGACGCTAAGGACGCGGGGAGCGCGGACGAATGCGGCTAAAGACATTCACGGCAGAGAGCATGGCGGCAGCGATGAAGCTGGTCCGCGCCGAATTGGGCGCGGATGCAGTCATCGTATCGAGCCATGAGCCGGCGACGGGCTTGGTCGAGGTCGTCGCGGCGATCGATATAGCGCCGCAAGACCCCTTCACCATCGCGCCCGTCTCTGCCGAGCCTGCCGACGGCTTCGACGCGTTGCAGGACACCCTGCACTACCACCGTGTGCCGCCAGCCATCGCCGAGAATCTCGCCGACAGCGCCGCCGCATCGGCGATTGACGACGCCGTGCTCGCCCTCGCCGGCGCGCTCGACGAACATTTCGCCTTCGCGCCGCTCAGCGCCGGTCAGGATATCCGGCCGCTGATGCTCATCGGGCCGCCGGGCGCCGGCAAGACCGTGAGCGCCGCCAAGATCGCCGCGCGGGCTCGCCTCGCCAAGCGCAGAGTCGCCATCATCACCACCGACACTTTACGCACCGGCGCGGTCGAGCAAGTCGCTGGCTACGCCGCCCTGCTCGGCATCGATGCGCGCGTCGCCCAAACGCCCGCCGAATTGCAAGACGCCGTCGACGCCTCGCATGCCGCCGCCGTCAAGCTGATCGACACCACCGGCGCCAACCCGTTCGACGGCGACGACATGCGCCGCCTGCAGGATTTCATCGCCGCCACGGACGCCGAGCCGATCCTCGTGCTGCCCGCCGGCATGGACGCGGACGAATCGGCCGATATGGCGCGGGCGTTTGCTGTCCTTGGCGCCACTCGCCTGCTCGTCACCCGCCTCGACACCGCGCGCCGCCTCGGCGGCATGCTCGCCGCCGCCAGCGCCGCCAATCTGCGGCTTTGCGATGTCGGGATCGGCCCGCATCTCGCCGACGGCCTATCTCCGCTCAACCCGCTCGCGCTTTCACGCCTTTTGACGGCAGCCCCTGCCGACCGCGTCGCCACTTTGGCGTCGGCGGAACCCGCTTTTGCCGAGTCGATGCCATGACCATCCAGCCTCGCCCCTTCACCATCGTCGGCAACGGGCCGGCGGCAGCGCCGCTTCCCGTCGCCAACGTCATCGCCGTCAGTTCCGGTAAAGGCGGCGTCGGCAAGACCTGGCTGTCGGTCACGCTCTGTCACAGCCTCGCCCGCAACGGCGCCCGTGTCCTATTGTTCGACGGCGATCTGGGGCTGGCCAATATCGATATTCAGCTTGGCCTGGCGCCCAAACACGATCTGTCATCGGTCATCGCCGGCCGCCGCAGCCTCCAAGGCACGGCCTTCCACTACGAAGACGGCGGCTTCGACATCATCGCCGGACAATCTGGCGCTGGCGGGCTCGCCAGCCTGCCGCCCGCGCGTCTCGTTGCCCTGCGCGACGACTTGATGGTGCTTGCCGCGTCCTACGATTGGCTGGTCATCGATATCGGGGCTGGTATCGACCGCACGGTGCGCACCATGCTGAGCCGCGCCGGCACCGGCCTCGTCGTCACCACCGACGAGCCGACAGCGCTGACCGATGCCTACGCGCTCATCAAGGTGGTCAAAAGCGAACGACCGGACGCCGATCTGCGCGCCGTCGTCAACATGGCGGCATCGTCGCGCGACGGCGAACGCACTTACGCGACGCTGCTCCGAGCCTGCGAAAACTTCCTGAAATGCAGCCCGCCGCTCGCCGGCGTGGTGCGCAACGATCCCCATGTCCGCGATGCGATACGCCAGCAGGCTCCGTTGCTCATGCGCTATCCAAACAGCGATGTCGCCGGCGATGTGGCGGCGCTTGTCGGCCGCCTGACAACATCTATGCCGTTGCGTGGGGTCTCATGACCGACGTTCCAGCTATGCGCGCCGCTATTCCAGTGAACATCGGGCCCGCCGTTTCTCTCAGCGGGCCTGCCACAGCAGCAGCTCTCGCCGCTATTTCGAGCGGTGCTATTCCAGCCGCGTTGGCGCAACTCGGCGTTGGCGCCGTTATCAGCGGTACGGTCGCCGAACGCGGTCCACGCGGCCAAATCATCATTCGCACCGATAAGGGCGCGGTTTCGCTACAAACCCCGCTCCCATTGCGCATCGGCGCCGCTGTAACCTTGCAGATCCAATCGCTCGGCGCGCAATCCCAAGCCATGATCCTCTCGGTCGATGGCCAACCGCTCGCCGGGCAAGCCGCCGCGACGCTCACCGTCGCCGGCAACGCGACGAAGCTGCCGACGGTCGCGGGCGGCACGCAACCGCCGGACAAGACGCCGCCTCTGGCCGATCAAGCAACCAAGCCCGTAAGCTTACAAACACCCATAGCCCAAAGCGCCGCCACGCATTTGCGCCCGGGCATCGTTGTCAACGCGAGCTTAACGCCACAAAGCGTCTCAGCAACCAATCCGCTCGTCCAAGCCAACCTTGTGCCGCAGAACGCCGCCGCGCCGATGCCTGATCCCGGTCCGATCGCCGTGCGTGTACTCGGCATCGCCGCCGCGCCGGTTCGCACGCCGGGCAATTCTGCAATCGCCGAAGCTCCCATGCCGCGCATCGCACCAGGCATCGCCGCCAGCGAGGATGCCGTCATCTTCGCCGCGACTGTCGTCGCCGGCACGCCAGCGGACACCGCCAACGTCACCCTCCTGCGCACGCCGCTCGGTCTGCTGCGTCTGCCATTCCCTGCCAGCGAGCCCGCCGGCAGCCAAGTTCTTCTCGAATTGCTGACCCCGCGTAGCTCAGCGACCGCGCCGGCCGACCTTATCGCCCGCGACCTCGGCGCGTCGCGGCGTCTGATATCGCTCGGCCAAGAATGGCCGGCGTTGCGTGATGTCGCAGCCGCGCTGGAAGCCGATGCCCCCGAGATCGCCCAACAGACACTGACGACGGCTATCCCGCGCGTCGGACCGACTTTGGCTGCCGGCATGCTGCTGTTCATTGTCGCCGTGCGCGGCGGTAATTTGCGCCAATGGCTCGGCGACCAAACGATCGACAGTTTGGAACGCGCCGGACATGGCGCGCTCGTCAATCGGCTGGCGGATGACGTCGCCAATCTGCCGCGCCTCGCCGAGACGCAGACCAATGGCTGGCAAACCCTGCTTCTGCCGGTCTTCGATGGCGAGAAATTACGGCAAATCCGCATGTCGATGCGGCGAGCGCAGAAAGATCAAAATGGCGAGCGCAAGGACGGCGCGCGTTTCATCATCGAAGCGGAAATGAGCAAGCTCGGCGCGTTGCAGCTCGACGGCTTGGTGCATCTGCCGAAATTCGATCTCGCCGTGCGCACGAAAGATAATCTGCCGCCCGACATCCGCGCCAATATCATGGAAATCTTCAACGACGCCCTGCAAGCAACGCGGTTGACCGGGTCCGTGGTATTTCAGGTCGCGCGCGATCTTCGTCCCGGCCCATTCGAGAACTGGCAGGCATCGGGCCCCGGCGTCACGGTTTAGCCGCGCGCCGGCTTAACTGGCGTTTTCGCTGCTGCGTCGATGCAATTGCAGGCCCATCTCGTCGAGCAGGCCTTGCTGTAAGCGCTTGTTCTTTTCCGCCGCTTCACGGTCGCGGCGGGCTTTTACGATGTCGAATTTCTTCAATTCGCGAAATGCCTCTGCGACATCTTCGAGCGCGACGCGAATTTGCGCTTCGACCTCGGCCAGTGACTGATTGAGGATGCCGCGCCGAAGAGTGACGGCGTTGGCATAATGGGCATAAGAAATGCTGGCTTCAACGGAGTTTGCCGCAATTTTTTGCTCAGCAGCCAATTCGCGCTCCAACGCCGACAATTGATCGCGCAAACGCTGGGCAAGCCGCTCCAATTCCGCGAGCGCCAGACGCTTTTCATCGAGCTTCCATTTGTTCAGGCGGATCAGCCCTTCCAGCCCGTTCATGCAGCATCGCCTTGCAGGATAGCGGCGAGTTGCTCGTAGCCGCCGGGCAGGCTTGCGCGCTCATGGCGCGATTGCTTGAGAAAACCGTCGAGCGCCGGGTAGTAGCGGATCGCCTCATCGGTCTTAGGATCGCTGCCCGGACGATAGGCGCCGAGGCGAATCATTTCCGCCATATCTTCATAGGCCGACAACAATTCGCGCGCCCGGCCAACCAGCTTGTTCTCGCCATCGTTGTTGCAGCCCGGCATGGCGCGCGACAGGCTGCGCAGCAAGTTTATCGCCGGATAGCGGCCGCGCTCGGCGATCGAGCGCTCTAGCACGATATGCCCGTCGAGGATGCCGCGCACGGCGTCGGCGATCGGCTCATTGTGATCGTCGCCGTCGACCAGCACCGTGAACAGGCCGGTGATGTTGCCCTGGCCGTGCAGGCCGGGTCCGGCGCGCTCCAAAAGCTTGGGCAGTTCGGCGAAGACAGTGGGGGTATAGCCTTTGCTGGTCGGCGGCTCGCCGGCAGACAGGCCGATCTCGCGCTGCGCCATAGCGAAGCGCGTCACGCTGTCCATCATGCAAAGAACATTGGAGCCGAGATCGCGGAAATATTCCGCCATCGACAGGGTCATGTAGGCCGCTTGGCGGCGCATCAGCGGCGATTCGTCGGAGGTGGCGACGACGACGACGCTGCGCGCCAAGCCCTCCTCGCCCAATTCGTCGCTGATGAATTCCTGCACTTCGCGGCCACGCTCGCCGATCAGGCCGATCACGCTGACGTCGGCGGCCGTGTAGCGCGCGATCATGCCAAGCAACACCGATTTGCCGACGCCGGAGCCGGCAAAGATGCCCATGCGCTGGCCGCGGCAGCAGGAAAGAAAAGTATTGATGGCGCGCACGCCGAGATCGACTTTGCCGCTGACGCGTTGGCGCGCGTGCGCCGGCGGCGGATTATTCTTCAGCGGATAAACGACATCGCCTTCCGGCAACGGCCCTTTGCCGTCGATCGGTTCGCCCATCGCGTTGATGACGCGCCCGAGCCAGGCCGTCGTCGGCCGCACGACGGGAGCCGCATCGATCACGTCGGCTTTGCAGCCGAGGCCGACGCCTTCAAGCGCGCCGAACGGCATGAGCAGAGCTCGGCCATCGCGAAAGCCGACGACTTCGCAATTCAACTTGCGGTCGCCGCGCGCCGCGATCTCGCAACGGTCACCGACCGAAAGGCGGCGCTGAACACCACCCACTTCGACCAACATTCCCTGAACGGCCGTGACCCGGCCATAAAGATTGCATTCCGCAATTTGATTGATATTGGCGAGCAGGACATTGAGGGCGTCGGGCAAAGCGAGGATCCCGGTCAAAGCTGTGGATAACTTTTTGTAGGGGCCGCTGCCTTGTCCCCCTAGATACGGGGGGCCAATGCGGCACAACCCCATAATGTCGTTAACTGCTTAAAATTCGCTGAAGCCCGGCTGAAAATTTGCCGTCGCGGTTCATCTTTCGTCTGCGAAAAACCGCATAAAATCGGCCTTTGACGAAGCTTTAAGTAAAGGTTTTGTTAACTTGAACACCTCCATAATGACTCCTATGGTTAACGCTCACTGAAGAGATTGCGGGGGAGCCGGTCATGCGTGTTTTGCTGATTGAGGACGACAGCGCCACGGCGAAGAGCATCGAGCTGATGCTGAAGTCGGAAGGTTTCGTCGTGGATTGCACGGATCTCGGCGAAGACGGCCTCGAGATCGGCAAATTGTACGATTACGATCTTATGCTCCTTGATCTCATGTTGCCCGACATCGACGGCTATGAGGTCTTGCGCCGTTTGCGCGGCGCCCGCATCAACACTCCGGTATTGATCCTCTCCGGGCTCACTGAGCCCGATAAAAAGATCAAGGGCCTCGGCTTCGGCGCCGACGACTATCTGACCAAGCCCTTCGACAAAGGCGAGTTGATCGCCCGCATCCACGCCATCATCCGCCGCTCCAAGGGCCATTCCGAATCGGTCATCCGCACCGGCCGCCTCGTCGTCAATCTCGACGCGCGCACGGTCGAAGTGGACAGCCAGCCGCTCCATCTGACCGGCAAGGAATACGGCATCCTCGAACTGCTCTCGCTGCGCAAGGGCACGACGCTGACCAAGGAGATGTTCCTCAATCATCTCTACGGCGGCATGGACGAGCCCGAGTTGAAGATCATCGACGTCTTCATCTGCAAGCTGCGCAAGAAGCTGGCGACGGCGACGAGCGGCGACAATTACATCGAGACCGTCTGGGGCCGCGGCTATGTGCTGCGCGACCCGAACGAAGATCCGCGTCTCGCCACCCCCGCCGAAGGCGTGGCGGCAACCGCCTAACGGTCGACGTTCACGCCGGCAACGGGATCAGGCATTCCAGCTTGATCTCGCCCGGCGCGGCTGTGCTCGTAATGCGCGCGCCGATGCCGGTCGCCAACAGGGCGGCATAGGCCGCCGGCGCTGTCTTCGGCGTCAAATCCGCTACATTTCCCTGTCCTGCCAAAGCGGCGGCCATGTCAGTCGCGAGAGCGGCGCGCGCGCCTTTGGCCGTCGCCGCCCATAAAAAGCGGTCAGATGCCGGCCGAGTGGCGATTTCCACGGTTCCGGCGCCGCCTAGGCAATCCAAAGCCGTCAACCCGAGCAGAACCATAAGCTTAGCGCCTTCGCGCGGCACTGTTTTCGCCCCCGCCGCATCCGGCCAGGACAGCGAAATACGCTCGCCGACCGGCCAATCGAGCAAAGCGGCGCGGGCTTCGCCAACGCCGGCATCCCCCCCCGAGGGCAACCGCCCCGATCCGAAGGCAAGGCGGAAAAACCGCAGCTTGCGCGCCGCCTCCTTGCCGCTGACGGCGACCATCTCCAGCGCTTCGCCATCCGGATCGCCGCCGAGCTCGGCGATCAGTTCCATGCCGTTATTGACGGCGCTGACAGGACTGATGAGATCGTGGCAAAGACGGGCGTTAAGGATTTCGATTAGGCGGGATTCGAGAGATTGGTCCATTAGCCTTCGACGAAAGATGTTGCGTCCTTTGGGCAAGAACGACGGCGAGGTAAAGTGCCGTAGCCGCCGGCGAATGACAACCATCCGCCTTTATAAGCTTACCCGATCCAGCCGAAGGTTTTCCCGATCTCCCATGAGCAGCGCTGCCGATCTTACGCCAGGCACCTATGTCCGCCATCCCGATCATCCGGAATGGGGCATCGGACAGATTCAATCGGCCATCGGACTTCGCATCACCGTCAATTTCGAGAACATGGGCAAGCAGGTGATCAATGCGGCGATCATCAACCTCGTGGCGCTGCGCGATCGCGATCTTGATTAACAATCTTGGTTAACGTCGCCCATTAACGATTCTCTTAACGCCGGCAATTCGCGTCGCCTTGTCGGCGCGCGCTTGACGACCCTCGGCTTCTCTATAAATTGACGCAAATTCCGTCGATATGGCCGCGTTGGCCATGAGTAAATCGTGTGAGCCGGGGAACCAGCATGTTGAGCGGTAACGCGGGGCTGTCGCAGCCCATCGCGTCGTCCAGCGCATCTTCGCGCTGCCCTCCGCTTGCCTCAAAACTGCCCCTATATCCCGCACGCGTCGCAATCGCCGGATCGACGCATGCCCCCATCTGAGCGGAAACCTTTGGCCACTTCAAAAACCAAGGGAGTTAAGCCCATCCCGCTGCCGCCGGCCGAACCGCCAGAGCCGCGCATCGTCATCGGCGAGGTCGGCAAGGATACGCAGAACGATCTGCTACGCGGTCTGTGCGAACGCTTGTCGCCAGCCTACGCCACCGACGCCGCGGGCAACATCGTCTACGCCAACGCCGCCTTCGCCGACATCGCCCGCGCCCTATTCGATCTGCCCGCCGACGTGCAGGCGATCGACGAAACGCCCGTCGCGCTCATGCGCGTCATCGAGAAGCTGTATCTGGCGCGCCGACCGATCGAGACCCATGAATCCGTTGTTGTCGGCGGCGTCAACCGCGCCTTCGTCGGCCGCCATTTCCCGATTCAGGACTCCAGCGGCGACATCATCGGCTTCGGCGGCAGCTTCACCGATCTCACGCCGCTCAATCAGGCATCGCGGCGCGCCGGCGAGATGGAAAGCTGGTTGCAAGACGTCGTGCGTTCCGCCTCAGACTGGATTTGGGCGACCGACCACAACCTCAACCTCAGCTTCGTTTCGCCCCGCATTGCCGAAACGACCGGCCAGCCGCCGCACGCCCTGAAAGGCCGCTATCTCCTGAGCCTGGGCGACTTTGCGCCGGGCGGACGAGAGACGCCAAAAGAATTGCTGCAGCGCCGCGCGCCGTTCCGCCAAGCATTGTTTTTGATGCCGGACGACAAGGGCGGCCATCGCTGCGTCCATCTCAGCGGCGTACCCGTGTTCGACGACGCCAGCGGCAAATTCCTCGGCTATCGCGGGACCGGCGCCGATGTCACCCGCCAGCACTCGGCGGAACGCGCCGAACGCCAGACTTCGGCCGAGTTGCAACGGGCCATGGAGGCGTTGACCGCGCGCAACGCGCAGCTCGACCTCGCGCTCGAAGATGCGCGCGCCGGCGAGCGCACCAAGATCGAATTCCTCGCCATGATGAGCCATGAGTTGCGCACGCCGCTCAACGCCATTATCGGTTTCTCCGACGCCGCCATCCAGCGCGTGCTCGGCCCGATCAGCGATCCTTACGTCGACTACTTCCGCGACATCCACAAGGCGGGCCAGCATTTGCTGGCGATCATCAGCGACATTCTCGACACCGCAAACCTCGAAACGCAAACCCTGTCGATCAGCGCCGCGCCGGTCCGTGCCCGCGAGCTCTTGTGGGAAGCGCGCACGCTCGTCGCCATGCGCGCGGCCGAGAAACGCCTGAACATCGACGCCGTCGAGATGGCAGATCATTGGACCATTCTCGCCGACCGGCTGCGCACACGGCAGATTCTGGTGAACCTGCTGAACAACGCCGTCAAGTTCACGCCGGACGGCGGCGCCATCGGCGTCGATACCCGCGAATACGCCGATGGACGGCTCGCCATTACGGTCTGGGACACTGGTATCGGCATTCCGGTCGAAGAGTTGGAGCGCGTCTTCGAGCGCTTCTATCAGGTCAAGGCGGACGTCATGCATAAGCGCCCCGAGGGCACCGGCCTGGGACTCAGCGTCTCGCGCCATTTGGCGCAATTGATGGGTGGCAGCCTGACGGCAGAAAGCCTGCCCGGGAGCGGCTCGCGCTTCACCCTGCTGCTGCCGCTTGCCAAGCCGGTGAAGGTCGTCGACGGCTACAATTTGGCCTGAGACGCCGGATTTCGTCGTTTTTCGCCGCAGGCCTCACCCAATCGCGCATTTGAAAACCGCCGTATCCGTTCTAATATAACGGCCATGATCGATCCCTTTGGCCGCCATATCAGCTATCTCCGCGTCTCCGTGACGGACCGCTGCGATTTCCGTTGCGTCTATTGCATGGCCGAGGACATGACGTTCCTCCCCAAGTCCGACGTGCTGACGCTCGAGGAACTCGACCGCTTGTGCAGCGCCTTCGTGCGCCGCGGCGTCAAGAAGCTGCGTCTGACCGGGGGCGAGCCGCTCGTGCGCAAGAACATCATGAGCCTTGTCGATTCGCTCGGCCGCCACCTCAAAACCGGCGCGCTTGAAGAGCTGACGCTCACCACCAACGGCTCGCAGCTCGCCAAGCATGCCGAAGGCTTGGCGCGGGCCGGCGTCAAGCGCATCAATGTCTCCGTCGACTCGTTGGTGCCTGAGCGTTTTCGCGCCATCACGCGGCGCGGCGATCTTGCCGTCGTTCTAGACGGTCTGCGCGCCGCCAAAGAAGCCGGCCTCAAGGTCAAGATCAACGCCGTGGCGCTCAAGGGCGTCAACGACGACGAATATGACGAGATGATCGCCTGGTGCGGCCGCGAAGGCTTCACCCTCACCTTGATCGAGACCATGCCGCTCGGCGAGATCGATGAAGACCGCACCGACCGTTATCTCCCGCTGTCGCTGGTCCGCGCGCGCTTGCAACGCCGCTGGACCCTCGATGAGTCCGATTACCGCACCGGCGGCCCGGCGCGTTACGCCCGCATCGAAGAGACCGGCGGCATGATCGGTTTCATCACGCCGCTGTCGCATAATTTCTGTGAAAGCTGCAACCGCGTGCGACTCACCTGCACCGGCACGCTCTACATGTGCCTCGGCCAGGATGATGCCGCGGATCTGCGCACGCCCCTGCGGACGGGCGTGGATGACGCTTTGCTCGACGCAGCCATCACCGAAGCCATCGCGCGCAAGCCGAAAGGCCATGATTTCATCATCGACCGCCGCCACGACAAGCCAGCCGTCGCCCGCCATATGAGCGTGACGGGCGGCTGACGCCGTCATAAGCGGACAGGAACAACCGCCCGCGCAAGACATCAGGGAGTAAGGCGATGGGCGAGATCCTCGGGCTAGGACTGACTCACTTCGGCGGCTTCATGTTTCCCGACGAAGAGATGGCCGCGCGCATCGGCGCCGCCATGAAAAGCCCGAAACTGCCTGACCATTTGCGCGATCCGGCGAATTGGCCGGCGCGCATGCGCGAGGAATGGAGCGACGATCAGGGCGCCGCCTTCGCCGCAAAGCACCGCGCCGATTTCTTCGCCGGCGTGTCGCGCATCCGCACGGCACTCGACGATTTCAAGCCCGACGCCGTCATCATTTTCGGCGACGACCAATACGAATGTTTCCGCGAAGACCTCGTGCCGCCCTATTGCGTCTTCATCATGGATAAGTTTCAGGTGAAGCCCTATCAGCGGGCGCGCGGCATCGGCGGGCCGGCCATCAACATCTGGAACGATCCGCTCGACACGGTGATCGAGTATCCAGGCGCGACAAAGATCGCCAAGAAGCTGGCGGCCGAATTGCTCGGCCACGGCTTCGATCCGGCCTACAGCTATTCGTTGCCGCATCAGGATCACCTCGGCCACGCCTTCGCCAACACCCTGCTGTTTCTCGACCACGAGCGCAAAGGCTTCCCCTATCCGATCATTCCCTTCGCCATCAACGCCTACGGCTCCGCGCTCATTCGCGAAAAGGGCGGGCTCGACGGCGCCGGCGACGATTCGGCCGAGGTGGATCCGCCCGGCCCGTCGCCGAAGCGCTGCTACGATCTCGGCGTCGCCATTGCGCGGGCGCTCAAGCCGACGCCCTGGCGCATCGCGTTGGTCGCGACGGCGAGTTTCTCGCACGCCTTCCTCACCGATAAGAACCACCGCCTCTACCCCGACGTCCCGGCGGACCGCGAACGCTTCGCTGAATTGCGTCGCGGCGACTATGCGGCTTGGCGCGAACTGCCCCTGAGTTTGCTGGAAAGCTCAGGCCAGCATGAGTTGCTGAACTGGTATCCGGTGATCGGCGCCATGGCCGAATTGGGGCAAAAACCGTCCTATTGCGAGTTGTTGGAGACCTACACGATGAACTCCAACAAATGCGTCGCGCTGTTCCCCCCGACAACGTGACTGACCCGCGCTAGCGCGCAAGTCCATTGGCGATTAAAATGAGTATGATTTGACGCGGCCCAACCCAACCGCGACCGGGGAACATCGTGATTCGCGGCAGCACCTTTTCCGTCATTCTACATGGAGGCTTGCTGGCCCTACTTTTGTACGGCTTGCCTCACTTCTTATTTTTGACAGAAGACGAGCCGCCGGTCGAACCGAAAGGCATCGAAATCGCGACAGTAACGCCTGAATTCGCCGCCGCGATCGACAAAGCCGCCGCCCGGCCTTTGGCAGAAATACTCGCCGCAGCCGGAGGCCGGGGCCTCCTCTCCGACGCGATCAATACCGAATCCGACGCCGGCCAACGCAGCAAACTGCAAAGCGCCGCCGGATCAAGCTCGCTGACGCAAGCGGCCGACAACAAAGTCGACGAGCAAAGCCAAACGCCGAATCAATCGACTCGCGCCGCTGCCGATGCGCAGAGCCCTGTCGATCAAGCGCGATCCGCCGAGGCGCGCGACGCGACAAGCGCACAGTCGCCGACCGGACAAGCCGCAGCGCAGCGTTCAAGCCAGGAAGCCTCTGCCTCCGTCGCTCCAACGCCGCAACAAAGTCCGATTGAGGCTGCCGCAGCCTCCGCGACAGGGCAATCGTCTCAGGCTCGGGACGCGAAATCAGAGGCAGATGCGCGAATATCAAAGGATGCCGCCGTCGCAGAGACCGAAAGTTTGCCTGCCGCATCTCGGTCACAAAGCCCTGGCGTCACAGCGCAAACCGCGGAGGCCCAAGCTCAGCGCGCAACTTCTGCGACGCAATCCGCTTCAGCGCAGGAACAGAGTGCGGCTGGGTCAGAGCAAAGTCCAGCGGGCGCAACGATGCAAAGCGCCACGCCGCAGAGTCAGTCCAGCGCGTCAGCGCCGTCGCGAACCTCTCCAGTTCAAGCGCAGCCATCGTCCGCCGCAGCGCAAGCAGCGATCGCGAATGCCGCGACAGCAACGGCGTCCTCGCAGGCTCAGGTTATAACCGCTGCGCCGCAAGCCGACGCGCTACAAATTCCTACTAGCGCATCTGAGACGCAAGCCGCCTTGTCCCCAAGGCAGAATCCTTCGCCGCAAGGGCTTGCCGTGACAGCGCCGACGTCTGACGCAGCGACGGCTTCAACCCAAGCCGCATCGGCTTCCGAATCGCTCTCAGGGGCCGCCGCCTTCGCAAAGGGAGACGACGTTGCAAAAAGCCTTCAACCTCTCGTCCAAGCCCTGCCGCGCCTCGACGAGACGGTCGGAGAGATTGTCGCTGCGCAAGCGCGTAGCCCCGCACAGGCGGCAGCGGCGGCAGAGAGCGCTCCAGCCTTGCAGCAATCCATATCTCGGATGGCGTCGGCGGCTGAACAGGGATACGCCCATGCCCAATTCAGCCTGGCCGAGATTTTTCTCACGGGAAATGGCCAGCCGCGCGATGTTGAAAAAGGCCTGCAATATTTGCAACGCGCCAGCTTGAACGGATACGTGCCTGCCCAATTGCTGAGCGCCGCGCTGTCCGTCGAAGGCAGCGTTCGACCGCGCGATTTGGCGGAAGCCCATGCCTGGCTTTCTGCCGCGGCCGAACAGGGCAGCAAACAAGCCAGCGAAGCCCTCGAACGCATCGAGCGGCAGATGACCCTCCGGGATGATTTGCGAGCCCGTCAGCGCCGTAGCCAGCTCCGTCAAGTTTTCGTCCTGTCGAACCCCAAGCCCGACGACCGCGTTCAGCAACCGCCGCGCGAAGATCAACTGCGCGTCGCAACGACGCTTGGCGACGTTGAAGCTGTTTACGTCCTGCTCGCCCAAGGCTCGGACGCCAACAAGCCCGATGGCGACGGGCGGACCGCGACGATCGAAGCCGCGTGGCGGGGTTACGGGAAAATCCTCAACGCCCTGCTCGAGCAGGGTGCCGACACGCGAAGTACCGACAGCAGCGGAAAGAATGCCCTGATGTGGGCGGCCATCAACGGTCATGCCGAAGTCGCCGATCGCTTGATCGAAGCCGATATGCCGATCAACGCTCAGGACGCCGAGGGCATGACAGCCCTGATGCGCGCCGCATGGAACGGTCACGCCGAAGTGGTCAGGCTTCTGCTGCAAAAGCGCGCCAACCCGAATCTGCGCGATCGCAGCGGCAAAACCGCTCTGGACTACGCGCTACAAGGCCGGCAAGCCGAAACGACACGCTTGCTGCAGGCCGCATCGCGCGGCTGAAGCGGGGCCTTTCAGCCGAAGCTCGGCGCCGCTGGCCGTCGGGCGGCGCGCAGTGTAGTCTGACCGTTCACGACTCACCGGGCCATCAGCCGTTATCGCAAGATCGTCATGCCGAACCGCAAAATCGCTTTCGTCGCGTCGCGCGCCGCACAAGCCCAAGAAGCCCTGCAGCGCCTGACGGGCCGCTACGGCAACGTCTCGCCGGCCAAGGCCGAAGTCATCGTCGCGCTCGGCGGCGACGGCCATATGCTGCAAACCCTGCATCGCCACATCAAACGGCAGGTGCCGATTTACGGCATGCACCGCGGTTCTGTCGGCTTCCTGATGAACACCTATCGGGAAGCGCGGCTGATCGAGCGCCTCAAGGCCGCGACGCCAGTCACCGTGCACCCCCTGCGGATGCGCGCCACAACCGCCAATGGCAAAGAGCACGACGCCTTGGCGATCAACGAAGTCTCGTTGCTCCGCGAGACGCGACAGGCCGCGAAATTGCGGATTTCTATCGACAATGTCCAACGTCTCGACGAACTGATCTGCGACGGCGCTCTGGTCTCGACGCCGGCCGGCAGCACAGCCTACAACCTGTCCGCCCATGGTCCGATCATCCCGCTCGGCGCCGGGCTGCTCGCGCTCACGCCGATCAGCGCCTTCCGTCCGCGTCGCTGGCGTGGCGCGCTGTTGCCGAGCACGGCAAGCGTGACCTTCGATATTCTTGAACATGACAAGCGCCCCGTGTCGGCCGTCGCCGATTACACCGAGGTGCGCGATGTCGTGCGCGTGCACGTGACGGAAGAGCCAGCCATGGACCTGACCTTGCTGTTCGACCCGGAGCACAATCTGGAAGAGAGAATCGTCAAGGAACAGTTCGAGCCATGACCGGTCGCCAACCATGAGGGCTCAGGCCGACGGCGCCGAGGCTTCCGATTCCGTCGATCTGCTGCGCCGCCTGATCGGTTTCGACACGACGAGCCGCAATTCCAATCTGGCATTGATCGAGTTTTTGCGCGACCGGTTGGCCGACCACGGCGTCGATTCGACCCTCTCTCGCGACAGCAGCGGCGGCAAAGCCAACCTCTATGCCACGCTGGGTCCGAAGGATGTCGGCGGGCTGATGCTGTCCGGCCATACCGACGTGGTGCCGGTCGATGGCCAAGACTGGTCGAGCGATCCCTTTGATCTGCGCGAAGCGGACGGCCTGCTTTATGGTCGCGGCGCCTGCGATATGAAGGGCTTCATCGCCGTCGCTTTGGCGCTTTTGCCGGCTTTGAAGCGGCAAGACTTGCGCCGCCCCGTGCATTTCGCCTTCACCTTCGATGAAGAGGTCGGCTGCCTCGGCGCGCGGCAACTCGCGGCGCAATTGCGCGACATGCCAGGGCGCCCGGCCTTCTGCCTGATCGGCGAACCGACCGGCATGCATGTGGTCAATGGCCATAAAGGCCGTCTCGCCATGCGCTGTCGCGTGCACGGCAAAGAGGGCCACTCCGCCCTGCCTGAAAATGCCTGTAACGCCGTCGAGTCCGCAGCCGAGATTATCGGCAAACTCAAAGCGCTCGCCCGTCGCTTGCGCGAGAATGGGCCGTTCGAGCCCGGTTTTGAGCCGCCCTATACAACTGTGCAAACCGGCATGGTGCAGGGCGGCACGGCGCTCAATATCGTGCCGCGCGATTGCAGTTTCGATTTCGAGATCCGCAATCTGCCGTCGCAAGATCCCCTCGGCCTGTTCGAGGAAGTGAAGCGTCACGCCTTCGATCATGTGCTGGCCGACATGCGCCGCACCGCGCCACAAGCCGAGATCTTGTTTGAGGAGCTATCGCGCGCGCCCGGATTGCTGCCGAACGACGACGATGCCCTGCTTAAGCTTGCTCTGGCCGCAACCGGCGATAATATTGCCCGCAAGGTCAGCTTCGGCACCGAGGCCGGCCTCTACCAAGGGGCGGAGATTCCGACCATCGTCTGCGGCCCAGGGCATATCGCCCAGGCGCATAAGCCTGACGAGTACGTCGCCCTCGATCAAATCGCTCGCTGCGAAGCGTTCTTGCTGCGCATGGTCGCCGGCATCTGCGCCCGCTGAGCTGCACAGCGCCCCTGTCGGGACGTGCCTGCCCTGCCATCATCTGCCCGACTCGTCCGGGCGCCCGCATCATCTGGGAGACCTTCGCCCCGTGAGGCCGCGACAATTTCTCTCTCAGCATATCGCCCCGCTGACTCTCGCCATCGTGCCGGGCGTGATCGGCGCGCTCGCCTTTCGCGCCCTGACCTTCCCCTTGCCCTGGATGCTCGGGCCGGTTTGCGTCGTCACCGTGCTGGCGCTCGCCGGCGCCAAGGTGCGCGTCCAATATGTCCTGCGCGAACCGATGGTGATCTTGATCGGCGTGATGCTCGGCAGCTCCTTCACGCCCCATGCATTGCAAGACGCCCGCGAATATGCCGTCAGCATGACGATGCTGGCGCTCTATGTCGTTTTCACCGTCGGCCTGCTGATCCTCTATTTCCGCAAGGTCGGCGGATACGACTTCGCCACTTGCTATTTCGCCTCGATCCCTGGCGGCCTCATGGAGATGGTCGTCATGGGCGGGCAAATGGGCGGCGACGATCGCAAGATATTCCTCGCCCATGGCACGCGCATCCTGCTGGTCGTCATCACCATTCCGGTCTGGTTCCGTCTCATTGAAGGCTACGTGCCGCAAGGCGGTCTCGGCGTCGGCTCGAACAGCGTGCCGATCGCCGACTTCGCCCTGCTGGACGGACTGATCCTGGCGGCCTGCGGCGCCGTCGGATTTTTCGCCGGCAAGCTGGTGCATCTCCCGGCCTACCGCTTCACCGGACCGTTGATCGTTAGCGCGATCGCCCATTTGACACAGATCACCGCCTCCAAGCCGCCGGCTGAGCTGATTGTGCTGGCGCAGATCATCCTCGGCTCCAGCCTCGGCTGCCGTTATGTCGGCGTGCGCCTGCGCGAGATCGCCGGCACGCTCAAGATCGCCGTCGGCTCGGCCGTGTTGTTGATGGTTTGCGCCGTGGTGTTTTCCTACGGCATCCATTACGTCACCGGCTTCAAAAGCGAAGCCTTGCTGCTATCGTTATCGCCCGGCGGGTTGGTGGAAATGACTCTCATCGCCCTGGCCCTGGGCATCGACGTCGCCTTCATCACGATCCACCATTTGGTGCGAATCGTGCTTTCGGTCGTGGTCGCCCCGCTCAGTTTCAAGCCATTGCAGCGCCAATGGAACCGATTGGGAACGAAAGACAATTCCTAATGCGGGGCAATATCTTGCGACATGCGCGATCTTGAAGCGAGCCATACGAGAAGCTGCTTTCGTTTCATCATCCGTGATGGTGAAATGAGAGAGGTTTCATCGGCCGCAAGACTGGAGCTTGGCTTATGCGTCATGTCGCGCGCGAGACCAAGCATGATCGGCATCGCCCGGTCGCTTGCACAAAAAGCAAGCTGCGCTGGTCGCTCCGACCCGCCTAGAATGGCCTGATACGCCAAGATTGCGCGCATGGCTTTCCGGCACGGCTCTTGCTTGTCAGTCATCACGTCGAAAGCGCGCTCTGCTTCGCACCGCTTCGTCGATCGACCCCCAACGCAAAGGCTTTCCATGACCTCGATCCGCCCCCGCCGCTTCGCTTTATCCCTTCTTCTTGCCGCCGCTCCGTTCGCCACGACCGCCCACGCCGACGCGATCAGCGATTTTTACAAGGGCAAGGACCTCACGCTCATCGTCAGCTCGAGCCCCGGCGGCGGCTACGATCTTTACGCCCGCCTCATCGCGCGCAGCATCGGCAAGCATATTCCGGGCGCGCCCAATGCCGTCGTGCAGAACATGCCGGGCGCCGGCGGCGTCACCGCCGCCAACAATCTTTACAATGTCGCCCTGAAGGATGGTTCGGTGATCGGCGCCTTGCAGAACACGGTGCCGTTCGAGCCGATCCTCGGCAACAAGGCGGCGCAGTTCGATCCCCTGAAGTTCAACTGGCTCGGCTCGCCCAACACCGAGATCGGCCTGCTGCTGGTCTGGCACACGGCCAAGGCCAGCACGCTCGACGACGCCAAGAAGATCGAGACCGTCGTCGGCACCTCCGGCACCGCCTCGACCCCGGCGTTCTACGCGCGCATCCTGAACAGCGTCTTCGACACCAAACTGAAGATGGTCGGCGGCTATCCGGGCCAGACCGAAGCTTTCCTCGCCGTCGAGCGCGGCGAATTGGACGGCTATCCCAGCACCTTCTGGAGCAGCCTGAAGGCGACCAAGCCGGAATGGATCAAGGAAAAGAAGGTGAAGCTGCTCGTCCAGTACGGTCGCAAGCCGCATCCGGAGCTGCCCGATGTGCCGGTCGCCCGCGAGATCGCGACCAGCGCCGACGATAAAGCGCTGTTGGATGTCGCCATGGCGCCGCTCGAGGCCGGCCGGCCCTATCTCGCGCCGCCGAACGTCCCGGCCGACCGCGTCGCCGCGTTGCGCAAGGCCCTGATGGATACGTTCAAAGACAAGGAGTTCCTCGACGCCGCAGCGAAATCGAATCTCGAAGTCGACGCCGCGCCGAAGAGCGGCGAGGCGATCGCCCAGTTGTTGACCGAGACCTACAACGCGCCCGAAGCGGCGAAAGCCCGCATGCTCTCGCTCTATAACGTCAAATAGCCGCGCGAACGGCCAAATGAAAAGCCCCGGACCGAAGGTCCGGGGCTTTTTCGCATCGACGCGGGAAACCTCAGGGAATCATGATGGCGCCGCCGTTGAGCGCGACGGATTGGCCGGTCATATAGACGGCATCCGGGCCGAGCAGCATGGCGACGCCGGCAGCGATGTCCTCCGGCTGGCCGATCCGTCCCAAGGGGATGCGGCTGCCGCGCGCGCGGACTTCCTCCAGCGTCGAATCCTCGAGCGGCTGCGCGGTTTCGGTCACGCCGGGGATCACGCAATTGGCGCGGATGCCATGCGGCGCCAGTTCGAGCGCCAGGGATTTCGTGAAGGAGACCAGCCCCGCTTTCGAGGCCGCGTAATGCGCGCCGCGCGGCGTGCCTTGCAAGGCGCGGCCCGACGCGATCATGACGACCGCGCCGCGCTTGCGCGCGACCATCATCGGGCCGAGATATCGCGCGCAGAGAAACGCGCCGATCAGATTGATCTTGAGCACGCGCTCCCATACCGCCGGATCGGTCTCCAGAATCGCCGAACGCGGAAAAATGCCGGCGTTGGACACGAAGCCGAAGGGCGCGGCCCACGCGGCGCCGACCGCTTTGGCCGCCGCCGCCACCGCCGCCGCCTCGCCCATGTCGACCTCGGCGGTCAGGACTTCGGCGCCGGCTTTGCGGCACAGCGCGGCGGTCTCCGCCAAGCCGTCCGGCTTGACGTCCCATAAGGCGAGCCGCGCGCTCTGGCCGGCAAGACGCAGCGCCACCGCCCGGCCGATGCCCTGCGCGGCGCCCGTCACCACCATGCCGTCGCCGGCGCGCAGGAAGCTGTCGTCGGCGACGCCCATGGCCGCTACTCCAACCGCACGTTCTTCTTGAAGTCGTAGTCGGGGCCGACCTCGGCGTTGTAGCGCTGCACGCGCGTGCTTTGATCGTCGAAGCCGCCGGCGAAGACCTCATCGAGGAAGATCAACTGGTCGGTCCACGCCGCTTCAGCCTGGGCGCGGCGATAACGGCCCGGCATGGTGTCGTTGAGCCAGCCGTGCGGCGCGGCGCGATAGACGTTGATCTCGAAGTTCTTGCCCTGCCCCTCGAGCACGCCGCGGAACTTGCGCACGTCGTCGAGCGAGATGATGTGGTCGGCCTCGCCGAACACGCCGAGGATCGGGCATTCGACCTTGGCGATGATGTCTTCGAGCGGCTGCGGGTAATCCTTGGTCACTTCCCACTCGCGCGGCGAGGCGGCGCCGTACCACACCAGGGCGGCGCTGATCGGCCGCGTTGCGGCGATCACCAGCGGATGGCGGCCGGTCTGGCAGACGCCTTTGACCGCGACCTTGGTCGCGTCGGCTTGGGGAATCTCTTTGGCATAGTCGATGGCGATGCCGAGATACTCGACCGACTCCGGATCGGTGATGTCGTAACGGCTGCTGCCGCCGTGTAAGGCGTCCTGATCGGGATGCTTGTAAAAGCAGTCCGGCGCGATGCAGACATAGCCGTCCCAGGCGAAGCGGGTGGCGAGGTCCATGGTGTGCTTCACCAGGCCGTAGCGCTCGTGCATCAGCACGATCACCGGCACCTTGCCCATGTTCTCCGGCGCGGCGACGAAGGCGGGCATGCCGCCGGCGAGCTTGACGGTCTTGGTGACGACTTGATTGACGGTGGTCATGGCTGTTCCCTTCGTTACTTCTTTTTCGCGCCCTTGAGCATCAACGCGACGACCTCGTCCGTGTCCATGACGCGGCCCATGCGCGGGAACACCCGCTCCATGAAGAACTGGTTGTTGTTGCCGCGCGCCGAGTAGCAGCAGTCGCGCACGATGACGAGGCCGAGATCGAGATCGCGCGCGGCGTAGGCCGTGCTGGCGATCCCGACGTCGGTCGAGCCGCCCGCCAGGACGATGGTGGTCAGGCCGCGCACGCGCAGCGACAGCTCGAGCTTGGTCTGGAAGAAGGAATTCCAGCGATGCTTCGGCACTTCGACATCCGTCGGCAACGGCGCCAGCTCCGGCGCGATCTCGGATTCCTTGCTGCCGGCGTAGAAGCGCGGCTTGATCGTTTCCTTCTTCTTTTTGTCGAAGGGATTGAGATCCATGTCGGTATCGGTCAGCCGGGCGACCGTGTCGACGCCGCCGGCCGTATGCGAGCCCATCGGATAAAATGTCGTCAGGCCGGCTTTGCGCGCGCCCTTGAGCAGCCGCTGCATGTTGGGAAGGATCTTGCGCTCGGCCAGGAACGCCTGCTTTTTCGGATCCTTCGGATGCAGATAGCCGTTGAGCGTGTCGAACAGCACCAAGGCGGTGTGATCGGGGCCGAGGGTCTCGACGAGTTTGACTTTGGCGGGCATGGGGTCTCCGCGAAAACAGGACGGATGGATGAAAAGCGGCCCGCCCGATAAAGGCGCGGCCGAACTGCGCGAGGATGATAGAAGCCCCCGCGCAGGCTTGTCACGGCGGAAACGGCAAAAGCGCGTAAATACGAGGAAGGCCTGCGGGATGCGCGATCGGGCGAAACGCCCGGCGTCCGATGCGTTGCAAAGCGCGCAACGCTCCGGCATGATCCGCCCCCACCGTCGCTGCCCGCTTGGCGAAATTGGTAGACGCAGCAGACATGTGTTGCCGTTAAATCCATCCAAGGACTGGCAGATTGATTCGGAAACAGCAGCCACGTTTTACAAACGAATAGGAAATATGGTGCTGTTAGGGGCGAAGGATAACGTGATCCTCGGAAATGGTCCGTTTGAATCGAAGAAAGCAATCCTCCAGGAAAGCCCCTTTACCACCACCAAAGAAGTTGGAATTCGACCCAAGTGGGATGCTGAAGAAATCAGGAACAGGCAAATAAAGCTGGCAGAACTCGCGCCGAAGGTCTGGCCACTTTGATTGAATCCTCCCTCTATCAGCTAAATAGGCCGATAGTAGAACGGAGGACTAACACCGCCGATTTTTTCTCTCACGGCACGACACGCATCTCTTTCTTGAACGCCATCCTCACTGCCTCGTCTTTCGACAGCGGCGCGTTGAGCCGCGCGAGGATCGCGTCGAGCCCCGCTGCGCGCACCTTGCGCAGCGTCGTGTGGCTGCGGCCGTCGAGGTCTTCCAATTTGCGCCAGGCGATTTTGCAAGCGCGCGCCCAGACGATGCGGCGCTGCTCGGGCGCCATCCACAACAGCCAGGCCACCGTCTCGTCGGCGCGGTCGATCGCCGCCGGCGTCGGCGCCGCGACGCGCGGGCGCTGCGGCGTGAAGCCGTAGGCGTCGAGCGCGCAGCGCACCACGTCAGGCCAGCGCGCCATTTGGCGCGACGGGATGTCGCGCAGCGTCAGCTTGAGCGCCACCAGCGTTTTTGCCGCCTCTTCCAACCGCGCCGCGATTTCGGCCAGCGTCCAGAATTTCACGCTCACGTCGCGCATCGATAAATCCGCCATGCTCACGCCTCCTCGGCCGGGGGCGCTAACGCTGGCGCAAGCGATGCCGGTCGGTCGCCGTACAGCCGTTCGCCGAGCTGGCGCACCAGCTCGCGCTCGGGCCAGGTCAGGCGGTCGTCGCCGTCGCGCAAACTCAGCACGCCGTCCTGCCGCCAGGCGCGGCGGCGCAGCGTCTCCAGTTCGGCGGCGCTCGCCGCGGCGCGCGGCAGGTGGCGGCCCAGACTCGAAACAAGGCCGCTCGACAGCATGGGGCTGCGCCGCGCCGGCGCGCCCCCGGCGTCCGTCGCCACCCGGGCAGCCGGCGTCCGCTCGGCCGAAATCTCTGGCTTCATAGGGTCCTCCCGCTTTTTCCAATAGACCCCATGGTAATTCTAACTTACGTTAAGTCAAGTAATTCTTACCATGACGGTCGTAAGTTTAGCTTTCATAATGCGCGCCATGTCGGAAACCCAAGCCCCTGAAGACTCGGCCATCGAGCCGGATGAGAGCGCCCTGCCGCCGGAAGGCCTGGCCGATGGCGAGTCTGTCGCCGCCCCCACGCCGGCGACGCTCGGCGCCCGCCTGCGCGCCCGCCGCGAAGCGGTCGGCCTGACCCAGGAGAAGCTCGCCCGCCAATGCGGCGTCAGCCGCGCCGCCGTGGCGCAATGGGAAGCCGGCGTCACCCGCCCCGGCCTCGACAATCTGGTGCGCGCCGGCAAAGCGCTCGGCGTCTGGCTGTCCTGGCTCACCGCCGGCGACCAGTCGCTGCCTGACGGACCCTCGCCCTTTCCGCCCGCGCCCGGCCAGCGCCGATTGCCGGTGATCGACTATGTCCGCGCCGGGCTTTGGGCCGCTGTGGCCGATCCTTATGCGCCGGGCGGCGGCATCGACGACATCGCCACCGATCTCGACCTGTCGCCCAAAGCCTTCGCCTTGGTGGTGCGCGGCGAGAGCATGGATCCGGAGTTTCGCGATGGCGACAAGATCATCGTCGATCCCGATGTCGCGCCGCAGCCCGGCGACTTCGTCGTCGCCAAGCTCGACCGCGAGGACGAGGCGACCTTCAAGAAATACCGCCCGCGCGGCTTCGACAAAGACGGCGCGCCGATCATCGAGCTGCTGCCGATCAACCCCGATTGGCCGACCCTGATGCTCGACGCCGACAATCCGGGCCGCATCATCGGCACCCTGATCGAGCACCGCCGCTACCGCCGCCGCTGAGGCGGTCGGTTAGTCGCGCTAAATTCGCCGCTCAGGACAGAGGCTTAAGGTAAGCCGTTTGACCCCATAGTAAGATTTACTTACTATCAGGCTTTCACGTAAAATCGGGAGATGCGGCATGGCCGGCGCGGACGCGGCGACGCTTTTGGCTGCCCTCGGCGCGCTCGAACGCAGCCATGACGGGCCTCTGCCGCCGCAGGCCTGGGAAATGCTGCGCCACCCCAGCCGCGCCGCCTGGCTGGATGCCCGCCGCGCCGAGGCCGCCGCCCTGCAGCGCCGCCGCGCTTGGACTCTGTTGGCCAGCGCCGGACGCTGGCGCAACCGCCAAGACCGCGAGCGGGCCGCCGCCAATCTCCTGGCCGCCCGCCAAGCCCTCGCCGGCTGGCGCGAACTGGCACTCATAAAGCGCAACGATCGCGCCCATCCGGGGCCGTCCGGGGGCGAAAAAATAACGCCTTGTTAACCAAGCTCGCTTAAACCGATTTCACAAGTCGCGGGCAGCCGTCAGCCAGCCCGGCTGCCTTGCAAATCGGCCCTGAAAAGATCGGGCGCCGTGAAAAGATCGAGGTTCCATCAGCGTGCTTCGAACGCCTGTCCAGCCTGGCCCCAAACGTCCGCTCGGCGCCGCTCTCATGGCGGCAGCGCGCAAGCGCGCGACCGGCGGCATGGTCGCCAAGCGGCTCGCCGCCCTGCGCGCCAGCGCCATGGCGCGCAAGCTGGCGCTGTTCGACACGATTCTCGAGAGCATGTCGCAGGGCTACTGCGTCTATGACGCCGAGCTGCGCCTCGTCAGCTTCAACAAGCGCTATGTCGAACTGCTCGGCTTCGACAAAAACTTCCTGCGCCCCGGCATGACGATGGCCGCCATCCTGCGCGACCTCGCCTGGCGCGGCGATTTCGGCGACGGCGACATCGACCGCATCGTCGCCGACCGCCTGGCCTTTCACGGCGGGCCGGACAAGACGCTCGAATTCGAGCGCGTACGCGCCAATGGCGTCGTGCTGTCGATCTGCCGCCGGCCGATGCCCGACGGCGGCTTCATCACCACCTTCAGCGACGTCACCGAACGGCGGCGCGCGCAAACGGCGCTCGCCGCGCAATCGTCGCTATTGGAGACCACGGTCCACCACATGCCGCACGGCGTCGCCGTCTATAACGCCAATCAAGAGCTGGTCATCAGCAACGACGTCCACCGCCAGCTCTTGGAATTGCCGCCGGGCCTCGCCGTGCCGGGCCGCAAGTTCGATGAGATACTGCGCTACAACGCGCTGCGCGGCGAATATGGCGACGGCGATCCCGAAGAGGAAGTCCGCAAGCGCGTCGCCTCGGTGGCGCGCCAGGAGCATTTCCGCCGCGAATATACCCGCGCCAACGGCGTCAGCATGCTGATGCGCCGCGCGCCGATGCCGAACGGCGGCTTCGTCATCACCTATGTCGACATCAGCGAGGAGAAGCGCGCCGAGGCGGCGCTGATCGCCGCCAAGGAGCAGGCCGAAGTCGCCAACCGCTCGAAAAGCGAATTCCTCGCCAACGTCAGCCATGAGCTGCGCACGCCGCTCAACGCCGTCATCGGCTTCTCGGAGATCATGCGCGACCGCATGTTCGGCCCGCTCGGCCATCACAAATACGAAGAATACGCCCGCGACATCAACCTGTCGGGCCGCCATCTCTTGTCGATCATCGAGGACATTCTCGATTTGTCGAAGATCGAGGCCGGCCGCACCGACCTCTATGAGGAAACGATCGACATCCCCCGCGCCGTCGCCAATTGCGTCAGCATTCTGCGCCCGCGCGCCGAGGCCGCCGGCGTGCTCATCATCACCAACGTGCCCGACGAATTGCCGCGCCTGCGCGGCGAGACCCGCAAGATCAAGCAGATCCTGCTCAACCTGATGTCCAACGCGGTGAAGTTCACCCCGAGCGGCGGCCGCGTCATTCTCGACGTCTGCCAGCGGGCGCGCGGCGATTTGATCTTGCGCGTGCGCGACGAAGGCATCGGCATCGCCGCCGCCGACATCCCGACCGCGCTGGCGCCGTTCGGCCAGGTCGAGAACACGCTGAGCCGCAAGCACCACGGCACCGGCCTCGGCCTGCCGCTCAGCCGCGCCTTCGTCGAGCTGCACGGCGGCACGCTCGAGCTTGCCAGCGAGCTCGGCAAGGGCACCACCGTCACCGTCAGCCTGCCGCAAGCGCGCCTGATCGCCGCTTAAGTTCCGGCCAAATCGATTTCGGCCGCTTCGCCGCCGAGATTCAGGGCCAGCTTCACGAACCCTTCGCTCGCCGCCGCCAGACGCGCGACATCCGTGGCGCGCAACACGATCCGCACGCCCTGCTCGCCGGGCCGGCCGAACGACGGATAGCTGCCGATCTCGACGTCGGGAAAGGCGTCTTGCAGCGCGCCGAGGTCGGCCGCCATGGTGCCTTCGGGCAGATTGGTGCGGAAGGTGCGCGACCGCATCGGCGCGCCGCCGCTTAAACTATGGATCAGGCCGTCGAGCATGGCGCGCATGATGACCGGCACGCCGGCCAGCACGAAGACGTTGTCCATGCGAAAGCCCGGCGCGGCGCTGATCGGATTGTCGATCAGCCCGGCGCCGGCCGGCACCATCGCCATGCGCTTGCGCGCGTCGTTGAGCTTGCCCGCCGGATAATGCCGCTCGAGCCGGGCGATCGCCTCGGGATGCAGGATCAATTCGACGCCGAACGCCTTGGCGACCGCCGCCGAGGTGATGTCGTCATGCGTCGGGCCGATGCCGCCGGTGGTGAAGACATAGGCGTGGCGCGCCCGGCAGGCGTTGACCGCCTCGACGATGTCGGCCTCGACGTCGGCCACCACCCGCGCCTCGGTGACGCGCACGCCGGCCTCGTTGAGATGCAGGGCGATATAGGCGAGGTTGGCGTCTTGGGTGCGGCCGGAGAGGATTTCGTTGCCGATGAGAACGACGGCGGCGGTGACGGGGGCTGTCATGAAGCGGCGATCCGACTAGGCTGTTGGCGACGGCCCTAGATCAGACTGCAGGCCGCCGTCTGTCCACCGGATATATCGCGCCTTTTAATCAAATCGTAAGACTCGGCCATCAGACTGGCGGGAAGCGCGAGTTGACGAAAGGCTAACCCCTTGAAATCGCTAGCGCTCAGGCAGGATGCCGACGGGACGAAAAATGGTTCAGGACGAACAACATTCAGCGGCCCCGATTCCGCCCGGAATCGATGGTCCCCAGACAGCGCCAGGCGCATCGAGCGATCAAACGGTCGCCCTTGATGCTTGCCCGCGCGTCGTCCTGTTCGCGCCGCTGCTTGCCGATGCCGCGCTCGCTGGCTACAGCATCATTCAAGCCGATAGCGCCGCCCATCTTCGCGCCATCCTCGCCGGCGGCGACATCGACGCCGCGCTCCTCGCCATCCGCGGCCCGGTCGCCGACGCGAAAGACGCCGCGCTGATCCGCGCGCTGCGCGCCCGCCATCCGCATCTCGCCATCGTCGTCTGCGCGCCGAGCGACGACGCCCGGCTCGCCGCCGAAGCGCAGGGCTGGGGCGCGCAAGACTGCCTGGCGCTCGGCAGCAGCGACGAGCGGATGCTCGGCCGCGCGCTGCATCACGCCATCGAACGCATGGCCCTGACGCGCGAGATCGAGCGCCTCCGCCGTTCCGACCGCCTCACCGGCCTGCCCAACCGCGACGTCATGCGCCGCCGCCTCGCCGAAAGCGTCGCCGCCCGCGCCACCCGCGAAGCCGCCCGCGCGCCGCACGAAAACCCGCCAGAGGGCGCCGCCGGCGCCGAACTGATGGCGGTCGCGATGATCAATCTCGACCGTTTCCGCCTGATCAACGAAACGCTCGGCCAATCGCGCGGCGACCAATTGCTGCAAGAGGTGGCGCGGCGCTTCGGCGCCTGTCTCGGGCCGCAGGATGCCATCGGCCGCCACGGACCCGACGAGTTCATCGCGCTGATCGAAAGCGTCAAGGACACGCGCGCCGCCGCCGCCATCGCCCAAGCGATGATCGACGCGCTCGCCCAGCCCATCGCCATCGAAGGCCACGAGGTCTATGTCACCTGCTGCATCGGCATCAGCCTGTTCCCGGTCGACGGCGACGAGGTCGAAACGCTGATCCGCAGCGCCGACACCGCGCTGACCCGCGCCAAAAGCCAGGGCCGCAACCATTTCCAGTTCTACACGCTGGACATGAACGTCAAGACGGCGCGCCGCCTGACGCTGGAAAGCGATCTGCGCCGCGCCGTCGAGCGCGACGAGTTGGTGCTGCATTATCAGCCGCAGCTCGACCTGAAAACGCACAAGATCGCCGCCGTCGAGGCGCTGGTGCGTTGGCAGCATCCGCAATACGGCTTGATCCCGCCGGGCGAGTTCATTCCCTTCGCCGAAGAGAGCGGCCTGATCGTCCCGATCGGCGAATGGGTGCTGCGCGCCGCCTGCAACCAGGCGCGCGAATGGCTCACCGCCGGCTATCGCGATCTGCGCGTTGCGGTGAATCTCTCAAGCCGCCAGTTCTTCCAGGAGAACGTCCTCGATGTCGTGACGCGCGCGCTGCGAGACAGCCGCCTGCCGCCGGGCAACTTGGAATTGGAATTGACCGAAAGCGCGGTCATGGAGAATCCCGACGAGGCGACAGTGACGCTCTGCCTGCTCGCCAACATGGGCGTGCGCATCTCCATCGACGACTTCGGCACCGGCTATTCGTCGCTCAATCATCTCAAGCGCTTCCCGATCGACAGCCTCAAGATCGACCGCAGCTTCGTCAACGACATCACCGCCAACCCCGACGACGCCGCCATCGTCAAAGCCATCCTGGCGATGGCTTACAGCCTGCGCTTGAAAGTCATCGCCGAGGGCGTCGAGACGGTCGAGCAATTGCGCTTCCTCGAAGCGCACGAATGCGACGCCGTGCAGGGCTTCCTGCTCAGCAAGCCGCAGCCGGCGAACGACATCAGCCGCATCTTCCTGCCGCCGCCGGGCCAAGCGCCCGCCGCCATCTCGCTCGGCCTTGCCGCGAGCAGCGCGCGCAAAGCCTGATTTGGCGTTTTCTTCGACACTTCTATAAGACGCATCTCCGGCTTCGCCGCCGCATGGATTGACTCGCTCCCATCGCGCCTGATACGGCCTTTCCTATAAAAAGGCGGCGAATCGCGCCGCGCGCATAGGGAGACAGACACCCGTGGAGAAGCTGACCGTCACCGGCTATTACCGCCGCCCGCCGCACCTCGTCGCCAAATACAAAGGCTTCTTCGAAAGAGAGGGACTCGACGTCGATTTCCATCTCGTCGATCTGGCGCCCGAGCATAACAAGGAGATGGCCGAGGGCGTGTGGAACATGACGCTGTCGTCGGCCGACACGATGCTGGCGCGCGCGACGCAAGACGGCGTCGATTACGTCATGTTCATGCAAGCCGAAGAAGGCTTGAACGTGCAGCTCGTCGGCCAGAAGGACATCTCATCGCCGAATGACCTGCGCGGCAAGCTGCTTGCCGCCGACCCGGTCGATTCGAACTTCGATCTGGTGCGCAACAAGATCATGCGCGATTTCGGCGTCGACGAATCGGAATACCGCATCGACATCATCGGCAACACGCCGCACCGCGCCAAAGCCTTCCTCGAAGGCAAGGTCGCCGCCGCCATGCTGACGCCGCCCTGGACCGACCGCGCCGTCGAGGCCGGCGCGCATATCCTCGCCGAGGGCCACGACCATATCGCCGATTGGCCGCTGGCCTGCGGCTGGGGCTTGCGCAAATGGGTCGAAGCCAACCGCTCGACCGTCGTGCGCTTCATCCGCGGCTGGGCCAACGCCGCCGACTGGCTGCAACGGCCTGAGAACAAGCGCGAGACGCTGGACCTGTTGATGACGCACGAAAAGCTCTCGCAGAAACGCGCCGAAGAAGCCTATGCCCGCGTCGTGCCGCGAGGCCGCATCAACCCCGAATCGATCCGCAAGAACATCGAGCTGCGCATCGAGCTCGGCTACTACAAGCCGCCGCACAAATCGACCGAGACCTTCTGCGACATGAGCTACTGGAGCGAAGCGACGGGCCTCCCGGCGCCGCCGCCCGCCGGCATGCCGCGCAACGCCAAGATCTGACGTCCAGCCTTAAACGGGCCCAAGCCTTAAACGAACAACGACGCCGGAATCGGCGCGTCACATTCTCTGGGAGGAGACAATATGAAAACCGCAGCGACCTTCATCGGCCTATTGGCTGGCGCAATTCTTTTCGCGAGCGCCGCGCCCCATCAAGTTCAGGCGCAAGACTTCAAAGGCAAAACCGTGATCCTCGGCTATGGCGGCGGCGTCGGCGGCGGCTTCGACACCTATGCGCAAATGCTCGCCCCCTATTTCAAACGCCATCTGCCAGGCGCGCCGAACGTGATCGTCCAGGGCGTGCCCGGCGCCGGCACGCTCGCCGCCGCCAACTACACCTATGAAGTGGCGCCGGCCGACGGCACCTTCATCGGCGTCGCTAGCGGCAACACGGCGACCGCCAAGCTGTTCAAGACGCCGAACATCCGCTTCGATCCCAGCAAGTTCGTCTGGATCGGCAGCATGACCAGCGAAGTGGCCGCGACCATCGCCTGGCACACCACCGGCGTCGCCAGTATCGAGGACATCAAGAAACGCAAATTCATCGTCGGCGGCGGCGGCGCGACGTCGGGCAACGTCATCGCGCCGACCGTGATGAACCGCATGTTCGGCACGCAGTTCGACATCATCCGCGGCTACGCCAGTTCGCGCGAAGCGATGCTCGCCGTCGAGCGCGGCGAGTTGGACGGCGTGGCGAGCTGGAACTATTCCTCGATCAAGGCGGCGCACAGCGACATGCTGCGCGACGGCAAGATCAAGATTCTGCTGCAGCTCTCGCTGAGCAAGCATCCCGATCTGACGAACGTGCCGCTGATCACCGATCTGGCCAAGACAGCCGAGGAAAAATCCATCCTCGAGTTGATCTTCGCGCCGCAGGAAATGGGCCGCCCGCTATTCGCGCCGCCGGCGACGCCGGCCAACGTCGCCAACGTGCTGCGCCGCGCCTTCGACGCGACCCTGGCCGATCCGGTGTTCAAGGCCGAGGCCGAAAAGCGCAAGATCGACCTTAACAGCCCGATGACCGGTGAACAGGTCCACGCGCTGATCGGCCGCATGCACGACCAGCCGGAAGCCCTGGTCGAAAAGACCATCGCCCTGACCAACACGGCGGTCAAATAGCCTCCAGCAAAGCTCATCTGGGGGGAGAGCGGTCCGGGCGGCGCCAATTGGGAAACCAGGGCGCCGCCCGCATCGTTTTAAGCGCGGGCGGCGAGCGAAGCTCGCTGCGGCTGCGATAGCACTGTCTGAAGCGTGAGTGTCTTGAGCGCGCCCGTCCGATCTTCCCACGACATCGACTGGCCCGGCGAAAGGCCGAGCAGCGCCGTGCCGACCGGCGTCAGAATCGACAGCTTTGCTTTCAAGATGTCGGCTTCGGCCGGATAGACCAGCGTAACGACGCGGCCGAGTCCGGTCGCCGCCATGCGGAACACGACGCGCGACTCCATGGTCACCACGTCGGGCGGCAATTCCCGGTCCGGTAGGATTTTCGCGCGATCGAGCTCCGCCGCGAGAAAGCCGCTGATCTTCGGCAGTTCGTAGGCGGTGCGATCGGACAGTTCCGACAATTTGCGATAATCGCGTTCGCCCACGACGATGGGCGGCAAAGGCTGGGACATGATCGTCTCCTCGATGATGGGTATGGCGGGGTTAGGCGGCGCAGGGGCCTGTTGGCGAATCGCCCGGTTGCGGCGTCGGCGCATGAACGCTCAACACGCGCACCACATGGCGCGCGGCATTGCCCGTGCCGTAGGGCATGACGTCCCCTACGCTCAATCCAAGAATCGCCGCGCCGAGCGGCGTCGAGACCGGGATCGAGGGCAAGCGCGGATGCTGCTCGCCCGGAAAGACCAGCGCGCCGCGCAGCTTATGGGCGGTGCCCTGGCCGTCGGCGTCGCGCAGCAGCACCGTCGAGCCCATGCGCACGAGGCCATGCGGCACTTCGTCGTTTGAGCAGACGACCGCGCGCTCAAGTTCGGCGCGTAACAAGGCCAGCGCGTCGGGCGCGTCAGCGTCGAGTCCGAGATGCGCCAATTGCTCGAGACGCGCAAAATCGCGCGTCGTCACATAGATCGGCGGCGGTTGAAAGGCGTCGTCCTGCGCAGTCGAGTGGGGCGTGCGTCCCATCGGCGCGCGGGACGGCTTGCCTTTGTTGATCGGCAATGAATGATCGCAATAGAAGCAGCGAGCCGCGGCGCGCGGCAGATGGCTGGCACAGGCTGGGCATAGATAGGATGTGAAAACGCGCATAGAAAACCTCCATGGCCGGAGCGGCGCGGGGCCGCTCGGCACGTGATCGGCATGAGTGATCAGGATAGAAGGAGGAGATTGACCCCAGGCGGGGGAAGCGGCTCGTTAGCCGGCAGCGCCTGAGGCGACAAAGCCCACAAGCAGGCACTTCGACCCCGCGGTGGCGCGGCGGCCATGGGCGATGAAGGTGCGGACCTGGATCATGATGCTTGTTATGTGGTGATCGCAGGCGAAAAAGTCAACCAAACCAGCCCCTCTCGCTCGATTGCCTATCCTAAAGAGGGCCTTTATGGTCGCGCCGCATGAAATTCCCCTCGCCCCTGGTGCGCGGCAGGCTGCTCAAGCGCTGCAAGCGATTCCTGGCCGACATCCAATTTCCCGACGGCTCCGAGATCACCGCCCATGTCGCCAACCCCGGCGCCATGCTCGGCCTGGCCGCCCCCGGCTCGGAGGTCTGGCTGTCCAAATCCGACAATCCCAAGCGCAAGCTGGCCTATAGCTGGGAGCTGGTGAAGGCGGATGGCGTCTTGGTCGGGCTGAACACTGGCCTGCCCAATCCGCTCGCCGCCGAGGCCCTGGCGGCGGGAAAAATCATGGAATTGCAGGGTTATAAGTCGGTCCGCCGCGAGGTGAAATACGGCGTCAATTCGCGCATCGACCTCTTGCTGCAAGACGACGCCAAGCCCACATGTTACGTCGAGATCAAGAACGTCCACCTCAAGCGCGGGCCTGCTGCCGAATTCCCCGACTGCCGCACCGAGCGCGGCGCCAAACATTTGCGCGAATTGACCGATATGGTCGCCGCCGGCCACCGCGCCGTCATGCTCTACGTGGTCCAGCGCGGCGACTGCGACAGCTTCACCACCGCCGACGACCTCGATCCGGTCTATGGCCAGGCGCTGCGCGACGCCGTGGCCTGCGGGGTCGAGGCGATTTGCTACGATTGCCGGGTGACGACCGAGTCCATAGACTGGGGCCGCCCTCTGCCGGTTCGGTTATAGTTTCACGACGTTTCGGGCCATCGCGCCCTCAGGACACGCTCACGATGAACATGGATGTCTCCAACGCCGACCAGGCCGCGCCGCGCAAGGCGGGCAATATCGTTCTGCATGACGAAGCCTCGTTCGTCGGCATGCGCAAGGCCGGACGGCTGGCCGCCGAGACGCTCGATTTCATCACCGAGCATGTGAAGCCCGGCGTCACCACCGAAGAGCTGAACCAGCTTTGCCACGATTTCATCGTCGGCCATGAGGCGATCCCGGCGCCGCTGAACTATCGCGGCTTCCCGAAATCGATCTGCACCTCGGTCAACCATGTCGTCTGCCACGGCATCCCCGACCCGAAGAAGAAGCTGGAGAAGGGCGACATCGTCAATATCGACGTCACCGTCATCCTCGACGGCTGGTACGGCGATTGCTCGCGCATGTATTTCGCCGGCGACGTCGGCGTCAAAGCGCGGAAATTGTGCGACGTGACCTATGAATCGATGATGCGCGGCATCGAAGTGGTGAAGCCCGGCGCGCGCCTCGGCGACATCGGCGCGGCGATCCAAGAGTATGTCGAAGCCAACCGCTTCTCGGTGGTGCGCGATTTCTGCGGCCATGGTTTGGGCCGCACCTTCCATGCCGCGCCCAACATCCTGCATTACGGCAATGCCGGCGAAGGCACCGCGCTGCGCGAAGGCATGTTCTTCACCGTCGAGCCGATGGTGAACGCCGGCGGCTGGCAGGTGAAGATCCTGCAGGACGGCTGGACCGCCGTGACCAAGGACAAATCGCTGTCGGCGCAGTTCGAACATTCGATCGGCGTCACCGCCACGGGCTACGAGATTTTCACGCTCTCGCCCAAAGGCCTCGACCGGCCGCCCTACGCGCTCTGAGCTTCAGCGTCGGGGGGCGCGACATGAGCGACGGCAGCGAGAAGGCTGACAAGCCGCACCATCTCGGACATCGCAAACGGCTGCGCGAGCGCTTCCTGCGCGATGAAGGCGCGGCGATGCCCGATTACGAGCTACTCGAATTGTTGCTGTGCCTCGCCCTGCCGCGCGGCGACGTCAAGCCGCTGGCCAAGACGCTCATCGCCCGCTTTAAAAGCTTCTCCGGCGTCGTCTCCGCCGAAGCCGCCGAACTCGAAAAAATCGAAGGAGTCGGCGAGAGCGTCGTCGCTGCTTTGAAGCTAGCCCGGGCCGTCGCCCTGCGCCTGACTGTCGCCGAAGCCAAGAAACGCGACGTCATCGGCTCGCATCAAGCCCTGCTCGACCATTGCCGCGCCAGGCTCGCGCACAGCGCGACGGAAGAATTCCGCGTGCTGTTTCTCGACTCGAAAAACGGCCTGATCGCCGACGAGCAATTGGGCCGCGGCACCGTCAACCACGCGCCGGTCTATCCGCGCGAGGTCGTCAAGCGCGCGCTGGAGCTCGGCGCCGTCGCGCTGATTTTGGTGCACAACCATCCGAGCGGCGACCCGACGCCGTCCGCCGACGATGTCGCCATGACGCGCGAGGTGCGCGCCGCCGCCGAAGCGCTCGGCCTGACGCTGCACGACCACCTGATCGTCGGCCGCCATGGCCATGCCAGCCTGCGGGCGCTGGGGAAACTCTGACCCGAGGGCGCGTGAGCGCCGCTGCCCTTAGCGGATCATCAAGCGCTCTGGCACATGCAGCAGGCGAGCGCTGGGCAAGGCCTGGCGCCGCTGGATCGTCCGCGATCGCGCCGATGCGGGACGGCCGGCCAAAGCTTGGCGGCGCGTTATGCCGACGTCGTCCAACAAGCGGTCGTCCAATTCGCGAAGGGCGGCGATCTGCCGAAGACGCGAGCGCGGCGAGCCTGCCGCATAATTCACGGCTTCGATCAGCAGTTCTAAAGTCCAATGACGGTGCGACATGGTCGGGCCTCCATACCCGGTGAAGGCCGCCACAATGCGCCCGGCAATTCCATAAAAGAAGCTTTTGCAAATTATACAAAGTATTAGTATTTCTTTGGATATGAACCGGCTCAATCTCGACCAGCTCTCGACCTTCAAGGACGTCATCGAGCTCGGCAGTTTCTCCGCCGCGGCGGACCGGCTGAACCTCAGCCAGCCTGCGGTCAGCCTGCAGATTCGCCAGCTCGAAAAACGCCTCGGCACGCCGCTGATCGAACGCATCGGCCGCAAGGCGCAACCGACCGCCGCAGGCGCGGAGCTGCTCGCCCACGCCGCCTTGATCGACGCCGCCGTGTCCGCCGCGCTCGATGCCATCACCGTCTATCGCGGCGACGCCCCGGCGCGGCTGCGGCTGGGCACCGGCGAAACCGCCTGCATCTTCCTGCTGCCGCCGATCCTGAAAGACTTGCGGCGCAACTTTCCCAAGCTGGAGATCGTCGTCGCGACGGGCAACACCGACGACATTCTCCCCGCCGTCGAGGACAATCGGCTCGATATCGGTTTCGTCACGATGCCGGCAGCGGGCCGCGCCATCGAGACCACGCCGGTGATGGACGACGAATTCGTCGTCGTCGCGCCGCCGGCCATGACGCTGCCGAAGCGCCTGACGCCGCAGGCGATGAACGACCTCCCCGTGATGCTGTTCGAGCCGGCCGGCAACACGCGGCGGCTGGTGGACGCCTGGTTCGCGCGCGGCGGCACCGTCCTGAAACCGATCATGTCGCTCGGCAGCGTCGAAGCGCTCAAGGAATTCGTCGATGCCGGCCTCGGCTGCGCCATTCTGCCGCGCATGGCGCTCGGCGATTCGATCACCCATAAGACGCTCATCGCGCACAAACCGTTCGCGATCCGCTCGCTATCGCCGGCGCTCTATCGCAAGCTCGCCATCATCGTGCGGCGCGACAAGCCGCTGCACCGCGGGCTCAAGCAACTCATCGCCGCGCTGAAGGCGCTCGGAACATGAAAATCCCCGCACTGCCCTTCACCACGACCGACTGGAATGCGCTGCCCGCCGTCGCATATCCCGGGGAAACCGGCACGGCGCTATGGCGGACCTTCGCGGTCGGCGACTTGCGCGTGCGCCTGGTCGAATATAGCCCCGGCTATCTCGCCGATCATTGGTGCGACCGCGGCCATGTGCTGTTCGTGCTCGAAGGCGAACTCGACAGCGAGTTGCGCGACGGCCGGACCTTCAAGCTGACGGCGGGCATGAGCTATCAAGTGTCGGACTTCGGCGACGCCGCGCATCGCTCCTCGACGCGGACCGGCGCCAAGCTGTTCATCGTGGACTAATGCCATGGCGAGCACGACCCGCGCGACACAAGCCCTGACGGCGGCCAAGGTCGCCTTCACGGTCCATCATTACGATTACGACCCGAACGCCGAACGCATCGGTCTGCAGGCCGCTGAGGCCCTCGGCGAGCCGCCAAGCCGCGTGCTCAAAACGCTGATGGCGCTGGTCGACGGCAAGCCGGTCTGCGTCGTCCTGCCGTCCGACAAAGAAGTCTCTATGAAAAAGCTGGCGGCGGCCTTCGGCGGCAAGAAGGCCGAGATGATGCCGCCCGCCGACGCCGAGCGCGTCACCGGCTATCATGTCGGCGGCATCAGCCCGTTCGGCCAGAAGCGCCGCGCGCCGACCGCCATCGAAGAGGCCGCGCTGGCCGAGCCCTATGTTTATATGAACGGCGGCCAGCGCGGGCTGCAAGTGCGGCTCGCGCCAGCCGATGCGGTGACAGCGCTCGGCGCGAAAGCGGTTTCGCTGATCGCTTAAAGCGCTTTCCTGAACGTCAGGTTGATGCGCTCTGCGCCGAGCGCCGGATGATCGCCGGCTTTGAGCGGCGCGATGCCGTGAAAGAACAGCCGCGCCGGCCCGCCCCACACCACGACATCGCCATGTTGCAGCAGAATGCGCTTGGGCTTGTCGGCGCGCTTCGCGCCGCCGAACAGGAAGGTTGCCGGCAAACCGAGCGAGACCGAGACGATCGGCTGGGCGAAATCTTGCTCGTCGCGGTCCTGATGCAGCGACATGCGGGCGCGAGGCGCGTAGCGGTTGATCAGGCAGGCGTCGGGCGCGAAGCCGGGAAAGCCTCCTGCCGCTGCCGCGCGCGCCGCGAGATCGGCGAAGACCGGCGGCATCGCCGGCCAGGGCTTGGCGCTGTCGGGATCGAGCCGGTCGTAGCGATAGCCGTAGCGGTCGGTGACCCAGCCTGCGTCGCCGCAATTGGTGATGGCGACCGACATGCGCCGACCGCCCGGCGTGACCATATGGCGAAAGGGCGCGGTAGCGGCGATGTCGCGCACCGCATCGCGCAATGCGGCGACATCGGCCAAGGCGAAACCGCCGAGGAGGACTGCGCCTTCGGCAAGTTTTTCGTCGCGAATTGTGCCTGCAAACAAATCCATCATCGGCGCGTCTTGCGCGACTCCTTCTCCAGCGGCGCGGGTGCTCGGCCATTGCAGCAGGCGGGGCGTCAGCCGACAGCGGGAACCTCTCGGGCTGTTATATCGTCTCCCGCAGCCTGCTCGTCCAGTCCCCTGCCTGCGGCGCGCCGCGTATGGTCGAATCCGCACAAAGCTATGGCGCATGGCCGCAGCGCCGCCCATATTCCGCTTGTGATCCCCCAGACGAATGGTTCCGCCATGTCCCGCCTCTCGCGTTTCAGCATCGTCTTTCTCGCTGCGGCGCTCGCCGCCTGCGCCGACCGCCAGAGCGGCAGCGTCACGCCGCAAGAGCTGCCGAGAGCCGGCGGCCCAGCGGTCGAGGCCGGCCCGTCGATACATTGGCGCGCGTCGCTCGCCGGCGATGTCGTCATCGTCGACGTGCAGGATCGCAACAACGCCTATCGCGTCGACCGCGTCGAATTGATCGCGCCGGACGGCCGCAGCATCGCCTCAGGCGACATCACGCGCGAGCGCATGAGCCCGGGCGGACGCTGGAGCGATTCGAGCGGGTTGGGCGTCGGGGTCGGCGGCTCGGGCGGCAGCCGCGGCGGCACGAATATCGGCGTGATGTTCGGCTTTCCGCTCGGCGGCGGCGCGGCCGCCGATCCGATCGGCTCGGAAGCGCGCACCACCGCGCGCATCCCGCTCGCCAACCCGGCAGCCTACCGCGCCAGCGCCGAGCAATGGAAAGTCCGCATCTCGCTCAGCGATCTCGCCGGCTACAACAGCACGGCCACCATCCCCGCGCCGCTGCCGGCCAAATGACGCAAGCATTGGAACCGATCTGCAGCAGCAGCGTTGCCTTCCAATGGATGCCTCGCAAAGCTCGCAGATTTGGGCTGTGATGCCGCAGATCGTCGAAGATCCGGCGACCGGCATGACCTTGCAATTCTCTGTGTCGCCGTCGGGCGAAGCGACGCTCACCGTCATCGGCGACCTGCCGCTCGGCAACCGCGAATTCATCTTCGCGCGCGACGGCAGCCTGGCCGGCACCGGCCTCGCCCCTCTCCATACGTCTGCGGCGCTCGCTGAATAGTGCCTTTCTTGCGCCACGATTCGATGATGAATTAAGGTCTCCCGGAGGACCTCATCATGAACGCGCCCATTCGCCATTCCTTCACTGCCGGCATTCTCGCCGCCGCTGCGCTCTTGCTCGCCGCTTGCGCCAGCGGGCCGAGCTATCCGCTCTATTCGCCGCAAGCGCTCACCGGCACCTTCGGCTACAGCGAACAGCAGATCGGGCCGGCGAGCTATAAAGTCAACTACACGTCGCCGTCGCGCCAAGCGCCCGACTCGCGCAACGCCGTCGAGGAGCGCCGCCAGTCGCTGCTGACGCTCACCAACGACTTCGCCCTGTGGCGCGCCGCCGCCTTGGCGCTGGCCAACGGCCAAAAGGAATTCCGCGTCACGCAGCGCGACAACGACGTCGATGTGCAGCGCAGCGTCTACGACTCCTATCCGTACCATACGCGCCGCCGCGGGCCGCCGTTCGGCCCGCCGTCGCGCGGCTATTATGGCCCCAACTTCTACGGCCCGCCGTGGCCCGACACCTCCGTCTGGTTGCGCGCGACGACCAGCCTGATCGTCGAGTTCGGCCGCAAGCCCGGCGAGAGCTTCTTCATCGCCGACGAAGCGATCAACCGGCTGCGCCTGACTTACCCCGGGGCCGACCAACAGCCCGCCACGCAATAGAGAGGCCGACCCATCATGATGACCTCCTCCAGCGGCCTCGCCGCCCTGTTTGTCGCGCTGGCGCTCGACGCCAACCCGAGCCTGACGCAGGCCAATGGCATGCAACTGGCGCAATCCGCGCCGCCAGCCCGCACGGCGCCCGCCGCCAAACCGCCCGTCGCGGCCACGCCGGGCGCCGCCGCGCTGGAAAAATTCGTGCAGTCTTCGGCGCCGACCTGTCAGACGCAGCCCTCGGCGAGATGCGTCGATCTCGGCTGGGCTTACGCCGACCGCGACAAGAACGGCACGCTGTCGCTGGCGGAAGTCGAAATCATCCGCGACAATATCGTCGCTTGGCACGCCTGGAAGGGCGACACGCTGACGCCGCGCGAGCGCGCCAACTTCAACATGGGGCTGTGGGCCGCCGAGCGCGTCGGCCTCGGCAACCTGTTCGCCAGCTATGACGCCGACGCCAATGGCGCGCTGACCAAGAGCGAATTGCTCGCCGACGTGAAGCTCGACCAACGCCCGCTCGGCCAAGTGCTGGCCGACGAGAAGGCGGTCAATCGCCAGAAGTTCGCCAGCCGCCTCGGTCCGTTGCAAAAAATGGCCGAAGTGCTGATGACGCCGCGCCCGGCCGGCAGCCCCATGCCGGCCCCCGCCGCGCCGCGCCCGCAACAGCAGCCGCTGCCCTAACGGCCTGTTTTAATCACTGTGACAACCGGCGCTCGAAACAGCGCCGGTTCGCATTTGCGATTCGCCTGTCAAACGCCGGGCGGCTATAGGTAGGGTCCATTTTTCGCCAGCCCTTCTTCGACAGCCGAGACCTTTCCATGATCCCGCGTTATTCCCGCCCTGAAATGGCCGCCCTGTGGGCGCCCGAAGCCAAATTCCAGATCTGGTTCGAGATCGAAGCCCATGCCTGCGACGCGCAGGCCAAGCTCGGCGTGATCCCGAAATCGGCCGCCAAGGCGGTGTGGAAGCGCGGCAAGTTCGAGGTCGACCGCATCGACGAGATCGAGCGCGAGACCAAGCATGACGTCATCGCCTTCCTGACCAACTTGGCCGAGCATGTCGGCCCGGAAGCCCGCTTCGTGCATCAGGGCATGACGTCGTCGGACGTGCTCGACACCTGCTTGGCCGTGCAGCTGGCGCGCGCCGCCGACATTTTGATCGCCGACGTCGACAAGCTGCTCGCCGTGCTCGAACGCCGCGCCCGCGAATTGAAGATGGTGCCGGCGATGGGCCGCAGCCACGGCATCCATGCCGAGCCGGTCACCTTCGGCCTCAAGCTCGCCGGCTTCTACGCCGAATTCGACCGCGCCCGCGCCCGCCTCGTCGCCGCCAAAAAGGAGATCGCGACCTGCGCGATTTCCGGCGCCGTCGGCACCTTCGCGCATATCGATCCCTTCGTCGAAGAATACGTCGCCGAAAAGCTCGGCCTCGCCGTCGAGCCGCATTCGACGCAAGTCATCCCGCGCGACCGCCACGCCATGTTCTTCGCCGTGCTCGGCGTCGTCGCATCGTCCTGCGAGCGGCTCGCCACCGAAATCCGCCATCTGCAACGTACCGAAGTGCGCGAAGTCGAAGAGTTCTTCTCGGCCGGCCAGAAGGGCTCGTCGGCGATGCCGCACAAGCGCAACCCGGTGCTGTCGGAAAACGTCACCGGCCTCGCCCGTCTGGTGCGCGGCATGGTCATCCCCGCGATGGAGAACGTGGCGCTGTGGCACGAGCGCGACATCTCCCACTCCTCGGTCGAACGCATGATCGGCCCCGACGCGACGGTGACGCTCGACTTCGCCCTCGCCCGCCTCACCGGCATGATCGACAAGCTGCTGGTTTATCCCGACGCCATGCAGAAGAACCTCGACATGCTCGGCGGCCTCGTCCATTCGCAGCGCATCTTGCTCGCCCTGACGCAAAAGGGCTGCTCGCGCGAGGATTCCTACAAGCTGGTGCAGCGCAACGCCATGCAGGTATGGGAGAAGCGCGTCAGCTTCCTCGATCTGCTCGCCGCCGACGCCGACGTGACGAAATATCTCACGCACAAGGAATTGTCGGCGCTGTTCGACCTCGGCTATCACACCAAGCATGTCGACACGATCTTCAAGCGCGTGTTCGGGACGGCGAAGAAAAAGCCGACGAAGCCGAAAAAGAAAAGATAAGCCGGCAACAAAAAGGCCGCCTCAACGGGCGGCCTTTTTCATGATCGAAAGGCGAACGTCACTTGCCGGTTTCGTTCACCACCTGATCGCGCGCCACCGGGGCGAGACGATCCATCTCCTTGCGGATGTCGGCTTCGCCGACCGCCGCGCCCTTCGCGGCCAGATCCTTGAGGACCTTGGCGACGACGTCCGAATCGCCGGCCGTCTCGAAATCGGCGACGACGACCTCTTTGGCGTAAGCCTCGGCCGCGTCGCCCGCAAGGCCGAGCTTGGCCGCCGCCCACAGGCCGAGCAGCTTGTTGCGCCGCGCCGTGACCTTGAACTGGGTGTCTTGGTCGAGCTTGAACTTGGCCTCGAACCCTTTTTCGCGATCGTCGAACCCGGACATGGGCGCTCCTTTTCGTTGAATGGCGTCAAAGACATAGTGCGCCGCGCCGCGATTGGCAACCCGGCCCTATAAATGCTAACGAACCTGTCATGTGCACCCTCGTTCTCCTGCGCCGCCCGGGCCATGACTGGCCGCTGTTGCTCGCCGCCAACCGCGACGAGATGGGAACGCGCCCCTGGCAAGCCCCGGCGCGCCATTGGGACGACCGGCCCGAGGTCGTCGCCGGCTTGGACGAAACCGCCGGCGGCAGTTGGCTCGGCCTCAACGACCACGGCTTGGTCGCCGGCATCCTCAACCGGCCCGGCAGCCTCGGCCCCGCCGAGGGCAAACGCTCGCGCGGCGAGTTGGTGCTCGACGCGCTCGACCATGCCGACGCCGACATGGCGGCAGCGTCCCTCGTTCAGCTCGATCCCGCCGCCTATCGGCCGTTCAATCTGGTGATCGCCGACGACCGCGACGCCTTCTGGCTGCGCAGCGACGGCGCTGCCATCCAAGGTCATAAAATCGCTGACGGCCTGTCGATGATCACGGCCAACGATCTCAACGACATGACCAGCCCGCGCATCCGCGACTATCTGCCGTGCTTCCAGGCCGCCCGCCTGCCCGATCCCGAAGCCGCCGAGTGGGGCGACTGGCCGGCCCTGATGGGCCAGCGCGGCCATGCGCCGGACGCCGGGCCGCGCGGCGCGCTCAATATCGTCACCGACACGGCTTACGGCACCGTCTCCTCGTCGCTGATCGCCCTGCCCAAGCTGCAAAATCCGCCCAAAGCGCCGATCTGGCTGTTCGCTGCCGGACGGCCCGACGAGGCGGCTTACAGCCGCGTGAAACTCTAAGCTTTTCGCCGCTTTTCGCAGGGTTATCCACAGCGGGCCGGCAGCGTTGCGGCCCCCCGGGGAGTCCTATATGTTGCGGCTTCCTCGCGGCGCCAGCCCGTCATATGGACGGTCCTCCCCGGCGCCCGCCCGCACAGTGAGGATCACTTGGCCCGCCGCAAGCAAATCTACGAAGGCAAAGCGAAGGTTCTGTTCGAAGGACCCGAGCCCGGCACTCTCGTTCAGTATTTCAAAGATGATGCCACCGCCTTCAACAACAAGAAGAAGGGCACCATCACCGGCAAGGGGGTGCTGAACAACCGCATCTCCGAGCATCTGATGCTGCGCTTGCACGACATCGGCATCCCGACGCATTTCGTGCGCCGCCTCAACATGCGCGAGCAGCTCATCCGCGAAGTCGAGATCATCCCGATCGAAGTCGTGATCCGCAACATCGCCGCCGGCTCGATCTCGCAGCGTCTCGGGATTCCCGAGGGCACCGCGCTGCCGCGTTCGATCGTCGAGTACTATTACAAGAAAGACGAACTGAACGATCCGATGGTCTCGGAAGAGCACATCACCGCGTTTGGGTGGGCGGCGACGCCCGAGATCGACGACATCCTCAACATGTCGTTGCGCATCAACGACTTCCTCTGCGGATTGTTCCTCGGCATCGGCATTCGACTTGTCGATTTCAAGCTCGAGTTCGGCCGCCTTTATGACAATGAGGAAGTCCGTATTGTCCTCGCTGACGAGATCAGCCCGGACAATTGCCGTCTGTGGGACGCCAGCACCAACGAAAAGATGGACAAGGACCGCTTCCGCCGCGACCTCGGCAAGATCGAGGAAGCCTATCAGGAAGTGGCCCGCCGTCTCGGCATCCTCCCCGAAGGCGCCAGCCAAGGCGACTTCAAGGGCCCCAAGACCATCCAATAATCTTTTCTCGCGAAAGTCCCCAAGGTCCCATATGAAGGCCAAAGTTCACGTCACGCTGAAGACCGGCGTTCTCGATCCCCAAGGCAAGGCCATCGCCCACGCGCTGGGCTCTCTCGGGTTTTCCGGCGTCGAGTCGGTGCGCCAGGGCAAGTTCCTCGAATTGGACATCGCCGAGACGGACGCGACCAAAGCGCGCGCCCAGCTCGACGAGATGTGCAAGAAGCTCCTCGCCAACACGGTGATCGAGGACTATCGCATCGACCTGGAGGGTTGAGCGCATGACCACGCAGTTGCGGAGCGCGGCATGAAAGCGGCGGTCATCGTCTTTCCGGGCTCCAACTGCGACCGCGACGTGCAAACATCGCTCGCCGCGTCGATGGGCTCGCAGCCGGACATGGTGTGGCACGGCGACGCCGAACTGCCCAAGACCGACCTGATCGTCGTGCCCGGCGGTTTCTCCTACGGCGACTATCTGCGCTGCGGCGCCATGGCGGCCCATTCGCCGGTCATGCGCGAAGTCGTCAAGCGCGCCCAGGGCGGCACGCCGGTGCTCGGCATCTGCAACGGCTTTCAAGTCATCACCGAAGCGGGCCTGTTGCCCGGCGTGCTGATGCGCAACGTCTCGCTCAAGTTCGTCTGCAAGGACGTCCACTTGAAGGTCGAACGCGCCGCCGCGCCCTTCACCGCCAAATATAAGGTCGGCCAGACCGTGCGCATTCCCATCGCCCATGCCGAGGGCAATTACTTCGCCGACGCCGAAACCATGAAGCGCCTCGAAGGCGACGGCCGCGTCGCCTTCCGCTACGCCACGTTCCACGGCGACGTCACCGCCGAAGCGAACCCCAACGGCGCGATCAACAACATCGCCGGCATCGTCAGCGAGAACGGCCGCGTGCTCGGCATGATGCCGCACCCCGAACGCCTCGCCGACGCCAAGCTCGGCGGCACCGACGGCAAGGCCATGTTCGACGGCCTGGTGGAGGCCCTGTCGTGAGCATGCAAGCAACGGCGATCACGCCCGAGGTCGTCAAAGCGCACGGCCTGTCGCCCGACGAATATAAGCGCGTGCTGGAAATTCTCGGCCGCGCGCCCAACATCACCGAACTCGGCATCTTCTCGGTGATGTGGAGCGAGCATTGCTCCTACAAGTCGTCGCGCAAATGGCTCAAGCGGCTGCCGACCACGGCGCCCTGGGTGATTTGCGGCCCCGGCGAGAATGCCGGCGTCATCGACATCGGCG
>CAZVLU010000027.1:0-46099 GCA_964628235.1 uncultured Rhizobium sp. | reverse complement strand
GCACGATCACGCGCCAACTCCGCCGCCTCGGCGCCTCGCTCGACTGGTCGCGCGAGCGCTTCACCATGGACGAAGGCCTGTCGAAGGCCGTCCTCAAGGTGTTCGTCGATCTCTACTGCGATGGCCTGATCTACAAAGACAAGCGCCTGGTCAATTGGGACCCGAAATTCCTCACCGCGATCTCCGACCTTGAGGTCGAGCAGCGCGAGGTGAAGGGCCATCTTTGGCATATCAACTATCCGATCGACGGCATGCCCGGCGAATTCATCACCGTCGCGACGACGCGCCCCGAGACGATGCTCGGCGACACCGGCGTCGCGGTCCATCCGACCGACGAAAAATGGCGGCACCTGATCGGCAAGTTCGCCGTGCTGCCCTTGGTCGGGCGCAAGATTCCCATCGTCGCCGACGAATACTCGGACCCCGAGAAGGGCAGCGGCGCAGTGAAGATCACGCCGGCCCACGACTTCAACGACTTCGAGGTCGGCAAGCGCCACAAGCTCGAGGCGATCAACATCTTCACCGCCGAGGCGCAGATCAACGACAACGCGCCCGCCGCCTATCGCGGCTTGGATCGCTTCGTCGCGCGCAAGCAGATCATCGCCGAGCTGGAAGAGCAGGGCTTGCTGGTCAAGACCGACCCGCATCCCCATGTGGTGCCGCACGGCGACCGCTCCGGTGTGCCGGTCGAACCGTACTTGACCGAGCAGTGGTACGTCGACGCGAAGAAACTCGCGGGGCCGGCCATCGCCGCCGTGGAAGAGGGCCGCACCGTCTTCGTGCCCAAGGCGCAGGAGAAGACCTACTTCCATTGGATGAACAACATCGAGCCCTGGTGCATCTCGCGCCAGCTCTGGTGGGGCCATCAGATTCCCGCCTGGTACGGCCCGGACGACAAGGTCTTCGTCGCTTATGAGGAAGCCGAAGCCCAGGCCGATGCCGCCAAGCATTACGGCAAGGCGGTGGAATTGCGCCGCGACGCCGACGTGCTCGACACCTGGTTCTCCTCGGGCCTGTGGGCCTTCTCGACGCTCGGCTGGCCGGACAACGCCAAGGATGTCGCGCGCTATTATCCGACCGACGTGCTGGTGACCGGCTTCGACATCATCTTCTTCTGGGTCGCCCGCATGATGATGCTGAGCCTGCATTTCATGAAGGATGTGCCGTTCCGCACCGTCTATGTCCACGCCCTAGTGCGCGACGAGAAGGGACAGAAGATGTCGAAGTCCAAGGGCAACGTCGTCGATCCGCTTGATCTCATCGACAAATTCGGCGCCGACGCGCTGCGCTTCACGCTGACCGCCATGGCGGCGCAGGGCCGCGACCTCAAACTCGCCGAGAGCCGCGTCGAGGGCTACCGCAACTTCGCGACAAAGATTTGGAACGCCGCGCGTTTCAACGAGATGAATAGCTGCTCCCTGACCGCCGATTATGACCCGGCCAAAGCCGAGATCGTCGTCAATCGTTGGATCGTCAGCCGCTTGGCCGAAACCGCCGGCCAGGTCGAGACCGCTATCGACGGCTACAAATTCAACGAAGCGGCCAACGCGCTCTACCAGTTCGCCTGGGGCACCTATTGCGACTGGTACCTCGAATTCGCCAAGCCGCTGTTCCAAGGCGAGGATGAAGCCGCCAAAGCCGAGACGCGCGCGACCTCCGCCTGGGTGCTCGGCCGCATCCTGCATCTGCTGCATCCGATGATGCCGTACCTGTCGGACGAGCTGTGGGAGAACCTGACGGACGGGAAGGGCGGCAGCCTGATCTCAGCCGAATGGCCGCGCCCGGACGCCACCTGGCACGCGCCCGAAGCGCTCGCCGAAATGGATTGGGTCGTGCGCCTGATCGATGCCGTGCGCGCCGTGCGTTCGGAAATGAACGTGCCGCCGTCCGCCAAAATCGCCCTGTCGCTCAAGGGCGCATCAGACGCGACGCTCAAGCGCTTCGCCACGCACAAAAGCCTGATCCTGACGCTCGCCCGTCTCGAATCGGCCAAGCCGCTGACTGGCGAGGTGCCGAAGGGCGCCATTCAGTTCGTCGTGGACGAAGCGACCGTCGTGCTGCCGATCGCCGGCTTGATCGACGTCGCCCAGGAGCAGGCGCGCCTCAAGAAGGAAATCGCCAAGACCGACGCGGAAATCGCCAAGGTGGTCGCGAAGCTCTCGAACGAAGCCTTCGTCTCGAAAGCGCCGCCCGAGATCATCGAGGAAAACCGCGAGCGCCAGGCCAGCTTCGAGGCGGCCAAGGCGAAGCTGACGGAAGCGCTCAACCGCCTTTCGGCCGCCTAAATCGCCGCCGGGCCGGCTTGCCCGCTCCGGCCCACTTGCCTATGGTAACGGCCTGCAAGAGAGCCGTTTTTATCTATCCGATCACCCAAGGTGCCCCCATGCCCGACGATATGAAGCGTCCGACCTTCGACAAGTCCAAGCTGCCGAGCCGCCACACGACCGTGGGCCCCGAGCGCGCGCCGCATCGCTCCTACTACTATGCGATGGGCATGACCGAAGAAGAGATCAATCAGCCCTTCGTCGGCGTCGCGACCTGCTGGAACGAAGCCGCGCCTTGCAATATTACGCTCAACCGTCAGGCCCAGGCCGCCAAGGCCGGCGTGAAAGCCGCCTTCGGCAGCCCCCGCGAATTCACCACCATCACCGTCACCGATGGCATCGCCATGGGCCATGAGGGCATGAAATCCTCGCTGGTCAGCCGCGATCTCATCGCCGACTCGGTCGAACTCACCATGCGCGGCCATTGCTACGACGCGCTGGTCGGCCTCGCCGGCTGCGACAAGTCGCTGCCCGGCATGATGATGGCGATGATCCGCCTCAACGTGCCGAGCGTGTTCCTTTACGGCGGCACCATTCTGCCGGGCCGCTTCAAGGGCCGCGACGTCACCGTGGTCGACGTCTTCGAAGGCGTCGGCATGCATGCCGCCGGCAAGATGTCGGCCGAGGAATTGCACGAGCTGGAATGCGTCGCTTGCCCGTCGGCCGGCTCCTGCGGCGGCCAGTTCACCGCCAACACTATGGCCTGCGTCTCGGAAGCTATCGGCCTGGCGTTGCCGGCCTCGGCCGGCGCGCCGGCGCCCTACGAATCACGCGACGCCTACGCCGAAGCCTCGGGCCGCGCTGTGATGAACCTGCTGGCGCTCGGCATCCGCCCGCGCGACATCGTCACGCGCAAGTCGCTGGAGAACGCCGCGCGCGTCGTCGCCGCCACCGGCGGCTCGACCAACGCCGGCCTGCATCTGCCGGCCATGGCGCATGAAGCGGGCATCGACTTCACGCTCGATGATGTCGCCAAAATTTTCAAGGAAACCCCCTACATCGCCTCGCTCAAGCCGGGCGGCAAGTATGTGGCGAAGGACCTCTATGAGATCGGCGGCATCCCCATCGTCATCAAGACGCTGCTCGACCATGGCTTCCTGCACGGCGACTGCATCACGGTGACCGGCAAGACGCTGGCCGAGAACCATAAGGATGTGGTGTTCCCGACCGACCAGGACATCGTCGTGCCGGCCAACAAGCCGCTGACGCCGACCGGCGGCGTCGTCGGCCTGAAAGGCACGCTGGCGCCCGACGGCGCCATCGTGAAGGTCGCCGGCATGAAGACGCTGACCTTCAAAGGGCCGGCGCGCGTGTTCGATTGCGAGGATGACGCCTTCGCGGCGGTCGTGAACAAGAAGATCAAGGCCGGCGACGTCATCGTCATCCGCTACGAAGGCCCCAAGGGCGGCCCCGGCATGCGCGAAATGCTGTCGACCACGGCGGCGCTCTACGGCGAGGGCTTGGGCGAGTCGGTCGCGCTGATCACCGACGGCCGCTTCTCCGGCGGCACGCGCGGCTTCTGCGTCGGCCATGTCGGTCCGGAAGCGGCGGTCGGCGGCCCGATCGGCCTGCTGAAGGAAGGCGACATCATCGTCATCGACGCCAACACCGGTAAACTCGATGTCGAACTGTCCGCCGCCGAATTGGAGGCCCGCCGCAAGGAGTGGAAGCCGCGCCAGCACAACCATCAGTCCGGCGCCCTGTGGAAATACGCCCAGCTCGTCGGCCCGGCCCATCTTGGCGCCCTGACCCACGGCGGCGGCAAGGCCGAGACGCATACTTACGCGGATATTTAGCGGCTCTGCGATAACTACCTAAAGCGTCATGCCCGGGCCAAGTCCGGGCATGACGATGGTGAGGTTGCCGTCATGTCCTCCCGCGAACATCGCTTCGCCGCCACGCTGACCTGGACCGGCGCGCCGCTTGTCGTCTCGCCGGACGGACCGCGCGCGACCTATGAAGCGTATTCGCGCGCTGTTCGGGTCGATATTCCGGGCAAGCTGCCGATCATCGGCTCGGCGGCGGAAGCCTTCCGCGGCGAACCCAAACTTCACAACCCAGAAGACATGCTGGTGGCGGCGCTGTCGACCTGCCATGCGCTGAGCTATCTCGCCGAATGCGCCAAGGCCGGCATCGGCATCGTCGCTTATCGCGATGAGGCGGAGGGGGTCATGGCCATCCACGATAAGAAGATGCGTTTCGTGTCGGTGATGCTCAAGCCGGAAGTCGTCATCGCCGACGCCGCCAAGCTGGAGCAGGCGAGGGCGCTGCATGCTGCCGCCCACGACGCCTGCTTCATCGCCAATTCGGTGAATTTTCCCGTCGAGAACCAGCCGACTGTACGCTCGGCTTAAGCCGTTCTTCTTCATGAAAAAATTCGCCTCGCCGTGAAGGCGCTTGATTCGTGCGCCTGACTGGCGTTATTTTCCGCCTCGCTGATCGCCGGCCATTTCACGATCGATGCGACAGCGGACTTTTTGGACGAATGATGCGCTTTCTCACAAGGCGATTTACGGCAGAACGGGCTCAAAGCCTCTCCCCAACGGAGACGCTGATAGCCGCCGCGCGCCTGTTGCCAGCCACGTCATGCCGCATGACGTCGGCGCGCTTCCCCGTCCAGGAGCCACAACTCTCCATCGGATAAGGCGGAAGCACAGGCTTCCCCCTTTTGATTTTGTGCGCTTCGTCTTCGTGACGCAGCCCTCATTCATCCGATTGTCGAGAGATATCCATGAGCAACTACATCTTCCATGAAGGCATCAATGTGCCGATCAAGACCTGGACCAAGGGCGTTCAGGTTGATGAAAAAGCGCTGGATCAATTGCGGAATTTGAGCGCTTTGCCGTTCATGCACCATCACATCGCGGCAATGCCTGATGTCCATTGGGGAATGGGGGCAACCGTCGGTAGCGTGATCGCGACGAAAGGCGCCATCATTCCGGCAGCTGTCGGCGTTGATATCGGCTGCGGCATGTGCGCCGCCATGACGAGCCTCAATGCCAACGATTTGCCGGATGGGTTGGGCGCTGTGCGCGCCGCGATCGAGCAGGCTGTTCCGCATGGCCGCACCAACAACGGTCGAGTTGGCGACCGAGGCGCTTGGGCTGAGCCGCCGGCTGACGCCGAGGCAGCTTATGCTGCGCTCGATGCGCGCTTGCGCGTCATCATCGATAAGCATCCGAAGCTGTTTCGCCGCGACTCGGCTCAGCAGACCGTAGGCCACATGGGCACGCTCGGCACGGGCAATCATTTCATCGAGCTTTGCCTCGATGAAAGCGGGCGTGTCTGGGTCATGTTGCACTCCGGCTCGCGCGGTGTCGGCAATCGCATCGGCAGCTATTTCATCGATCGCGCGAAAGAGGAGATGCGGCGCTGGTTCATCAATGTGCCGGATGAGGACCTCGCCTATTTTGCCGAAGGCAGCAGCGGGTTCGATGACTATGTCGAGGCTGTCGGATGGGCGCAAGAATATGCCTTGGCGAACCGTCAGACGATGCTGGCGCGAGTCATGGCGGCTCTTGGCGACAGCCTCGGTCGAAATTTCGCATGGGGTGATATGGCGGTGAATTGCCACCACAATTACGTCACGAAGGAAAACCACTTCGGCCAGCAGGTGTGGCTTACCCGCAAGGGCGCCGTACGTGCGCGCAAAGGCGATCTGGGGATCATCCCCGGCAGCATGGGCGCGCGCTCCTACATCGTGCGGGGCAAGGGGAATGCGGACAGTTTCCATAGCTGCTCGCACGGCGCGGGGCGGGTCATGTCGCGCAACGAAGCCAAACGCCGGTTTTCGCTGGCGGAGCATGTGACGGCGACGGCTCACGTCGAGTGTCGCAAAGATGCCGACGTCATCGACGAAACGCCGATGGCCTATAAGGACATCGACGCGGTTTTAGCGGCTCAGGAGGATCTGATCGAAATCGTCCATACGTTGCGACAGGTGGTCTGCGTGAAGGGTTAGCTTCGGCTAACCCTTCTTAGGCCAGTTCGCACCAGATCGGCGTGTGGTCGGAGGCTTTCTCTTGGCCGCGCGGCTTGCGGTCGATCTGGCAGGCGGTCAGCCGGTCGGCGGCCTGCGGCGACAGCAGCAGATGGTCGATGCGGATGCCGTTGTCCTTCTGCCAGGCGCCGGCCTGATAGTCCCAGAAGGTGTAGCAATGCGTCTCGACCGGATGCAGCGCCTTGAAGGCGTCGGTCAGGCCTAGGGCCTGCAGGGCGCGGAAGCGCTCGCGCGTCTCCAGGCGGAACAGCGCGTCGGTGCGCCAGGCGTCGGGATCGTGGACGTCGTCGGCGGTCGGGATGACGTTGTAGTCGCCGCCCAGCACGATGATTTCTTCCTGCGCCAGCAGTTCTTTGGCATGGGCCTTCAGGCGGTCCATCCACTTCAGCTTGTAGGCGTACTTTTCGGTGATCTCAGGCGGCTGGCCGGACGGGTTGCCGTTCGGCAGATAGATCGAGGCGACGCGGATCACCAGGTCGCCGAAGGCCGTCACCGCCTCGACATAGCGCGCATGATCGTCGACGCCGTTCTCCTCTAGATGGGGCAAGCCGCGGCGGACGTCGTCGAGCGGGCTTTTCGAGAGGATGGCGACGCCGTTGTAGGTCTTCTGGCCGTGGATCGCGAGGTTGTAGCCGATGTCTTCGAACTCCAAGCGCGGGAAGGCCTCGTCCATGCATTTGATTTCCTGCAGCAGCACGACGTCAGGCGACGCCTCCTTGAGCCAAGCCAGCACGTTGGGCAGGCGGGCCTTCACCGAATTGACGTTCCAGGTTGCGATCTTGACCACGACGACTCCGAAATGCAGGAGATGGCTAGAATAGGCAGTTTTCGTAGCATATCGCCGGATCACGGTCAGCGGTGATGCAGCACAATAATACTGCGCTGACAGCATTGTGGGTTGATGGCGCGGCCTTGGGTCCATAAAAAGGAGGGAGATACGACAACCTCTAAAGAGGGCCGAAACAGACATGCCGCATCACTCGCCGCTCGTCGCGACCATCGTCATCGGCCTCGTCCTGGCGTTTATCCTCGGCGCCATCGCCAACCGTTTCCGCATCTCGCCGCTGGTCGGCTACATCCTAGCCGGCGTAATCGTCGGCCCGCACACGCCGGGCTTCGTCGCCGACCAGTCTCTGGCGCTCGAATTGGCCGAAATTGGCGTGATCCTGCTGATGTTCGGCGTCGGCCTGCATTTCTCGCCCAAGGACCTGCTGGCCGTCAAAGCCATCGCCATCCCCGGCGCGGTGGCGCAGATCGCCATCGCCACGCTGATGGGCGTCGGACTCGCCCTGCTGATCGGCTGGGACGTGCCGGCCGGCATCGTCTTCGGCTTGGCGCTCTCGGTCGCCAGCACCGTCGTGCTCTTGCGCGCCTTGGAAGAAAAACGCCTGCTCGAAACCAAGCGCGGCCAGATCGCCGTCGGCTGGCTGATCGTCGAGGACTTGGCGATGGTCCTGGCCCTCGTGCTGCTGCCGGCCTATGCCGAATTCACCCAACCAGGAACGAATGGGTCGGGCGCGTCAGGCGACCAGGGCAACCTATGGCTGGCGCTGGCCATCACCATCGGCAAAGTCATCGCCTTCGTCGCTTTCATGATGATCGTCGGTCGCCGGGCGATTCCCTGGTTGCTGCACCAGATCGCCTATACCGGCTCGCGCGAGTTGTTCCGCCTGGCCGTGCTGGCCATCGCCCTGGGCGTCGCCTTTGGCGCGGCAGAATTATTTGACGTCTCCTTCGCGCTCGGCGCCTTTTTCGCAGGCATGATGCTGAGCGAGAGCGAACTGAGCCACGAAGCGGCCGCCGAAACCTTGCCGTTGCGCGACGCCTTCGCCGTGCTGTTCTTCGTCTCGATCGGCATGCTGTTCAGCCCGGCGATTTTGATCGAGGACACCCTGGCGGTTCTGGCCACGGTGTTCATCATCATCATCGGCAAATCGGCGGCGGCCTATGCCATCGTCAAAGCCTTCAAACATCCGACGCTTACCGCCCTGGTGATTTCCGCCAGCTTGGCGCAGATCGGCGAGTTCTCATTCATTTTGGCCGGCCTCGGCGTCGGCTTAGAGTTGATGCCCGAGCGCGCCCGCGACCTCATCCTGGCCGGCGCGCTGATCTCGATCCTGCTCAATCCGCTGTTCTTCGTGATGATCGAAAAGCTGATGCCGAAACTTCAGCCGGCCGACGCCGTCGCGCCCGATGCGCCGCCGGAAGAAGAGGCGGCCGTGGCGACCGGCCTGTACGACCATTCCGTGGTGATCGGGGCGGGGCGGGTCGGCGGCCTTATCGTTCAGGCGCTGCGCGACCGCGGCTTGCCCTTCCTGGTCGTCGAGGAAAACGGCGAACGCGCCGCCAAGCTGCGCGAACTCGGCGTCGAGGCCATCACCGGCAACGCCGTGAAGGACGACATCCGTACGCTCGCCAACATGACCGGCGCGCGGCGCATCTTCGTCGCCATCCCCAACGCTTTCGAGTCGGGCCAGGTGGTCGAAAAGCTGCGTCTGGCCAATCCGCACCTGGAAATCCTGGCGCGCAGCCATTCCGACGAGGAAACCGACCGGCTGCGCCAACTCGGCGCCACCCATGTCGTGATGGCCGAAAGCGAAGTCGCCCGCGCCATGGTCGACATCGCGAAAATCTAATCCTCATCATCCCGCAAGGGCGCTAATCTAGCGTCCAAGGGAGGGAAAGAGACTTCATGGCGCGCACCCCCGCTTTGTTCATCGGCCACGGCACGCCGATGAACACGCTGCTCGATAATTCCTATACGCAGGCGTGGCGCGCGCTCGGCAGCGCGCTGCCGGAAAAGCCGCGCGCCATTCTCGCCATTTCGGCCCATTGGTACATTCACGGCACGGCGGCGACCGCCATGCCGATGCCGCGCACCATCCATGATTTCGGCGGCTTTCCCCAAGCGCTGTTCGACTACCGCTACCCGGCCGAGGGCGAGCCCGGCTTGGCCGCCGAAGTGGAAAAGCTGCTGACACCGACCGGCGTGGCGCTCGACCAAGGCTGGGGCCTCGATCACGGCACATGGTCGGTGCTGGCGCATCTGTTCCCGCAAGCCGACGTGCCGGTGGTGCAGCTCAGCATCGACCGGACCCAGCCGGCTGCCTGGCATTTCGACATCGGCCGCCGGCTGGCGCCGTTGCGCGACGAGGGCGTGCTGATCCTCGGCAGCGGCAATGTCGTCCACAACCTCGGCTTGATCGACCGCGCCGCTATGAGCGGAGCAGGCGGCGGCGCAGCCCATCCCTGGGCGACCCAGTTCAACGCCTCGATGCGCTCGGCCATCGCCGCCGGCGACGACGCCTCGGTGGTCGATTACGGTAAGTTCGGCGAAGCGGCGCGGCTGTCGGTGCCGACGCCGGAGCATTACCTGCCGCTGCTCTATGTCCTGGGCGCGCGGGCAAGGGGCGAAGCGGTTTCCTTCCCGGTCGACGGCATCGACCTGGCAAGCATCAGCATGCTGTCGGTGAAGCTGGGGTAGGGCGGAAGCGGCTCGCTTCCCAACCGCCGTCATGCCCGGGCTTGGCCCGGGCATCCACGCCTTACGGCGTCGAAATCAAAAAGGCGTGGATGGCCGGAAGTCATGCGAATGCGTGCAAAGCACGACGTCCGGCCATGACGTTTATTTGAAATATTTGACGTTACGGACTAGCGATCCCGTAGGGATCAGAGCGCGAAGCTGTTGCCGCAGCCGCAGGACGCCGTGGCCTTTGGATTGCTGATGGTGAAGCTGGCGCCCACCAATTCGTCGACGAAATCGATCTGCGCGCCGCCCATCAGGTCGAGCGAGGTTTCGTCGATCACCACCTTGGCGCCGTCCGGGCCGAACAGCTTGTCGTCCGGGTTCACCGCGTCGTCGAGGGTGAAGCCATACTGATAGCCCGAACAGCCGCCGCCCGAGACGGCGACGCGCAGCATGAATCCGGCCTGTTCGGCGGCAACCAGTTCGGCGATGCGCCGGGCGGCGCTCTCGGTGACGGTGAGGACGGCAGTTGACATGGAGTCTATGTAATCTCTCGTCGCCGTCCTGCCAAGCCCACCCTGAAGTAACCGCGCTCGGCCTGGGAATAAGGCCTGCTTCGGTGTAGGGTCCGCGCATGACGCAACCGCTTCGCCCGGACCCGGTCACCATGCCGTTCGAGCCGCCCAATGGACTGCAAGCGGGGCTGGCGCCCTATGCCTGCAAGCCGTGGGAAAGCCGTGGCCGGCTCCATGCCGAAGCGGAAGCGCCCGATCGCTCGCCGTTCCAGCGCGACCGCGACCGGGTGATTCATTCGACCGCCTTCCGCCGCCTGAAGCACAAGACCCAGGTCTTCGTCTATCACGAGGGCGACCATTACCGGACCCGGCTGACCCATAGCCTGGAAGTCTCGCAGATCGCCCGCACCATCAGCCGCCAGCTCGGCCTCAACGAGGACCTGGCGGAGGCTCTGGCGCTCGCCCATGACCTCGGCCACACGCCGTTCGGCCATGCCGGCGAGGAGGCCCTGCATGGCTGCATGAAGGAGTACGGCGGCTTCGACCACAACGCCCAGACCCTGCGCATTCTGACCAAGCTGGAACAGCGCTACGCCGCGTTCGACGGCCTAAACCTGACCTGGGAAAGCCTGGAAGGCGTCGTCAAGCACAACGGGCCGCTGCTCGGCGGCAGTAAATCGAAAGATATCAGTCTCTTGCCGGCACCAATTCAGGAGTTTAATCAAGACTTCGATCTTGAGTTAACTTCTTATGCAAGCTGTGAGGCACAAGTCGCTGCTTTATCGGATGATATTGCCTACAATAACCACGATATCGACGACGGGTTGCGGGCCGGACTGTTCGCGCCCGAAGACCTCGCCGACGTCCCCTTGGTGGGGCCGGTTTTCGCCGAAATCGAAGCGCGCTACCCGGGCCTGGAACGCTCCCGCCTGATCCATGAGGTCGTCCGCAAGCTGATCAGCCTGATGGTCGGCGACCTGTTGGCCGAAACCCGCCGCCGGCTCGCCGAGCACCGGCCTGGCTCGGTCGACGCGGTGCGTCATCTTGGTCGGCCGATCGTGGCCTTTTCCGAGGAAATGCAAGCCCATGACCGGGCCCTCAAGGCTTTCCTGTTCAAGCGGATGTATCGCCATTACAAGGTCACGCGCATGACCTCCAAGGCCAAGCGGGTGGTGCGCGATCTGTTCGGCCAGTATTTCCAGGAGCCCGATTGCCTGCCGTCCGAATGGCTGGCGCGGACCAATGGGGCGGGAACGCCGCGCACGGCCCGCGTGGTGGCGGATTACATCGCCGGCATGACCGATGGATACGCCTTGCGGGAACATGAGCGGCAGTTTTGAGCGTTGCGTGAGTGGTTGAAGAACGAAGAATAAAATGAATATTTTTAGAGACTTCAAATCCAAGATTGAGACAGAGCTGAAGGCTCTGGATTTGCCGGTAGGGCTCGATTTTGCCCGTCTCACCGTCGAACCGCCGCGCGACGCCAGCCATGGCGACCTCTCGACCAATGCCGCTTTGGTGCTGTCCAAGGACGCCGGCCTCAAGCCGCGCGACTTGGCCGACAAGCTGGCCGAGCGACTCAAGAAGTTACCTGACGTAACCGACGTGACCGTCGCCGGCCCGGGCTTCCTCAATTGGCGGCTCGCCGAGGGCGTCTGGCGCGACCAGCTCGCCGGCATTCTCGCCGCCGGCACGCGCTTCGCCTCCGCCCCTAAGAAGGGCGTGAAGGTCAATGTCGAGTATGTCTCGGCCAACCCGACCGGCCCGATGCATGTCGGCCACGCGCGCGGCGCGGTCGTCGGCGATGCCTTGGCGCGTCTGCTCGACAAGGCCGGCTTCGACGTCACCCGCGAATATTACATCAACGACGCCGGCGCCCAGGTCGACGTGCTGGCCCGGTCGGCCCATCTGCGCTACCGCGAAGCGCTCGGCGAGGATATCGGCGAGATTCCGCCCGGTTTGTACCCCGGCGATTATCTCGTGCCGGTCGGCCAGGCGTTGGCCGCCAAATACGGCGACAAGATCGCCAAGGCCCCGGAGTCCGAATGGCTGGCCGAGGTGCGCGCCTTCGCCATCGCCGCCATGCTCGAACTGATCAAGGAAGACCTCAAGGCGATGGGCGTGAACCACGCCGTCTTCGCGTCCGAGCGCGCCCTGGTCGAAGCCGGCAAGGTCGAAGAGGCGTTCAAGGCGCTGGAAGCCCAGGGCCTGATCTATACCGGCGTGCTCGAGCCGCCCAAGGGCAAGACGCCCGACGATTGGGAGCCGCGCCCGCAGGTGCTATTCAAATCGAGCCAGTTCGGCGACGACACCGACCGGCCCCTGAAGAAATCCGATGGCTCCTGGACCTATTTCGCCTCGGACATCGCCTATCACTTCGACAAATATAAGCGCGGATTCGCGACGCAGATCGACGTCTGGGGCGCCGATCACGGCGGCTACATCAAGCGCATGCAGGCGGCGGTGACGGCGATCACCGGCGGGCAGGGGTCGCTCGACGTCAAGATCTGCCAGCTCGTGAATTTGAGCGAGAACGGCGAGCCGGTGAAGATGTCCAAGCGCGCCGGCACCTTCGTGACGTTGCGCGACGTCGTCGACCGCGTCGGCAAGGATGTCGTGCGCTTCATCATGCTGACGCGCAAGAACGACGCAGCGCTCGATTTCGACTTCGCCAAGGTCAACGAGCAGTCGAAGGAAAACCCGGTCTTCTACGTGCAATATGCCCATGCGCGGGCCCATTCGGTGTTCCGCAACGCTGCCGAAGTCTTTCCCGGCCTGGCGACGGACGCCGCGAGCCTGGCCAAGGCCGATCTGGCGCGCTTGACCGATCCGGACGAAATCGCTTTGATCAAATTGATGGCCACTTGGCCGCGCACCATCGACAGCGCGGCCGAAGCCCACGAGCCGCACCGCGTGGCGTTCTATCTGCAAGAGCTCGCGGCGGGGTTTCACGGGCTGTGGAACAAGGGCAATAGCGACATCGGCGCGCGCTTTATCGTGGCGGGCGACCGGGGGATCACCGAGGCGCGTCTGGCTCTTTTGCGAGGCGTGACGACGGTGATCGCATCAGGCTTGGATGTGCTCGGTGTCGCCCCAGTCGAGGAGATGCGCTGATGTCGCGTTATGACGATGATGACGATAGCTTCGAGCGGCCGTCCGGCGGCAGCGCCGCGCGCGGGGTCGGCCCCAGCTCGATCGCTTATGAAAGCCGCAAGCGGCCCGGTCGTCGCCGTCTCATCACGTCGTTGATCGTATTGCTAGCGCTCGGCGGGTTTATCGGCATCGTCTGGCACGCCTATAACCAAGGCAAGGCCGGCGGCGGCGACGGCGTCGTGCCCGTGCTGAAAGCCGAGAATGGCCCGACGCGCGTGCGCCCCGACCAGCCGGGCGGCATGGATGTGCCGAACCAGGACAAGCTGATTTACGACCGCCTGGCGCCCGGCGGCCAGACGGCCGCGCCGCAGATCGAACGCCTATTGCCGCCGGCCGAAGCGCCGGTCGCGCGCCCGCCAGCGCCCGTGGCAGCGCCTGCCGCGCCGCCGCCGGTTGCTACCGCCGCCCCGACCGATCTGCAGCCGCCGCCGCTCGGCGAGCGCCAGGTGACGATCGCGCCTACTCCGCAAGCGGTGCCGAGCCAGCCGCCGATCCCCGTCGCGCCGCCGGCCCCGTCGCAGGCCGTGCCGCCGGCTCAGGCCCCGCGTCCAGCGCCGACCCAACAGGCCGCCGTCGCGCCGATTCCCGCTGGCGCCGCGCGCATCCAATTGGCAGCGGTGCGGTCGGCCGACGCCGCGCAGAAGGAATGGGCGCGCCTGCAGAACAACCACAAGGATCTGCTCGGCGGCCTCAGCATGAACATCGTGACCGCCGATCTCGGCGAGCGCGGCCTCTATTACCGCATCCAGGCGGGCCCCGCCGCCGACGCCAACGATCTTTGCGCCAAGCTCAAAGCCCGCAACGTGGGCTGCATCGTTGTCCGGTAAGCCGCTCGCCGCGATTCTCGGCTGTGCCGGAGCGGGGCTTAGCGAATCGGAACGGTCGTTCTTCCGCGACGCCGATCCCTACGGCTTTATCCTGTTCGCGCGCAACGTCGAGACGCCGGAACAAGTCCGCGCCCTGGTCGATGATTTGCGCCACACAGTCGGCCGCGCCGCGCCGATCTTAATTGATCAAGAAGGCGGGCGGGTGCAGCGGCTCAAGCCGCCGCAGTGGCGCGCGGCGCCGCCGGGCCGCCGCTTCGGCGAACTTTACGCGCGCGACAAAGCGGCGGCGGAGCAGGGGGCCGAAGCCAACGCCCGCCTGATCGCCGCCGAACTGACCGATCTCGGCATCGATGTCGATTGTTTGCCGTTGCTCGACGTGCCGGTGCCCGGCGCGCATGACATCATCGGCGACCGCGCCTTCGGCGAGACGCCCGATGTCGTCATCGCCTTGGGCCGCGCCGTCTGCCGGGGCTTGCGCGCCGGCGGCGTCATGCCGATCGTCAAACATATTCCGGGCCACGGGCGCGCCCGCGCCGACAGCCATCTCGAATTGCCCGTAGTCGACGCTTCGCTCGAAGACTTGCGCGCCACCGATTTCGCGCCTTTCACGGCGCTGGCCAATGAAGCCTCTTGGGCGATGACCGCGCATGTCGTCTATTCGGCCATCGATCCCTCGGCACCGGCCACACTTTCGGCCAAGGTGATCGGCGAGGTGATCCGCGGCGAGATCGGCTTCGACGGGCCGCTGATCTCCGACGATCTCTCGATGAAGGCGCTGAGCGGCGACTTCGAAAGCCGCACGCGGGGCGCGCTCGCCGCGGGCTGCGATCTCGTCCTCCATTGCAATGGCGACATGGCGGAAATGACGGCAGTGGCCGGCGCTTGCCGCATGGTCTCGGGCCGTTCGTGGGAACGCCTCATCAAAGCGGCCGCCCATCTCAGCCGTCCGATGCCGATAGACCGCGCCGCGCTGCTCGCCGCCGCTTCACGTTCCTAAATCACGGGACCTCATGTTCGACATCGACTTTCCTGCCTTGCTGCACGGCTTTTCCGTCTGGGCTCTGCCGGTCATTTTCGCCATCACCCTGCATGAGGCGGCGCATGGCTACGCCGCGCTGCGCCTGGGCGACGACACGGCCCTGCGCGCCGGCCGGCTGTCGCTCAATCCGCTGCGCCATATCGACCGCTTCGGCACCATCATCCTGCCGGCCATCCTGCTACTGATCCGCGCGCCGTTCCTGTTCGGCTACGCCAAGCCGGTGCCGGTCAATTTCGGCCGGCTTTATAAACCCAAGCGCGACATGATCTGGGTCGCTGCTGCCGGACCGGCGACCAACGTGGCGCTCGGCATCGTTTCGGCTCTGCTGCTGTACCTGACCGATGTGCTGCCCGGCGCGGCGGCCCCCTGGGCTGTGGAAAACTTGCAAAACTCGGTGCAGATCAACGCCATTCTGGCGGTTTTCAACATGATCCCGATCCCGCCGCTCGACGGCGGACGGGTCCTGACCGGCCTTTTGCCGATGCCGTTGGCCATCCGCTTCGCGCAGTTGGAGCGCTGGGGGCTGTTTCTGCTGATCGGCGCGCTGTTCATCTTGCCGATGGTCGGCAATCAATTGGGGATGAATCTCGATATTTTTCCCTGGCTGATCGGCCCTCCGGTAGACTATCTCATCAAGTTCATCGCCTTTGTCACGGGCCTATCCCCGTGATCTCGCTCACAGTTTGGACGCTGCACCGCGCCCCCATGATCGTTCAATGATCGCTTCCGCCGAACCCGAACAATCGTCGCTGCCCGTCGATAGCCCCGTCGATCTCGAGGCCGTGGATGCGCTCGTCACCGAAAGCCAGTTGCTCGTCGATCTCGACGGCTTCGAGGGGCCGATCGACGTTTTGCTCGCGCTCGCCCGCGACCAGAAAGTCGATCTCACTAAGATCTCGATCCTGCAGCTCGCCGACCAGTATCTCGCCTTCGTCGCCCGCGCCAGCAAGGTGCGTCTGGAACTGGCCGCCGACTATCTCGTCATGGCGGCATGGCTCGCTTATCTCAAGTCGCGCCTGTTGCTGCCCGAGCCCGCTGTCGATGACGAGCAGCCGACCGGCGCCGAGATGGCTGCAGCGCTCGCCTTCCAACTGCGCCGTTTGGAATCGATGCAAGACGTCGGCGTGCGGCTGTTCGCGCGTTCGCTGCTCGGCCGCGACGTCTTCGCGCGCGGCACGCCGGAAAAGGTCGAAGTCGTCGCGACGATCCACTTCGAGACCAAGCTCTACGATCTGCTGCGCGCCTATGGCGACATCCGCAACAAGACCGATGCCGCAGCGCCGCTCGAAATCGCCCAAGCCGAGCTTTATTCGGTGGAGCTCGCGCTCGAACGCTTGCGCGAACATCTCGGTCGCATGCCCGATTGGAAGACGCTGATGTCGTTCCTGCCGGCGGGCTTGCAGGACAGCTTGGTGATGCGCTCGGCCATCGCCGCGACCTTCGTCGCCAGCCTCGAAATGGTGCGCGAAGGCAAATTGATGATTCGCCAATCCGGCCACTTCCAAGAAATCTTCCTGCGCCAATCCGACGAGGCGACGACCGCCAACTTCGCCGCGTCCGCAGCCGAAGATCAGGCCGAAACAGATCGCTACGACGCCGCACAGTCCGACTCCAAACAAGAAGACAAGCCGAATGAGTGACACCGATCCGCAAGTGAGCGAAACGACGCCTCAGGAAACGACGCCCCAAGACGCGATTGTGGCAGGCGAGAGCGATCCTCAATTGCTGCGTCTGCTCGAAGCCGTCTTGTTCGCCTCGGCTGAGCCGATGGACGAGGCGACCATCGCCACGCGCCTGCCGGAAGGTACTGACATTGCCGCGTTGATCGCCGAACTGGCCGCGACCTATGCCAATCGCGGCGTGAACCTGGTTCAGGCCGGTGGCATGTGGATGTTCCGCACCGCTGAAGACCTCGCGCCGATGATGCGCGTCTATGCGACGCAAGCGCGCAAACTGTCGCGCGCCGCCATCGAGACGCTGGCGATCTGCGCCTATCATCAACCGATCACGCGCGCCGAGATGGAAGAGATCCGCGGCGTCGGCCTGAGCAAGGGCACGATCGACATGCTGTTCGAGCAGGGCTGGATCATGCCGCGCGGCCGCCGCCAGACGCCGGGCAAGCCGGTCACCTGGGGCACCACGGAAAAATTCCTCGTCGATTTCGGCCTCGACAGCCTCGAAGCGCTGCCGGGCGTCGACGAACTGAAGGCCGCCGGCCTGCTCGACAAGCGCCCGGCGATCCAGATCACCGACGCCGCCCTGCCGCTTGAGGACGACGAGCCGCCGCAAGGCGAGAACGGCGAGGGCAATCCGCTTGCCGAGGACGACCGCCTGATGGAAGACGCTGCGGCCGACTTCGACAACGGCGCTCCGGCCGTGGCCAAGAGCGACGCGGAGGAGGGCGACGACACGGACTCTGACGACGACTCCGATGAGGACAGCGACTCGGATGACGAAGACACCGACGACGAGTCCGATGACGATGACGACGATGACGACGATGACGACGAAGAGTCGGATGACGAAGACACCGACGACGAGTCCGATGACGATGACGACGACGAAGAGTCGGATGACGAAGACGACGAGCCGAAGAAGCGCGACGCCTGACCCGATTCCGCCCGGCTTGCGTTCAGCCAGATCGCAATTATCGATCTCTTTGACGGCGTGATCCGTTCATTTCGGCGAGCTTTTCCGATTCGATGAACAGGCTGGCAATGAGGAGCGAGCCGATATCGTCGGTCGCGAATGTGCTATATTGAAATGATATAGCTCTTTGATCAATTTAGTCTTTTTGTACTGGCAACAGGCGGGTTACATATGGCTCAGCAATTGCGAAGCACTCGCATAATGCTTTGATCGCCGTACATAACTCTCCAGGGGATATCAATGATCGCCAGCAAAAAACTACTTGCCGTCGCGCTGTTCGGCGCCAACCTTTTGGGCAGTGTCGCCGCTGCGTCAGCTCAGGGCGTCGTGAACCTCTATTCCGGCCGCCATTACGAAGCCGACAAGCAGCTCTATGAGCAGTTCACCAAGCAGACCGGCATTAAGGTCAATGTCGTCCAGGCGAGCGGCAACGAGCTGATCACCCGCATCGAGCGCGAAGGCGCCAACAGCCCGGGCGATCTGTTCTTCACCGAAGATGCCGGCGTCGTCGGCCGCGTCAAGGACAAGGGCCTGTTCCAGCCGATCAAGTCGGCGGCGCTCGAGAAGAACATTCCGGCCAATCTGCGCGAGCCGCAGGGCTATTGGTTCGGCCTCAGCACCCGCGCCCGCGTCATCATGTATCACACGGACCGCGTGAAGCCCGAGCAGCTCTCGACTTACGAAGACCTGGCCGACCCGAAGTGGAAGGGCAAAATCCTCGTTCGCTCCTCGACCAACATTTACAACCAGTCGCTGATGGTCGGCATGATGGAGGCGAACGGCGCCGCGAAGGCCGAAGCCTGGGCCAAGGGCCTCGTCGCCAATTTGGCGCGCGAGCCGAAGGGCGGCGACCGCGACCAGATCGCTGCCGTGATGGCGGGCGAGGGCGACATCGCCATCTCCAACACCTACTACCTCGGCCATCTGATCGCCGCCGGCAAGCCGGGCCAGTACGACAAGCTCGGCGTGTTCTTCCCGAATCAGAAGGGCTCCGGGGCCGATGGTCGTGGCACACAGGTGAACATCAGCGGCATCGGCGTGCTCAAGCATGCGCCGAACAAGGACAACGCCGTGAAGTTCATCGAATATCTGACGAATCCAGAGGCCCAGAAGGTCTTTGCCGCCGCGAATTATGAATATCCGGTCCGTCCGGGCGTCGAAGTGTCGCCGGTGATCGCCAAGTACGGCACCTTCAAGGCCGATGCGCTGCCGGTCTCGGTTCTCGCCGAAAAGAACGGCGAAGCTGTGAAGCTGCTCGATCGTTCCGGTTGGAAGTAAGACACGCCTGAAAGACGCGGGGCGGCAGGGCCGAAAGGCGCTGCCGCCCTAGCTTTTGGGGCTTACCGATGGTCCCGCCATAGTAGAAAGATTTACCTGTTCGCTAAAAATGGTTGTTTTACAAAGGCCGGCATGCAGGTACAAATCCCTCAGACAGCAATTGCGATGCACTTGCAAAAAAACTCCCGGCCGCAGGATGCGGACGGGACCCGGAAGTCGGTGGCGGGCTCGGCGTTAGCGTTTCCCTGTGGCTCTCTCTCCAGTGGACATGCTCTCTATCGCCGTTGGGTGGCTTGCCGCCGATCAGAGGGGGGCGCCAATAGGCGCTCCCCTCTATTTCCTTTGCAGGTGCAGCGCCCATCGCGTTTCGCGCCAAGCCGCCGCCAGGTGCCAGAGTTTCGATGACGAGCCGCAGCCCTCCAGAGTCCGCTTCCGCGCCTGCCTTGCGCGCGCGAAGCCGCATCGACGGCTGGACGGCCTTCACCTTCCTCATCGCCGCGCTGATCGCGCTGCCCATCTTGGTTGTGCTGGCCTACGTCTTCGTGCCGACCAACGGCATCTGGCAGCATCTCGCCTCGACCGTCTTGCCCGGCTACATCACGACCTCGCTTTGGCTGATGGTCGGCGTCGGCCTCGGCGCCACGGTGATCGGCGTCGGCACCGCCTGGCTCGTCACCCTGTGCGATTTTCCGGGGCGGCGCATCTTCGAATGGGCGCTGCTGCTGCCGCTGGCGATTCCCGCCTATGTCATCGCCTACACCTACACCGGCCTGCTGGACTTCGCCGGCCCGCTGCAAAGCGCGTTGCGTGAGCTGACGGGCTGGAGCCACGGCGATTATTGGTATCCCGATGTGCGCAGCCTGCCGGGCGCCATCGTCATGCTGACGCTGGTGCTCTATCCCTATGTCTATCTGCTGTCGCGCGCCGCCTTCCTCGAACAATCGGTCTGCGTGCTCGAAGTCAGCCGCACGCTCGGTTGCGGGCCGTGGCGCTGCTTCTTCGCGGTCGCCTTGCCCCTGGCGCGGCCCGCCGTGGTCGCCGGCGTGACGCTGGTGCTGATGGAGACGCTCAACGACTTCGGCACCGTGCAATATTTCGGCGTCAACAGCTTCACCGCCGGCATCTACCGCACTTGGATGGGCATGGGCGAACCGGCGGCGGCGGCGCAACTCGCGGCCGTGCTGACGCTGTTCATCGCAGCCCTCGTGCTGCTCGAGCGGCTGTCGCGCGGGCGCGGCAAAGTGCATCACACGACCAGCAAATATCGCCAACTGCCGCGCTACAAATTACATGGCGGCCATGCGGCGCTCGCCTTCCTCGTCAATTTGCTGCCCGTGCTGCTCGGCTTCCTGATCCCCGCCGCGGTTCTTGCGTCTTGGGCCATCGAGACCGGGCCGCGCATTATCGACGCGCGCTTCTTCGCCGAGATGAGCAACAGCTTCGTGCTCGCCAGCCTTGCCGCCGTGCTGGCCGTCGTCATCGCCATGATCATGGCCTACGGCCTGCGGCTGCGCCATTCGCGCGCCACCACTTATGCCGCGCGCATCGCCGCCATGGGCTACGGCGTGCCGGGCGCGGTGATCGCCGTCGGCGTGCTGATCCCGCTGTCGCAACTTGACAACTGGATCAACAATGTCACCGTCGCCCAGTGGGATATCCGTGTCGGCCTGGTGATGAGCGGCACCGTCGTCGCCGTGCTGTTCGCCTATATGGTCCGTTTCCTCGCCGTGTCGTTCAACGCCATCGAAGCCAGCCTCGGCAAGGTGACGCGCCACATGGATGATGCCGCGCGCACCCTGGGCCAGCGGCCGCTCGGCACTCTCCTGCGGGTGCATCTGCCGATCACCAAGGGCAGCCTGCTGACGGCAGCGATTCTCGTCTTTGTCGACGTGATGAAGGAATTGCCCGCCACCTTGCTGCTGCGGCCCTTCAATTTTGACACGCTGGCCATCCGCGCCTATCAATTGGCCTCAGACGAACGCCTGGCCGACGCGGCGGCGCCGTCGCTCGCCATCGTGCTGGTCGGCATCGTGCCGGTCGTCATGCTATCCGTCGCCATCGCCAAATCGCGGCCGGGCTACGAGGCGAGCCGGCAAGAACGCATCGCCGAAGCGGTGATGGAAAAGAGCGCGATGGAGCGGGCGTGAGCGAAGAAGTTCTCAAACTCGAAGACGTGAGCCACGCCTTCGGCGACACCCCTGTGCTCGATGGCGTGACCATCGACGCCAAGCCCGGCGAGCTGCTCTGCTTGCTTGGGCCGTCGGGCTGCGGCAAAACCACAGCCTTGCGCTTGGCCGCCGGCATCGAAGAATTGCAGCAGGGCCGCATCACCCTCGCCGGTCAAACCGTCGCGGCGTCCGGCCTCCATGTGCCGCCCGAGCGGCGCAGCGTCGGCATGGTGTTTCAGGACTACGCGCTGTTTCCCCATCTGTCGGTGTTGCGCAACGTGCAGTTCGGCCTATCGAGTCTCGATAGCGCGGCGCGGCGCGTGCGAGCCTTCGAAGCGCTCGAGCAGGTCGGCATGGCGAACTACGCCGAAAGCTTTCCCCACACGCTGTCGGGCGGTCAGCAGCAGCGCGTCGCTCTGGCCCGCGCGTTGGCGCCCAAGCCGCGCGTCCTGTTGCTCGACGAGCCGTTCTCCGGCCTCGATTCGAATCTGCGCGCCCATATCCGCGACGAAACGCTGCATGTCGTCAAAGACAGCGGCACGACGACGCTGATCGTCACCCACGATCCCGAAGAGGCCATGTACATGGCCGACCGCATCGTCGTGATGAACGCCGGCCGCGTCGAGCAGATCGACCGGCCTGACGTGCTTTACAACGCGCCAGCCAACGCCTTCGTCGCCACTTTTTTCAGTTCGATCAATCGTCTCGAAGGCGAAGTGCGGAGCGGGGCGGTGGCGACGCCGTTCGGCCCGGTCGCCGCGCCGAACTTGCCCGACGGCAGCCGCGCCGAAGTGCTGATCCGGCCCGAGGCGCTGCGCGTGACGATGCTGAACGGCACGCTCGCCGCCGGCCAGGCGCAAGCTCACGTGCTCGATGTGCGCATGTTGCGCCGGGCCAGCTTCATCCATCTCTGCTTCGGCGAGTTCGCCGGCCAGCATCTGCATTTCCACTCGCGCGAGCCGGGCCGCATGATGCCGAAAATCGGCGATCACGTTGCTGTCACATTGGAACGGTCGCAGACATTCGTCTTTCCCTTGGCGGCGAAAGCCTCATAAAGGGGCGCTTTTGCGCGCCTTTTCGCACCCCTGACGCCATCTGCCATCCCATTGCCAAGATTGCGGGATTCGTCGCGTTCTGCCATCATGCGCGCCTCGCCCTTCCGGGGGGTCCGGGCGGCTGAAGGGAACAGGCGATGAATTTCGGCATTTGGGAAATCCTCCTCATCCTGCTCGTCGGCGTGATCATTTTCGGGGCCGGCAAGCTGCCGACCGTGATGGGCGATCTCGGCAAGGGCATCAAGAATTTCAAGTCGAGCCTCGGCGGCTCGGCTGACGCTTCGACGGGCAAGCCGTCGGACGAACGCACGCCGCCCAGCGCATGAGCGCGGCGGCCTTTACGAGGGAGTAGCAGTCATGGGCCTCAGCATTTGGCATCTTCTGATCGTCTTGTTGGCGGTCGTCATCATTTTCGGCTTCGGCAAGCTGCCGCGCGTGATGGGCGACCTCGGCAAGGGCATCAAGAACTTCAAGGACGGCATCCGCGAGGAGCCGCCGGCCACGACGACCGAGGCCAAGCCGGTCGAGTCGCAAACGGTCGAGACCAAGGCCACGGATAAAGACCCGGCCTCCAAGATCTAAGCCCAGTCCGCCGGCTTCCGGCGCGAGTACCCCGTCATGTTCGATATCGGTTGGATGGAAATGCTGGTGATCGCCGTGGTGGCGATCGTCGTCATTGGCCCCAAGGACCTGCCCAAGGTCCTGCATACGGTCGGCCAATGGATGTCGCGCGCCCGCGGCGTCGCGCGCAATTTCCAAGACCAGATGGAAGAAATGGCGCGCCAGTCCGGCGTCGACGAGGTGCGCAAGCAAATCCAGAACTCGATGGACGGCATGGATCCGGCACAGCGCATCCGCCAGGCCATCGATCCGAACGGCGAGATGGACAGCCAGATGAAGGCGATGGCCGATCTAGGCCGCATCGAGCCCGACCCGCCGCCGGCGAACACCGCGCAAGCCGTCGCCGTGCAGACTGCGCAGGCCGACGCCGCGATCGAGCCCGCGCCGGACGTCGTCGAGGACAAGACGCCCGAGGCGCCGCTCGAAGCGGGCCAGACGGCCTATAAAGGGCCGTCCCCGTAATGACCGACATGGGCGAAAACCCCGACGACAACAAGATGCCGCTGCTCGCCCATCTGGTCGAGTTGCGCAACCGCCTGATGTATGCCATCGGCGCGTTGCTCGTCAGTTTCGTCGGCTGCTATTTCTTCGCTGAGGACATCTTCGGCTTCCTGGTCAAGCCGCTCGCAATCGCCTATGGCGACCAGCAGGGGGCGCGGCTGATCTACACCGGCTTGACCGAGACCTTCTTCACCTACGTGAAGATCGCGCTATGGGCCGGCTTCTGCGTCGCCTTTCCGATCATCGCGACGCAAATCTACATGTTCGTGGCACCCGGCCTTTATAAGCACGAGAAGAAGGCATTCCTGCCGTTCCTGGTGGCGACCCCGGTGCTGTTCTTCGCCGGCGCGGCGCTGGTCTATTACCTGATCTTCCCGCTCGCCTGGCAGTTCTTCCTCAGTTTCCAGACGACCGGCGCCGACACCAATCTGCCGATCCAATTGGAAGCCAAGGTCTCGGAATATCTCTCGCTGGTGATGGGCTTCATCTTCGCCTTCGGCCTGTCGTTCCAATTGCCGGTGGTTCTGACGCTGCTAGCGCGCATCGGCATCGTCAATTCCAAGATGCTCGCCAGCAAGCGCAAATACGCTTTTCTCGGCATCCTGATCGTGGCGTCCGTGATCACGCCGCCCGACGTGCTGAGCCAATTGGCGCTGACCTTCCCGGTCTATCTGCTCTACGAAGTCTCGATCCTGACCGCGCGCATGATCGAGCGCGACCGTGCCGCCAAGGAAGCCGCCGAAGAAGCCGAATACGGCTCCTGAAGCCCGACTCTAGACGGCGATTCGCCGCCCGCCTATAAGGGGCGAGAGCTTATTCCCTAGCGAGCGCCCGCCATGCACGACATCAAACCGATCCGCGACAACCCGGCCGCCTTCGATGCCGCGCTCGCCCGTCGCGGTCTTGCGCCCTTGTCGCCGCAGATTCTGGCGCTCGACGCCGCGCGGCGCGAGACTCTGACCAGCGCTCAGGCGATCCAGACCGAGCGCAATCAGCTTTCGAAGGAAATCGGCGTCCGCAAATCGAAGGGCGAGGACGCCAGCGACATCCTCGCCGCCGTGGCCAAGAGCAAAGACGCGCAAGCCGCCGCCGAAGCCAAAGCGGCGGAGGAGCAGACGGCGCTCGATACGATGCTGGCGACGATTCCCAACCTGCCGGCGGACGATGTGCCGGCGGGGAAGGATGAGAACGACAACGTCGAACGCCACAAAGTCGGCGAACCTGCCAAGTTCGCCTTCAAAGCCAAGGAACATGCCGATCTCGGCGTCGCGCTCGGCATGATGGATTTCGAGAAGGCCGCGAAAATCTCGGGCGCGCGCTTCGTCGTGCTGTCGGGCCAACTCGCGCGGTTAGAGCGCGCCCTCGGCCAGTTCATGCTCGATCTGCAGACCGGCGAGAACGGCTATCGCGAAGTGCGTCCGCCGGTGCTGGTGCGAGATCATGCCTTGTTCGGTACCGGCCAATTGCCGAAGTTCGCCGAGGACCTGTTCAAAGCCTCAGCCGATCTCTGGCTTATCCCGACCGCCGAAGTGCCGCTGACCAATTTGGTGCGCGAATCGATTCTCGACGAGGCCGTGTTGCCGATGCGCGTCACCGCGCTGACGCCGTGCTTTCGCGCCGAAGCAGGGGCGGCGGGCAAGGACACCACCGGCATGATCCGCCAGCATCAGTTCGACAAGGTCGAGCTGGTCAGCATCACCACGCCCGAACAGTCCGACGCCGAGCATGAGCGCATGCTGGGTTGCGCGGAAGAAGTGCTCAAGCGCCTCGGCTTGCCCTATCGCGTCATCACGCTCTGCACCGGCGACATGGGCTTTTCGGCGCGCAAGACCTACGACATCGAGGTCTGGCTGCCGGGCCAGAATCGCTACCGCGAGATTTCGAGCTGCTCGAACTGCGGCGACTTCCAGGCCCGCCGCATGGACGCGCGCTTCAAGGCCAAGGGCGAGAAGGGGACCCGCTTCGTCCATACGCTCAACGGCTCCGGCCTCGCGGTCGGCCGCACGCTGATCGCCGTCATGGAGAACTATCAGCAAGCTGACGGCAGCATCCGCGTGCCCGAGGCGCTGAAGCCCTATATGGGCGGCATCGAGCTCATCACAGCCGCGTCCTGACCCGTACAGCATGGCCCCGTCGCGTAAAAAACTCAGCTCTCTGCGGATCCTGGTCTCGAACGACGACGGCATCCACGCGCCCGGCCTGAAACTGCTGACGCGCATCGCCCAATCGCTGTCGGACGATGTTTGGGTCGTCGCCCCCGAGACGGAACAATCCGCCGCCAGCCATTCGCTCACCGTGCGCACGCCGCTGCGCATGCGCAAGCTCAGCGCGCGCAAATTCGCCGTCGACGGCACGCCGACCGATTGCGTGCTGCTCGGCGTGCTGCATCTGCTGAAAGACCATCAGCCCGATCTGGTGCTGTCGGGCATCAACAACGGCAGCAATCTGGCCGAGGACATCGCCCATTCCGGCACCGTCGCCGCCGCCTCGATGGGGGCGGCGCTCGGCCTGCCGGCCATCGCCTTCAGCCAAACCATCTCGGTCGGCGAGACGACGCGCTGGGCCACGGCGGAGAAGTTCGCGCCGGAGGTGATTCGCAAGCTGATGGCCGCCGAGTGGCAGCGCGACAGCCTGGTCAACGTCAACTTCCCCGACAAGCCGGCGTCCGCCGTGAAAGATGTCGTCGTCACCCATCAGGGCCGCCGGCGGCGGCGCGAGATCGTTACCGAGTCGGTCGATCCGTTCGGTCGGCCTTATTACTGGATGGGCTCGCCGCGCAACGATCAAGCGACGGACGAGGACAGCGACATCAGCGTCGTCAGTCGCGGCGCCGTCTCGGTAACGCCATTGCGTCTCGACCTGACCCAGGAGAAGATGCTGCGCAGCATGCGTAAGGTTCTGGAATGATCCGTCAGAGTCAGTCAGCGTCATGAGCAAGCGGGGCCCGGCAGGGGGCGAGCCTCGCGTGATCCGGCTCCTGATGGAGCTGCGCCGCCTCGGCGTCACCGACGCCGCCGTGCTCGGGGCCATCGAGCGGGTGCCGCGCGAGCAGTTCGTGCTGCCGCAATTCCTCGATCAGGCCTACGAGAACATCGCCTTGCCGATCGGCGAGGGCCAGACCATCAGCCAGCCCATCGTCGTCGCCCTGATGACCCAAGCTCTAGATCTCAACGACCGCTGCAAGGTGCTGGAGATCGGCACCGGCTCGGGCTACCAGACCGCCGTTCTCGCGCCGCTCTGCCGTCGCGTCTATTCCATCGAACGGCACAAGAGCCTGCTCAAGACCACCGAGGCGCGCTTTCGCGCCATGCGGCTGACCAACGTCACGGCGATCGCCGGCGATGGCTCGCGCGGCTGGCCCGAGCAAGCGCCGTTCGACCGCATCATGGTGACGGCGGCCGGCACCAAACTGCCCGAAGCCCTGATCGCCCAACTCGCCGTCGGCGGCGTGATGATCGTGCCGGTCGGCAGCCGCAGTTCCGACCAGGAAGTGCTGCGCATCCGCCGCACCGCCGAGGGCTATACCAGCGAATCGCTCTTCCCGGTCCGCTTCGTGCCGCTGGTCAGCGATACGGAAGAGAAGCGGGCCTGACGCTCGCCCATTGCCGCAACCCCGGCGCTTCCCTAGAATCATTGCCTATGACGTTCACGCGCCCCCGCACCGGCCTGATTCTGCTGCTTGTCGCCTCTGCGGCGTTGGCCGGCTGCGCGCGGACCGGCGGGCTCGCGCCGCTCGAAGATCGCAGCGCCATGTTCTTCGGGCGCGGCACGGCGGTGCCGATCGCTCGCCCGGCCTCCGAGCGTCCGCCGGTCAGCAAGGCCGCCGCCCAGTTCACCACGCCGGGCAGCGTCACCGTGCAGTCCGGCGACACGCTGTACGGCCTGTCGCGCCGCACCAACGTGCCGATCCGCGCCATCATCAACGCCAACAATATCGCGCCGCCTTACGTGCTGCGCGTCGGCCAGACTTTGACGCTGCCGCGCCAGGCCTTCCATCAGGTCGCGGTCGGCGACTCCGTCGCCAGCATCGCGCGCGCCTATGGCGTCTCCAGCCAAGAGCTCGTGCGTCTCAACGAAATCGAGTCGCCCTACGTGATCTATGTCGGCCAGCCGGTGCTGCTGCCGACAACGACCGCCGGCCAATCGGTCGCCACCAACGCCGCCGTGGTCGGCAGCCTGCCGCGTCCGCCGGCCTCGCCGCAAGCGGGGGGCACGCAGGCCTCCGGCGCGCCGGGCGGCGGATCGAGCGTCACCTCGGTCTCGCCCAACGTCCCCGGCGCTCCACCTGGGAACGACGGCTTGATCCAAGTCGCGCCGGGCCAGCCGTCGGCAGCGCCGCAAGAGGTCGCCTCGCTGCCGGCCCCCGCCGCGACGCCGGCCGCCGAAGCGCCCATCGTCGCGCCGGCCAGCGCCTTCATTTGGCCGGTGCAGGGCAACGTCATCTCGGGCTATGGCCCGAAGGCGGGCGGACTTTACAACGAGGGCATCAACATCGCGGTGCCGCAGGGCACGCCGGTGCGCGCCTCGCAAGACGGCGAGGTGGTCTATGTCGGCAACGAATTGCGCGGTTACGGCAACTTGCTGTTGCTGCGCCACCCGAACGGCTGGGTGACGGCCTATGCCCACAATGAAAGCCTGCTGGTGCAGCGCGGCGACAAGGTGCGGCGCGGCCAAGCCATCGCGCGCGCCGGATCGACCGGCAGCGTCGATAGGCCGCAGGTTCATTTCGAGATGCGCCAAGGCACCCGCTCGGTCGATCCGATGCGCTATTTGGCGGGGCAGGGAGTCACGCAACGCCTCGCTGTCGGCGGCTAGCGGACACTTGCCTGACATATTTGCGCGACATGATGCATCATGTTTCGCGCCCTAATTGTCACAGCCATCCTATTGTCGTCCGGCTCGGTTCAAGCCGAGCCGCTCAGTTCGCTGCGCTTTGTCGGCGGCGTCACGCTGCCGCAAAATCTCATGATCGACGGCACCCGCGTCGGCGGCCTGTCCGGCCTCGACTATGACGCTGCGCGCGACAGCTTTCTCGTCATCAGCGACGATCGCTCCGATTTCGCGCCGGCGCGCTTTTACGAGATGAAGGCCATATTCGCCGATGGCCGTCTGACGGCGGTCGATCTTCTGTCGGCGACGCGCTTGCTGCAAAGCGACGGCACGCCCTATCCCAACGGCAAAGAGGGCGGCGACGTGCCGGACCCGGAAGCGATTCGCCTCGATCCGCTCGATGCCGGAAAATATTGGTGGACGAGCGAGGGCGACCGCGCGCGCGGCCTTAAGCCCTTCCTGCGCGCGACCGGACGCGACGGCACGTTTCTCGGCGATACAGCCGTGCCGGACATGTTCGCCACGCAACCAACGCAGCAGCGCGGTCCCCGGCAAAATCTCGCCTTCGAAGGACTGAGCTTCGCCGCCGACGGCCGCAGCCTATGGCTCGCCATGGAGGGCGCGCTCTATGAGGACGGGCCGGCGGCGACGCCGGACGCCGCCAGCGTCGCGCGTTTCAGCCGCCTGGATCGCGATGGCAAGTTGCTCGGCCAATTCGCTTACCCGATCGATCCCATTCCGAGCCGGCCAGGCGTCGGCAAATTCGCCGACAATGGCGTGACGGAAATTCTGGCGCTCGACGAACGTCGTTTGCTGGTGGTGGAGCGCGCCGCGATCCAAGGCGAGAATGGCGTCTTTCGCAACGACATTCGGCTTTACGAGGCGGATCAATCAGACGCCAGCGATATTTCCGCCATCGCGGCGCTCGTCGGGGCCGACTATAGGCCGATGCGAAAGCGTCTCATCGCCAATCTTGGCGCGCTGATGGCCGAGGCAGAACCGAAAGACGCGCGCATCGACAACATCGAAGGGATAAGCTGGGGCCCGCCTGCGCCGGACGGACGCCGCCGGCTGCTGTTCGTCTCGGACGACAATTTCAACCCGACGCAGATCACCCAGGTGCTGGCGTTCGAGGTTATGCCCTAGTCACATATCCAGCGTGAGCTGCTCGCCTTTGCAGCGCGAGACGCAGGACACCATCAGCTTGTTGCGCGCGCGCTCCCACGACAGCAAGACCTCGTCGTTATGCTCGGGAATGCCGTCGAGCACCGGCACACAGCAATTGCCGCAATAGCCGTTCACGCAGCGGTAGGCGATCGGATAGCCGGCGTCGAGCAGGACATCGAGCAAGCTCTTGTCCTCGGGTACCGTCAGGGTGACGCCGCTTTGCGCCAGGACGACTTTGAATTCGCTCATCGGCGTCGCCCGCTCAGGCCGCGTCGGTTGCGGCGCAGCGGTGGACTTCCACCGTGACGTGGCGCAGGCCGAGCGATTTGGGAATCAGGCGCTTGTAATGCTCCGGCGGCTGCGGCGCATGGCTCACAAGCGACAGCGCCGCAGCGTAAATGCCCGGCCCGATCGACCAAACATGCAGATCGGCGAGGCGGGCGTCGCTTTCGCTCTCGATGGCCTGGCGCAGCTTTTCGCGCGTCGCCTGCGGCGCGGCGAAGTCGAGCAGTACGCGGCCGCTGCCGAAGATCAAGCCGCGCGCCCAGACGACAATCACGGCGGCGCCGATGATGCCCATGACCGGGTCGAGCCAGGCCCAACCGTAAAACCTGCCGCCGAGCAGCGCGGCGATGGCCAGCACAGACGTCAGCGCGTCGGCCATGACATGCAGCAGCGCCGAGCGCAGATTCATGTCTTCCGATTCGTGGGGCTGATGATGCGCGTGCGCGTGACCATGATCGTGAGCATGCCCGTGGTCATGGCCATGATCGTGGCCGCCACGCGACAGGATCACGGCGCAGACGGCGTTGACCGCCAGGCCGCCGACGGCGACCAGCAGGGCCGGGCCATAGGCGATCTCGACCGGGGTCATCAGCTTGAGGACGCTTTCCCACACCATCAAGGCGACCGGCAGCAGCAACAGGAGCGCGCCGGTATAGCCGCCGAGCGCCGCGATCTTGCCGGTGCCGAAAGAGAAGGCGGCATCGCCGGCGCGCCGCCGCATCCAGACATAGGCCAGGGCGCTGATGCCGAGGGCGAGGGCATGCGAGCCCATGTGCAGACCGTCGGCCAGCAAGGCCATCGAGCCGAAGGCCCAGCCGGCGGCGATTTCGCCGATCATGGTGGCGAGCGTGATGGCGACGACCAGCTTGGTGCGGCCTTCGGCGGATTTGCGCTGATGTAAACCGAAGCGGTGATCGTGCTGCCAAGCGTCGAGACGGGCGGCGGAACCGGTGTGCATCGACGAAACTCCCCTAGAGGTATTTCACGAGTTCGTTCAGGCCGGTCAGCCGCTCGCGCGTTTCGCGCGGCAAGGGACCAGCCAATTCGACCAGATGATGCTCGATATGATCGGCGACGAGGACGCCCCTGGCTTTGTCGAGCGCTTGAATGACGGCGTTCATCTGCTGCGCGATGGTGATGGCGTCGCGGCCGTCTTCGACCATGCGGATGACCGAGGCGAGATGGCCTTCGGCGCGGCGCAGCCGTCCGATGATCTTGGCATTGTTGGCGTGGCTCATGGGGTGTTTTATATCCCCCTAGGGGGGATATGGCAAGCCACGCCGCGAGCAAGACGCCGGCCAACAAAAAAGCCTGCGCGACCGAATGATCGAGCAGGCTTTTTTTGTTGGCGAAGATGCGAGCGGCGTTAGGCGCTGGAGGCTGTCGGCTCACTCATCGGCACGACCGATATTTTCATCGGAAAATAGTCTAGCCGCGTGATGCGATCCTCAATCGGCCCACCCGATGGCTCTATAGGTCGAGCACCAGCTTGTCGCCCTTGCAGCGCGACACGCAGGACATCATCAGCTTGTTCTGCGCTTGCTCCCACGGCTGCATCACTTCGTCGTAATGCTCTGGAATTCCTTCCAAAACGCGCACGCCGCAGTTGCCGCAGTTGCCCGCGCGGCAGCTATAGCCGACGTTGATGTCGTTCTCGAGCAGGACTTCGAGCAGGGATTTTTCTTCGGGCACCTCGAGCGTCAAATTGCTCTGGGCCAGGACGACGGTGAAAGCGCTCATGGCAGCTCCAGTTGAACAGTATCGCTAGCGCCCGAAACGACCGGGCAAGCAGTTAAGCCCGATTTAATCGAGCTTTTTTCCTACGCGCCCGGCAAGGTCTTGGATCAATTGCCAGGCCACGCGGCCCGATCGGCCGCCGCGGGTTATAGACCATTCGACGGCTTCGGCATGAAGTTTTTCGCGCGCGATGCCGAGCCCATAGGCTTCAGCGTAGCCCTCGACCATGGCGAAGAACGTGTCCTGGTCGCAGGGGTAAAATCCGAGCCAAAGGCCGAAGCGATCCGATAGGGATACTTTCTCCTCGACCGCCTCGCCGGGGTTGATGGCGCTGGCGCGTTCGTTGTCGATCATCTCGCGCGGCATCAGATGGCGGCGGTTCGAGGTGGCGTAGAACAGCGCGTTGGCCGGGCGGCCTTCGATGCCGCCTTCGAGCAGAGCCTTGAGCGATTTGTAGCTGGCGTCGTCATGGTCGAACGACAAATCGTCGCAGAACAGGATCACGCGCCGATCGGTCTCGCGGATCATCGTCAGCAGATGGGGCAGGCCGGCGATATCCTCGCGGTGGATCTCGACCAGGGCCGGGCCTTTACCGGAGGGCATTTCGGCCAGCACGGCGGCGTGGACCGATTTGACCAACGAGCTTTTGCCCATGCCGCGGGCGCCCCAGAGCAGGGCGTTGTTGGCCGGCAGGCCCCAGGCGAAGCGCCGGCTGTTCTCGAGCAGAATGTCGCGTTGGCGCTCGATTCCCTTGAGAAGGGCGATCTCGACCCGGTTGACCTTGGCGACAGGGATCAGCCGGCGCTCCTCGGCCGACCAGACGAAGGCGTCCGCCGCCGTCGGATCAAGCCGGACAGGGGCTGGCGGGGCGATCCGCTCGACCGCCTCGACCAGCCGGTAAATCCAGGTTTTCAAAGGAGAAATTGTCGGTTTGTCCATCACAAAATCATATCAGCTTGGGATTTGCAAAGCGGGTTCTGGCGGCTATAGTCCGGCCAGCCAAAGCTAAGAGTCTGAATAGGATACTAGGAGAATTTGATGCTGATTTCACCGGCTTACGCGCAAGCCGCTGGCGCGCCCGGCGCCTTCGATATGATGTCGTTGCTGCCGCTCGTCCTGATTTTCATCGTCTTCTACTTCCTGCTGATCCGTCCTCAGCAGAAGAAGATGAAGGCGCACCGCGAAATGCTCGGCGCCCTGCGCCGCGGCGACAAAGTCGTGACCAACGGCGGCATCGTCGGCACCATCACCAAGGTGCTCAACGGCGAGGAACTGCAGGTCGAGATCGCCGACAACGTGCGCGTCAAGGTCATGCGCGGCATGATCGCCAGCGTCGTCTCGCGCACCGAGGCGGCCGATAGCGCCGACGACGCGGCGGACGACGATAAGGCCAAGTCCTAAAGAGCCTTTTCCATAGGCCGGCGCGGCAAGTCCGCGCCGGCCTATTTCGCTTTTCTCCTCTCGTTGGCCTGACGGCAGATCATCATGAACCGCATCGCGCGTTGGAAAATTTTCGTCATTGTCGCGATCTGCCTGCTCGGCGGGTTGGTCGCGGCCCCGAACCTGATGACGCGCGAACAGGTCGCCAAGCTGCCGTCCTGGCTGTCCCACGCCCGTTTGAACCTCGGCCTCGATCTGCAAGGCGGTTTGCACTTCCTCTATGAAGTGAATCTCCGCACGGTCACCAACGAACGTATGGAAGACCTGGTCCAGAGCGTGCGCGAGATCCTGCGCAAGGAGCGCATCGGCTATACCCGCCTCGGCGTCGCCGGCCAGAACACGCCGGGCGTCAATGTCGTCTTCCAGCTTTCCAATCCTGCCGATGTCGCCAAGGTCCGCGACCTGATCCGCGAAGCCGAGCCGGGCTTCTTGATCGAGACCACGGGCGCCGGCCAGATCACGTTGCGCTACGAAGAGGCGGCGCTGCGCGAGCGGAACACGCAAATCGTCGCGCAATCGATCGAGATCATCCGCCGCCGCGTCGACGAGTTCGGCACCAACGAGCCTTACATCCAACGCCTCGGCGAGAACCGCATCCAGGTTCAGGTCCCGGGCGCCACCGAATCCGAGCGCATCAAGAGCGTCATCAGCCAGACGGCGCGCCTGAGCTTCCGCATGGTCGACGTCAGCCTGACCGCGCAAGAAGCGCGCGCCAGCGGCCGCGTGCCGGCCGGCTCGGAACTGCTGCCCTCGGCCGATAAAGCCGAAATCGTCGCCGGTCGTCCGGCCGAATATCTTGTCCAACGTCGCGCCTTGATCGGCGGCGACAATTTGGTGGATGCGCAAGCGGCCTTCCAGAACGGCGAGGCGGTCGTCAGTTTCCGCTTCGACAGCTCGGGCGCCCGGCGCTTCGCCGACGCGACGCGGGCCAATGTCGGCAAGCCTTTCGCCATCGTGCTCGACGAAAAGGTCATCAGCGCGCCGGTCATCCGCGAGCCGATTCTCGGCGGTTCGGGCATCATTTCCGGTAGTTTCAACACCGAATCGGCGCGCGACCTGGCGCTGCTGCTGCGCGCCGGCGCGCTTCCGGCGCCGCTCACCGTGCTCGAAGAGCGCACGGTCGGCCCCGACCTCGGCGCCGACTCGATCGAGGCCGGCAAAATCGCCTGCATCATCGGCTATCTGCTGATCGCAGTGCTGATGACGCTGCGCTATCGCGCCTTCGGCGTCATCGCCAACGTCGGCCTGTTCATGAACCTGGTCTTCACCGTCGCCATTATGTCGTTGATCGGCGCGACTCTGACGCTGCCCGGCATCGCCGGCATGGTCCTCGGCCTCGCCATGGCGGTCGATGCCAACGTGCTCATCTATGAGCGCATGCGCGAAGAAACCAAGCTCGGCCGCTCGCCGCTGCCGGCCGCCGACTTCGCCTTGCAGCGCGCTTATGTCACCATTCTCGATTCGAACATGACGGCCCTGGTCGCCGCATTCTTTCTGTATGCCTTCGGCTCCGGCCCAGTCCGCGGCTTCGCCGTCACGCTCGGCATCGGCCTGATCTGCTCGATGTTCACCGCCGTGACGCTGACGCGGCTGCTCATGTTCTTGTGGATCGGCTGGCGCAAGCCGGCGAAGATCACGATTTAAGGAGCGCCCGCCATGTTGATGCGCATTCTTCGGGCTATCCCGACCTTCGATTACTTCCGTTTCCACAAGATATGCTTCGCCGTCTCGATCGCGCTGACGCTGATCACGTTCGGCTCGCTGATGACGCGCGGGTTGAATTTCGGCGTCGATTTCGCCGGCGGCATCGTCATCGAAGTCCGCACCCAAGGCCCGGCCGACCTTGCCGACATGCGCGGCAAGCTGAATGCGCTCAACCTCGGCGACGTCAACCTGCAAGAGTTCGGCTCGCCGAGCGACGTGCTGATCCGCGTCCAGCAGCAGAGCACCACCACCGAGCAGCAGGAGATGGCCGCCGTCAGCAAGATTCGCGCGGCCCTCGGCACCAGCGTCGATTATCGCCGCGTCGAAGTCGTCGGCCCGACTGTCGGCGCCGAGTTGGTGCGCGACGGCATCTACGCCGTGGCCTTGTCGCTGCTCGGCATTCTCGGCTACATGGCGCTGCGCTTCGGCATCCACGCCGCCATGACCGGCGTCATCGCGCTGCTGCATGACTGCATCACCGCCGTCGGCCTCTATTCGGTGACCGGCGTGCAATTCGATCTGACCTCGGTCGCCGCCATCGTCGCCATCGCGGGGTTTTCGATCAACGACACCGTCGTCATCGACGACCGCATTCGAGAGAACTTGCGCAAATACAAGTCGCTGGACTTCCGCGACTTAATCAACAAGAGCGTCAACGAGACCTTCGCGCGCACCTTGATGACCAACGGATTGCTGTTTTTGGCCGTGCTGGCGCTGTTCCTGTTCGGCGGCCAGGTGCTGTTCGGCTTCAGTTTGGCGATGCTGTGGGGCGTCGTGATCGGCACCTACTCGACGATTTACGTGGCGGCGCCCCTCGAATGGTACTTCTCCAAGCGCCACCGCAAGGAGAAGGCCGAAGCCGAAGCTGCGGCCGAAGAGGCTGAAGCCAAGAAGGCCAAGCCGTAAGGATGGCCGAGCCGGTCCGTCAGACCATCCAGGGCTACGGCGACGGCGGATTCACCGTGTCCAATCAGCGCCATGTCGGCGCCATAGCGATCCTGCCGTTCCACACCCAAGCCTGGGACGCGCCGGTCGATCCCGCGGATATCGGCGAAGCCCATTTGCAGCCCATTTTCGACGAATTGATCGTGCGTCCGGACGGCGTCGAAATCGTCCTGCTCGGCTGGGGCAAGGGCGCGCCGTTGCTGCCGGCGGCGCTGGCACCCTTGCGCGCCAGCCTGAAGGCGCGCGGCGTCAGCCTCGACGGCATGGACACGGGGGCGGCCTGCCGCACTTTCAACCTGCTGGTCGGCGAAAGCCGCCGTGTCGCGGCGCTGCTCTTGCCGGCCTGATTTTATAAATCGCGGACAAAGAAAAACGGCGGAGCTTTGGGCTCCGCCGTTTTCGTTGAGACCCTCGACCGAAGGTCGTCCTTCGGACGAGAACTCAGTTAGCTGTGAACCGCGACCATCGCGTAGAGCATCGGGATCGAGAGCGCGGTGTTGGTGCGCGACGTCAGCATGGCCAAGCGGGCGGCCTTGGCCTTTTCCGCCGGTTCGGCCGGAACGATGCCGAGGGCTTTCTTCTGGTTCGGCCAAATGATGAACCAGACGTTGAACGCCATGATCAGGCCGAGCCACATGCCGATGCCGATGCTCATGTTGTACTTGCTGCCGGTGGTGAGGCCTAGAGCCAGAGCGTCGTGGATGTAACCGAGCTGCCAAGCCTGGATGAGGCCCCAGATCACGGTCGAGAGCGCGGCCCAGCGGAACCAGAACAGCGCGGCGGGCGCGATGACTTTGGAGATCGCCGGCTTCTGCTCGTCGGGGATCTTGGCCATGTTGGGGATCTGCACGAAGTTGAAGTAGTAGAGCAGACCGATCCACATGATGCCGCTGATGACGTGCAGCCAGCGGACGAAAAAGATGAGATATGATTCCATTGCGATAACCCTCTCTCGCCCGTTAGCCGTGGACTAGGTTGATAACGACGACCATCAGAATGGTGAGAACGATTCCCAGACCGATGGCGCCTTGGAGCTTCTCCAAAGGATTCTTCATCTTTGCCCCTCAGTGCTTGTGCGATGAACGTGTGGTGGGTGAAGTAAAACCGACCGCAAAATATAGCAGACGGTTCTAAGCTGCAACGGGCTTTCCGTGGTGGGTCAAGACCTTAGCCGGAGTACGGGCTTCGTTCCTTGTGTCTACCTGCGCCAGCCAGCGACGCGGGCGCGGAGCCGGTCGAGGGCCGAGAGGTCGATGCTGCCACGTAGCGGATCGGCAGCGGCGAGCCGCGCCGCCCAACGCCGGGTCAGAGCAAGCCCGACCGCGGCGGCTTTTCGCTGGGGCTTATGGCGCAGCAAGCTCGGCAAGGGCACCGCAGCCCCCAACAATTGCGCGGCAGCGCGCGCGGATTCGGTGAATACGGCCCGCCAAGCCGGCGTCGCCGCCGTCAAGGCGAGGTCCGCCGGGACGGCGGCAGTGTCGCGCAGCCAGCGTTCCGGCAGGTAAACCTTGCCGGTAGCGCGCCAATCGGCAGCGCAGTCTTGAGTCTCGGTCAAGAGCAGCAGCGCGCAGGCCAAAGCCTCGGCAGCGGGCAGGGCGGATTTGTCGGCGCCCGAGGATTCGATCCACAGGCGGCCATAGGGCGCGGCGGCAAAACGGGCGAACAACAACCAGTCGCCCCAATCGCGGTAGGCGGTTTTGGCGCAATCTTGCCGCAAGGCTTGCAGCAGATGACGCGCGTGGATGAGATCAACGCCGGTCTCAATAACATTTCGCGCGGCAGCGGAGAGCGGCAAGGCGAGGGGCACGTCGGGCTTGCGGTCCTCGAGCAGCGCCGCCAATCCGTCGAGCGTCGCTTGCCGGCGCTCCGGCGGAAAGTTGGAGTCTTGCGCGACGGCGCGCGCCGCGCGACCGAAGTCCATGAAGGCGAACAACGCGGCGCGGGCGGGGGGATCGAGCGGCGCGCAGAACGTGGCCACGATCTCCTCGATCGGCGATGCGCGGCGTTCTCCCAATGCTTGTGCTCCCGGTATACTGTCGCCGCATCATGGCCGAAACCGCAGTACTTTCCTACTCCGCCCAGCAAGTCCGCGTCAGCGATCCCGACCGTTTCCTGACGGCGCTGTTCGCGCCGGCCGAGGCGCGCGAGAATCTCTTCGCGCTTTACGCCTTCAATCTCGAAGTCGCGCGCATCCCCGAACTGGTGCATGAGCCGATGATGGGCCAAATCCGCCTGCAATGGTGGCGCGAGCGGCTCGACGAGATTTACGCCGGAACGCCGCGCGACGGCGCCGAGACGCCGCAAGCGCTGGCCAAAGCCATCGCGGCAGGCGATCTACCGCGCGCGGCGTTCGACATCCTGCTCGACGCGCGCGAGCGCGATCTCGATCCGACGCCGCCGGCCGACATGGCCGCTTTTCAGGCTTATGCGCAGTCCACTGCCGGAGAGTTGGCGATGCTCGCGGCGCTTAGTCTCGGTGCGACGGATGCGGCATCGCAGGCTGCGGCGCGCGACATCGGCACGGCCTGGGCGATGATCGGCCATCTGCGCGCGCTGCGCTTCAACGCCGGCATGGGCCGCATGACCTTGCCGCGCTCGACGATGGGACAGGCGACCGCTGCCGATGTGCTGAAAGACCGCGCGACGGAGGCGGTGAGGGCCACGGCGCAAGCGGTCGCCGCCGAAACTGCCGCCTTACTCGGCATCGCCCGCGCGTTGCGCCGCGAGGTTGATCCGCCCGCCTTGCCGGCGCTGCTGCTGGCGCCGCTCGCGGACTTGCATCTGCGCAAACTGAAAAGCCGGCACTACAATCCGCTCGGTCCCGATCTCGAAATCGCCGCGCCGAAGAAGCAATTGCGTCTGTTTCTCAGCGCGCTACGTGGCCGCTACTAACGGTTTAACGCGCGAAACCTCGATGGCACGACGATTGCTTTGCTAAACGCACGGGCCCATGACCGGCCCGCGTCTTCAGCCAAAGGTTTCGTCATGTCCCCCCGCATTGTCCTTCTCGCGAGCATCGCTGCCAGTATTTTGACCATCGCCGGTCCCGCCACCGCGCAATCGGTCGCTGACTTTTACAAAGGCAAGCGGCTGTCGATCTATGTCGGCTCGACCACCGGCGGCGGCTATGACGCCTATGCCCGCCATGTCGCGCGCCATATCGGCCGGCTGCTGCCGGGCGCGCCGGACTCGGTGGTGCTGAACATGCCGGGCGGCGGCGGCTTGAAGGTGACCAATTTCCTCTACAGCGTCGCGCCGAAGGACGGCACCGCCTTCGGTACGCTCCAGCGCAACATGCTGACCGCGCCGCTGCTCGAAGCGCGCACCGAGAACAACGCCTTCGATCCGCAGAAATTCAATTGGCTCGGCAGCCTGAACACCGAGACCGGCGTCATCATCTCGTCGACCAAAGCGCCGCATACGTCGATGGACGACCTGTTCAAGACCGAACTGATCGTCGGCTCGTCCGGGCCGGCGACCGATTTCCTGCCGCTGTTCCTCAACAACGTCATCGGCACCAAATTCAAGATCGTGCAGGGCTATCAAAGCTCGACCGACGCCTATCTCGCGCTCGAGCGCGGCGAGGTGCAGGGCCGCGTGTCGGGCGGCTGGACCGGCGACCGCAAGACCGTCGAGCCGTGGCATGCCGCCGGCAAGGTGCGCTATCTCGCCGTCGTGTCGCTGAAAGCCAGCGACTATTTCCCCGGCCTGCCGCTGGTCACGCAATATGCCAAGACCGACGAGCAGAAGCAGGTGATGGAGCTGATCCTGTCGAGCCAGCTGTGGGGCCGCCCCTTCACCATGCCGCCCGGCGTGCCGTCCGACCGCGTCGCCGCCATGCGCAAGGCGTTCAGCGATCTGACCAAGGACAAAGAGTTCGTCGCCGAGGCCGAGAAGCTGCAGCTCGATCTCGAATTGGTCGACGGCCCGGAGATCGACGCGATCATGAAGCGCGTCTACGCCACGCCGCCCGCCGTCGTCGAGATCGCCCGCAAGGCTATCGGCGCTGACGTGAAGTAGGACACAGGCAACACTCTCTCCGTCATGGCCGGACTTGGTCCGGCCATGACGATCATTTTTTATTCGGCAGCGGCTTTTGTGCCCAGCCAACCGGCGAGATCCGTCAGTGCGCGGGCGGAGAGCGCCTTCTTGCGGTCGTTGCCGCGCAAAGCCGGGCGGCCGCGTTTATCGACGCCGCCGATCGGCGGGAACAGGCCGAAGTTGACGTTCATCGGCTGAAAGCCGCTGCTGTTGCCGGCGTCGATCACCGCGCCGCCGAGATGGCCGCCGGTGATGTGGTTCAAAAGCGCGCCGAGCGCGGTGGTGACCGGCGGCATCGCCAGCGTCGCGCCTTGCGCCTCGGCAGCGGCGAAGCGGCCGGCGAGCAAACCCATGGCGGCGGATTCGACATAGCCTTCGACGCCCGTCACCTGGCCGGCGAAGCGCAGGCGCGGATCGGCTTTCAGGCGCAGTTCGGCGTCGAGCAGTTTGGGGCTGTTGAGGAAGGTGTTGCGGTGGATGCCGCCGAGCCGCGCGAACTCGGCCTTCTCCAGGCCGGGGATCATGCGGAAGATGCGCGTCTGCTCGGCATATTTCAGCTTCGTCTGGAAGCCGACGATGTTGTAGAGCGTGCCCAGCGCGTTGTCCTGGCGGAGCTGCACCACGGCATAGGCGCGCTCGCCCTTGCGCGGGTCGAGCAGGCCGACCGGCTTCATCGGGCCGTAGGCCAGCGTCATCGGGCCGCGTTCGGCCATCACCTCGATCGGCAGGCAGCCCTCGAAATAGGGCGTGTCCTTTTCCCAGTCCTTGAATTCGGTCTTCTCGCCGGCGATCAGCGCGGCGATGAAGGCGTCGTACTGCGGCTTGGTCATCGGGCAATTGACGTAGGCGGCGGTGTCGCCGGCAGGACCCGCCTTGTCGTAGCGCGACTGCATCCAGGCGATGTCGAAGTCGATGCTGTCCTTGTGGACGATGGGCGCGATGGCGTCGAAGAAGGCCAGCGACTCTTCGCCGCTCTTGGCGCGGATCGCGGCGGCCAGGGCCGGCGAGGTGAGGGGGCCGGTGGCGACGATGACGTTCTGCCACTCGGCCGGCGGCCAGGCGTCGATCTCCTCGCGGCGGATCGTCACCAGCGGCTCGGCTTCCAGCGCGGCCGTCACGGCGGCGGAAAAGCCTTCGCGGTCGACGGCCAGGGCGCCGCCGGCCGGCACCTGATGCTTGTCGGCGCAGGCGAGGATCAGCGAGCCGCAGCGCCGCATCTCCTCATGCAGCAGGCCGACCGCGTTGGTCTCGACATCGTCGGAGCGCAGGGAATTGGAGCAGACCAGTTCGGCCAGGCCGTCCGTGGCATGGGCCTCGGTGGCGCGGACCGGGCGCATTTCGTGCAGCACGACCCGTTGGCCGGCGCGGGCGATCTGCCAGGCGGCTTCGGAGCCGGCGAGGCCGCCACCGATCACATGAATTTCTGGGGACTGGACAGGGAGCTTCTGGTCTGGCATAAGAACAAAACATGAACATTGAGGCGGTCGCGCTACCGCAGGGAATAACCAGGAGGGGTGCCTATGTCTATCTCTGATATCGGCTTCGGCGGCTACCAACGTGGCGGCTTGATGGGCGGCCTGAGCCAAACTCACATCGCAAAAACAAAGGTCTACGGCGCTATGCTCGCCTTCGGTCTGACCGTTTTGGCGACGCCGGTCCTCCTTGTTCTCGGCCTCAAGGCGCTGCTTGAGCTGCCGCAGCCGCTGTTCCTGCCGCTCGGCGTCGGCATCCTGGCCGTCGATCTCTATCTCGCCGCTTGGCTCAGCCGCCTGTTCGCCGACGCGCCGCGCCGCCTGCGCCTGCCGCGTTTGGCCGATTGGCGTCTGCCGGCCGGCATGAGCTGGAAACTGGCGGTGGCGCTGCTGCTGGCGCCCTGGCCGTTCGATGCCGCCTTCGCCGTTCTTGGGGCGCAGCCGCAGATCTACGCCCAAGTGATCGTCTTGCTGCTTGCCGCCGCCTCCGCTTTGGCCGCTGTCGCCGTGCTGCTCATGGTCCTGGCCGAAGCTTGGCGGCTGGCTAGGCCGGCACGAGGCTAGTCAGCCGGCGATTTTTGCCAGCAAGAAGGCGCGCACCGCCGGGTCTTCGCTCAGGCCCGCCGCGCGGCGAAAGGAGTCCGCCGCCGCGTCGCGCCGGCCGAGTTTGAGAAGCAGATGGCCGGACAGCGCCCAATAGGGCTGATAGTCGGCGACGGCGGCGGCAGGGATGTCGGCGAGCAGGGCCAAGCCTTTGGCGGCGTCGTCCGCTTCGGCCACGGCGGCGGCGCGGCCGACCAACGCGCCAACGGTCGGCGACAGCCGCACCAAGCCTTCATAGAGCCTGGCGATGCCATGCCACGGCGTCTGGCCGATCAGGCCGCGCTGGGCGTGCGCCGACTGGATCGCCGCCTCCAATTGATAGCGGCCCATGCGCCCTATGCGCGCCGCCTCGCGCAAGGCCGTTTCCGCTTCGCCGATCATGGCGCGCGACCAGAGCCGAATGTCCTGCTCGGCGAGCGGCACGAAGCCGCCATCCGCATCCCGCCGCGCCGCTTTGCGCGATTCGCAATAGAGCATGAGTGCCAACAGGCCGCGCGCTTCCGGCTCGTTCGGCAGCAATCCGACGACCAGCCGGGCGAGCCAGATCGCCTCCTCGGTCAGGCCGCGCTGGCGCGGGTCGGCGCCGGCGATGTCGTCCCACCCGCTGCCGTAAGCGGCATAAATCGCGTCGAGCACGAATTCCAGCCGGTCGGGCAATTCGTCCGGCGCCGGCACGGCGAAGCGCAGGCCGGCATCGCGAATTTTCGTCTTGGCGCGCACCAGGCGCTGGCCCATGGCGGCGGGCGAGACGAGAAAGGCCGAGCCGATGCGGGCGGCGTCCAGGCCGAGCACGGTTTGCAGCATCAAGGGCGCCCGCGCCGCCGCGTCGATCGCCGGGTGGGCGCAGACGAACAGCAATTTCAACCGCTCGTCGGGAAAGCCGTCGCCGTCGCGGGCGGCGATTTCGTCTTGCAGCCAGGCGAGCGCCGGCGCGGCCTCTGCGCGCACCTTGCCGTGGCGCGCCGCGTGATCGAGGTTGCGCCGCGCCGCGGTGAGCAGCCAGGCTTCGGGATTGTCCGGCACGCCGGCGACGGGCCAGCTTTTGAGCGCCGCCTGGAACGCGTCGGCCAAGGCGTCCTCCGCCTTGGCGACATCGCGCGCCCGGGCCGAGAGATAGGCGAGCAGCCGGCCATAGGAGACGCGCGCCGCCTGGTCCGCCGCTGCGGCGACATCGGCAACCGGCGAGCGGCGCGCGCCTTCGTTCATGGCGGTTTCGGCTTACAGGCCGGGAGGCGGCGGCAGCACCGGGCGCAATTCGATGGCGCCGTTGGGCGCCGCCGGGCAGCGCGCCGCCCAGTCGAGCGCCGCATCGAGATCGGGCACCTCCAAGATGAAATAGCCGCCGAGCTGTTCCTTGCTGTCGGCATAGGGGCCGTCCTGCACATGGCGCTTGCCGTTTTGCAGGCGGAGCGTGGTGCCCGTCTGGTAGGGCTGCAAGCCGTTGCCGCCGACCATGACGCCGGCCTCGGCCAGCGCCTTGCTGTAAGCGGTCCAAGAGCCCCAATAGGCGTCGGCGGCCGCAGGATCGGTCCGTTTGGCGAGATCGGCGGCGCTTTCATAAATGAACATGGCGTATTGCATAGTCTTATCCCTTCGTCGGATGCGCATGAGACCGTCTCATGCTCGACCTTACGAGCCGCGAGAATGGCCGGTTTCGACAGGCCGGGAAAATAATTTCGCTGCTGGCGAGCCGACAATTCCGGGGAGGGCGGCTAAGCCATGGCAACGGACGGCGGCCTGCCGCGTTGTCATAGGGAGAAATCATCCCCGACAGAGGAGGCCGCCATGTCCATCGTCCGCATGCTTTACGTCAAGGTGAAGCCGGAGACCGCCGCCGAAGCCGAGCGCATCTGGAAACAAGACTGCGCCCCGCTAATGATCAAGCAGCCCGGCTGCCTGTCGGAAAAGCTGCTGAAGTCCGACGAAACCCCCAGCGAATATATCTCCTACTCGGAGTGGGAGGACGCCGCCGCCATCGAGACCTACCGCAAGAGCAAGGATCACGACGTCATCGTGTCCCACTCACGCAACCTGCAAGGCGCCAAGGCGAGCGCGAAGACCTACGAGATCACGGGCTAAATTCGATGGGCTAATGGAAGCGGGCGTTAAGCCCGCTTCTTCGCTGGCCCGGCTAACTGCTTCACCTGGGCCTTCAAGTACGGCTTGAGATATTGGCCGGTGTAGCTCTCGGTCACTTTCGCCACATCTTCCGGCGTGCCTTGCGCGACGACGCGGCCGCCTTTGCCGCCGCCTTCGGGGCCGAGGTCGATGATCCAGTCGGCGGTCTTGATGACTTCAAGATTATGCTCGATGACGACGATGGTGTTGCCGGCGTCGACCAGCGTGTGCAGCACTTCGAGCAGCTTTTTCACATCGTCGAAATGCAGGCCGGTGGTCGGCTCGTCGAGGATGTAGAGCGTGCGGCCCGTGGAGCGGCGCGCCAATTCCTTGGACAACTTGACGCGTTGCGCTTCGCCGCCTGACAGCGTGGTCGCGGCTTGGCCGACATGGACATAGCCGAGGCCGACGCGCTGCAGCGTTTCCATCTTGTCGCGGATCACCGGCACCGCCTTGAAGAAGTCGGCGGCTTCGTCGACCGTCATGTCGAGCACGTCGGCGATGGTCTTGCCCTTGAACAGGATTTCCAGCGTCTCGCGGTTGTAGCGCTTGCCGTGGCACTCGTCACATTCGACATAGACGTCGGGCAGGAAGTGCATCTCGATCTTGATGACGCCATCGCCTTGGCAGGCTTCGCAGCGGCCGCCCTTGACGTTGAAGGAGAAGCGGCCCGGCTTGTAGCCGCGCGTTTTCGATTCCGGCAGGCCGGCGAACCAATCGCGGATCGGGCCGAAGGCGCCGGTGTAGGTCGCCGGGTTCGAGCGCGGCGTGCGGCCGATCGGCGACTGGTCGATGTCGATGATCTTGTCGATGAACTCCAGGCCCTCGAGCGCGTCATGGGCGCCGGGATGGACGCGCGAGCCGTTGATGCGCTTGGCGCAGGCTTTGTAGAGCGTCTCGATGACGAGGGTCGACTTGCCGCCGCCCGACACGCCGGTGACGGCGGTCATGGTGCCGAGCGGAATGTCGACGCTGACGTTCTTCAGATTGTTGGCGCGCGCCCCCTTGAGACGGATCATTTCCTTGCCGCGGCCCGGGCGGCGGGTCGGCGGCAGGGCGATCTGCTTCACGCCGGTGAGATACTGCGCGGTCAAGCTGTCGGGCACCGTCATCACTTCATCGGGCGTGCCGGCGGCGATGACATTGCCGCCATGAACGCCGGCGCGCGGGCCCATGTCGATCAGATAGTCGGCCTGGCGGATGGCGTCCTCGTCATGCTCGACGACCAGCACGGTGTTGCCAAGGTCGCGCAGGCGCTTGAGGGTTTCGAGCAGCCGCGCATTGTCGCGCTGATGCAGGCCGATGGAGGGCTCGTCGAGCACATACAGCACGCCGGTCAGGCCGGAGCCGATTTGGGAGGCGAGGCGGATGCGCTGGCTCTCGCCACCCGACAGAGTGCCCGAGGCGCGCGACAGGGTGAGATATTCCAGGCCGACATTGACCAGGAAGCCCAAGCGGTCGTTGATCTCTTTCAGGATGCGCCGGGCGATCTCGCGGCGCTGCGGCGTCAGCTTGGAGTCCAGCGTGGCGAACCAGCGCGCCGCCTCGTCGATGGCGAATTCGGTGATCTGGCCGACATGCTTGCCGTCGATCTTCACGGCGAGCGATTCGGGCTTCAGGCGATAGCCTTTGCAAACCTCGCAGGGCTTGGAGGAGAGGTAACGCGACAGCTCCTCTTGGATGAAGGCCGAGTCGGTTTCCTCGTAGCGCCGATCCAGATTGGGAATGATGCCCTCGAACGGCTTGTCGACCGTGTAGGCCTTGGCGCCGTCGTCATATTTCATCTTGATCGATTCGGTCCCGGAGCCGTCGAGCAGAACTTCCTGCACCTTCTTCGGCAGATCGCGGAAGGCGACGTGGGTCGAGACCTTGTAATGCTTGGCGATGGAATCCAGCGTCTGGGAATAATAATTGGTGCTGGCGTTGGCCCAGGGCGCGATGGCGCCTTCGCGCAAACTCAAGCGGTCATCGGGCACGATCAATTCGGGATCGAAATAGTCGTTGGTCCCTAAGCCGTCGCAGGTCGGGCAGGCGCCCTGCGGGCTGTTGAAGGAGAACAGGCGCGGCTCGATCTCCGGCAGCTTGAAGCCCGAGACCATGCATCCGAAGATGGTCGTGAAGGTGGTGCGCTCGCCTCGCTCGGCGCTCTCGGCGATCACCA
>CAZVLU010000026.1:0-47516 GCA_964628235.1 uncultured Rhizobium sp. | reverse complement strand
GGCGCTCAAATTCCTGCGTCGAGGGCGGCAGGAGGAACACGGTGACGAGATCGTCGCGCGCGTTCTCGCTGAGCTGCTGCGTTCCCTGCCAGTCGATGTCGAACAGCACGTCCTTGCCGGCGGACAGCGCGGCTTCGACCGGCGCTTTCGGCGTGCCGTAGTAATTCTCGAACACGCGGGCATGTTCGAGCAATTCCTGACGGTTCACCATCAGGTTGAATGCGGTCGGATCGACGAAGATGTAATCGACGCCCGCCGTCTCGCCCGGCCGCTTGGGCCGCGTCGTCGCCGAGATCGACATGGTGAGGTTGGCTTCGCGCTCCAACAGGGCGCGCGAAATCGTCGTCTTGCCGGCGCCCGACGGCGACGACAGCACCAGCATGACGCCGCGGCGGTGGATGGAGAATGGATCGTGCGGCGCGTCGCCGGACGCCGGGGCGCGCGGCTTACTCGACATTCTGCACCTGCTCGCGGAATTGCTCGATCGTCGCCTTCAGCTCCAAGCCGACGCGCGTCAGCTCCAGGTCCTCGGCCTTCGAGCAGAGCGTGTTGGCCTCGCGGTTAAACTCCTGCGACAGGAAATCGAGACGGCGACCGACCGGCTCTTTGGCCGCCAGCAATTCGCGCGCCTGCGACACATGTGCGGTCAGACGGTCCAACTCCTCGCGTACGTCGGCCTTGGCGGCGAGCAGCGCGACCTCTTGGATCAAGCGATCCTCGGACAGCCCGGCGCCGCCGAGCAAATCCTTCAGCTTGGCGGCGAGGCGCGCCTTGATGGCGGCGGGCTGCGCCCCGGCGATGCCGGCGGCCTGCGTGGCGAGCGCCGCGATTTTGGCGATATGGCCTTCGAGCACGCCGGCGAGCTTGTCGCCTTCGGCGGCGCGCGCGGCGGCGACGGCGGTCAGCGCTTCGGCGAGGCTCTTGAGCATCGCTTTGTCGCGCGCCGCCTTGGCCTCTTCGCTCTCGGCCGGCTCGACTTCCTCCAGCACGCCTTTGACGCGCAGCAGGCCGTCGATCTGCGGCGCGGCGGCATCGGGGATGCGCGCCTTGACGTCGGCCATGACGCCGACGAGTTGGTCGAGCAGGTCGCGATTGAGCAGGAAGCGACCGGCGCTGGCCGAACGGGTGACCGCGAGATTGACGCTGAAGCTGCCGCGGCTGAACTTTTCGGCCAGGGCGGCACGGGTCGCCACCTCGAGGCTTTCCGTGCCGGGCGCCAAGCGGATGCGCAAGTCGAGGCCGCGCCCGTTGACGCTTTTGACCTCCCATTGCCAGCCGATGTCGTCCATCTGTCCGGCGGCGCGGGCGAACCCGGTCATGCTGGCGACGCTCAAAACTGCCCCCAAATCCCCTCAGCGGCCCCGTATTTAGTGGGCCAGAAAACGCGGGCCGCAATATAGCGCGGCCGATGGGGGCCGAACAACCCGGCATTGGGCTAGCCGGCCAGAGCGCCACAGCCTAGGGTACGGCCATGCAGTCCCCCAAAAGCATCCTTATCACCGGCGCCTCCAGCGGGCTCGGCGCAGCCCTGGCGGTGCTCTACGCCAGCCCTGGCGTCACCCTGTTCCTCGGCGGCCGCCACCGCCCGCGCGTCGACAACATCGCCGAAACCTGCCGCGTGAAGGGCGCCACGGTCGAAAGCGCCATGATCGACGTCACCGATCGCGCCGCCATGACCGACTGGATCAAACGGTCCGACGCCCAAGCGCCGCTCGATCTCGTTATCGCCAACGCCGGAATCTCGGGCGGCAGCGGCGGCGATGGCTCGACCGAAGGCGGCACGCTCGGCAGCCCGGCCAAAATCGAAAGCGCCGAACAGGCGCGGCGCATTTTTTCGGTCAACGTTACCGGCGTGATGAACACGGTGCTGCCGGCGATCGACCTGATGCGCGCCCATCCGGCGCGCGCCGCAGAGAAAGGCAAATGGGTCAAAGGCCAAATCGCCATCGTCAGCTCGCTGGCGAGCTTTCGCGGCCTGCCGGGCGCGCCGGCCTATTGCGCCACCAAGGCCGCCGTGCGCGCCTGGGGCGAAGGCTTGCGCGGCACGCTGGCGACCGACGGTATCGAACTCTCCGTCGTCTGCCCCGGCTTCATCCGCACGCCGATGACGGCGGTGAACCCCTTCCCGATGCCGTTCCTGATGGACGCCGAACCGGCCGCCGAAATCATCGCCAAGGGCCTGCGCGCCAACACATCGCGCATCGCCTTCCCGTTCCGGCTCTATGCCGCCGTGTGGCTGCTAGCGGCCCTGCCGCCGAGCTTCACCGATCGCTTCCTCAACAAGCTGCCGGACAAGCCGGGGCGGTAGGAAACATAAGAGCGAAGGATGGCCGACAGAGTTTCCAAAGAAACCCGCAGCGCCATCATGGCGAGCGTCAAAAGCAAAAACACGAAGCCCGAGATCGCTCTTAGAAGCGCGCTACATAAACTCGGTTACAGGTTTCGACTTCATCGTCGCGATCTACCTGGATCGCCCGATTTAGTTTTCCCATCGCGGAAAAAAGCGATTTTCGTCCATGGCTGCTTTTGGCACGGCCATGGATGCCGCTGGGGGAAACTACCGAAGAGCCGGCTCGAATACTGGGGACCTAAAATCGCCGCCAATAAAAAACGTGACCGCAACAAAGCTAGACTTTTGCGGCAATATGGTTGGGAAGCCAAAACGGTCTGGGCCTGCCAACTTCGTATCGAAAACAAGACCTTAAATAAGATCGCAGAATTTTTGGGACACGCTAGAAGTAGTTGATTGCGTAGTCTAACCTACGCTATCTTGGGTTAGATTTAGAACAATACGAGAACGCAATATGACCCGCCCCCTTGGCATCGATTTGTTTTCCGGCGCAGGCGGTTTGAGCCTCGGTTTCGAACAGGCTGGCTTCGATGTGGTCGCCGCAGTCGAGATCGATCCTGTCCATGCCGCAGTTCACAAATTCAATTTTCCGCATTGCGCCGTTCTACCCGTCTCCGTCGTCGGCCTGTCGGGAGACGAAATTCGTCGCGCTGCAAAAATCGGAAAAAGAAAAGTCGATGTCGTATTCGGCGGTGCGCCTTGCCAAGGTTTTTCGCTTATCGGTCAACGCGCGCTCGATGATCCGCGCAATTCCCTCGTCAAAGAGTTCGTGCGCATCGTCGGAGAATTAGATTCCGACTATTTCGTTTTCGAGAACGTGAAAGGACTGACTTTGGGGCGCCATCGTCAGTTTCTCGAAGAACTAATCGATGCGTTTCGGAGGCTTGGATATCAAGTAAGGCTGCCTTGGAAGGTCCTGAATGCGGCGCATTATGGAGTGCCTCAAGCCCGCGAACGCTTAATTTTGATGGGAGCGAAAGAAGGACTGAAGCTGCCCACCTATCCCCATCTTCAAACCGCACCGGCCGATTCCGCAGCTTCGCTTAGCGATCTCAAAAAGGGCCCAAGCGTCTATGAAGCGCTTAGCGATCTTCCGGAAGCGGAAGACTATCCTGAACTCGCTCACGGCGATGAAGTCGCCAATGCCGTATGGGGAGTTCCTAGCGATTACGCAAAAACCATGCGCTGCTTAAGCAACGAGGCTTGGCATTTCGGCTACCCTCGGAATTGGGATAACGCCGCACTGACGTCCAGCGCCAGAACGGATCATTCTCTCATTTCAAGACGTCGTTTTGCCGAGACGAAACCCGGTAACGTAGAACCGATCTCCCGTTTCTTTAAACTTCCCGTAAACGGCCTATCGAACACACTTCGAGCCGGAACCGACTCTTCGCGCGGGGCTTTTACGAGTCCGCGACCGATCCACTATTCGAGCCCTCGTTGCGTTACCGTAAGAGAAATGGCACGCCTACATGGCTTCCCCGATTGGTTTCGTTTCAACGAAACCAAATGGCACGGCGCCCGTCAAATCGGCAACGCAGTTCCTCCGCCGCTCGGTCGAGCGATTGCCGCCGTTGTGCTCGCCGCTCTCGGAACAAAACCGACGAGAATCGGATCGGCTATCGACTTAGGCGATCCCGCTTTGCTTCGCATGGGAATGGCCGAAGCGGCGAGTTATTGGGGCGTATCCGTAACGATCGGCGGCCGAGATAGAAAGAGCGGCGCTAAAAAACGCTCTCAAATCGAAATCGAAGCTCTGCGATTGAGCGCAAGCTAGAAGGACCGGAATGGCTAAACCGCTTAATCTCTACTCTGCTTTAGTCGAGAAAATCTTTTTCGATAAATATCGGAAGGGAGCGGTAAATCTGGGCTTCGAACGCATAGATTTAGAGACGGCTGCAGAAAAGCTCAAACTCGAACTCCCGAAAAATCTCGGCGATATCCTCTATTCGTTCCGATACCGCGCTGCGATGCCACAAACGATTCTCGACACGCAACCGCGGGGAAAGGAATGGATTATCGAAGGAAGCGGTCGGGGCCAATACTCTTTTAAGCTTGTGGGCATCAATCGAATTCTACCCAACGCCGAATTGGCGGCAATCAAAGTACCCGACGCGACGCCCGAAATCATTTCGGCCTATGCATTGTCCGACGAACAAGCCCTTCTCGCTAAAGTTCGTTACAATCGGCTGATCGATATTTTCCTGGGTATCGCGACTTATTCCCTACAGAATCACCTTCGCACTTCCGTTGCCGGAGTAGGCCAAATCGAGATCGACGAAGTCTATGTCGCTATCGACCGTAACGGCCGGCAATATATTCTTCCCGTCCAGGCGAAAGGCGGCAACGATAAGCTATCCGTCGTTCAAACGAAGCAGGACATTGTCTGTTGTGCCGAAAAATTCCCGCGACTGATTTGTCGCGCTCTTTCGGCGCAGTTCATGGCAGATAATTTGATCGCCATTTTCGAATTAACGGTTCAAGACGACCAAGTGAAAATCTTGGAAGAAAAGCATTATAAACTCGTTCCCTCGAACGAGATCACCGCAGCCGATCTCGACACGTATTCGCGCCGCACTTAAGGCCCTGCCGCATCCGGCGCGGCGCGGCCCGGCTCTGGCCGATTGCGGTTGAGTGCCCGCCATTTAGCGACGTTGCGGTTGTGCTCGTCCAGCGTGCGCGCGAAGGCATGGCCGCCGGTGCCATCCGCGACAAAGTAAAGCGCATCGGTCATCGCCGGCTTCACCACCGCCATCAATGCGGCGCGGCCCGGGTTGGCGATCGGGGTCGGCGGCAAGCCGTCATTGAGATAGCTGTTGAACGGCGACGGCGCGTTGAGGTCGGCGCGCGTCAGCGCCCGGTCGAGCCAGTCGCCCGGCTTGCCCTCGCGCTTGGCGACGCCGTAGGCCACCGTCGGATCGGATTGCAGCCGCATGCCGCGCTTGAGGCGGTTGAGGAACACGCCGGCGACCAGCGGGCGCTCGTCGGCCACGCCCGTCTCTTTCTCGACGATGGAAGCGAGAACCGCCAGTTCGCGCGGGCTTTTCAGCGCGAAGTCGGCCGGTCTCGCCGCCCAGGCGGCATCGAGCGCCGCTTGCATCGCCTTCTCCATGCGCGCGACAAGGCCCTCGCGGGTGTCGCCGCGCGAGTAGTGATAGGTGTCGGGCAGCAACGCGCCCTCGTCGGGCTTGCGCGCGATCTCGCCGGCGAGCGCGTCGGCGTCGGTGATGAGTTTCAGAACTTGCGCCGTCGTCAGCCCCTCGGGCACGGTCAGGCGATAGACCACCGTTTTGCCGCTGGCGAGCAGATCCATCGCGGCGCGCGGGCTGATTTGTGCGGGAAAGGCATATTCGCCGGCGCGCAGGCGCGGGCCCATGTCGTTGATGCGGGCGCCGAACACGAAGGGCAGCGGATCTTCGATCACGCCGCCGGCGGCGAGCAATTTGGCGATGTCGTCGAGGCCGGCGCCACGCGGCACGACGAGCGTGACCGCCGGGCCATCTTCATAAGGCCGCTCGAAGGCCGCGAACAGCCAGACGGCGAAGCCGGCAAGGACGGTGGCGATGGCGCCGGTGAGAAGGAGAGCAGCGACGGCGACCCGCCGCAACTGCACCTTAGGGGGCCTCGCCGAAGATCAACGAAGCGTTGGTGCCGCCGAAGCCGAACGAGTTCGACAGGGCGTACTTCAGCTTCTTTTCCTTGGCGACCTTCGGCACCAGATCGACCACCTCGCAACCCGGCGACGGATTGTCGAGATTGAGGGTCGGCGGCACGATGCCATGCTTGATCGCCAGCAGCGAGAAGATCGCTTCGACGCTGCCGGCCGCGCCGAGCAAATGGCCGATGGCCGACTTGGTCGAGGACATCGAGAGATTCGACGTCGCGTGGTCGCCGAACAGGCGCTTCACCGCGCCAAGCTCGATCTCGTCGCCGAGCGGCGTCGAGGTGCCGTGCGCGTTGACGTAGCCGATCTGCTCGGGATTCAGGTTGGCGCGCTTGAGCGCCGCCTGCATGGCGCGGAAACCGCCGTTGCCGTCGGGCGTCGGCGCCGTCAGGTGATAGGCGTCGCCCGACATGCCGTAGCCGATGATCTCGCCGTAAATCTTGGCGCCGCGCTTCTTGGCATGATCGAGCTCTTCGAGCACCACCACGCCGGCGCCCTCGCCCATGACGAAGCCGTCGCGGTCTTTGTCCCACGGGCGCGAGCCCTTCTCGGGCGTGTCGTTGAAGCCGGTCGAGAGCGCGCGCGCGGCGGCGAAGCCCGCGAGGCCCAAACGGCAGACCGCCGCTTCGGTGCCGCCGGCGACCATCACGTCGGCATCTTCCCACTGGATCAGACGCGCGGCATCGCCGATGGCGTGCGCGCCCGTCGAGCAAGCGGTGACGACCGAATGGTTGGGGCCACGGAAGCCGTATTTGATCGAGACATGGCCGGAGGCGAGATTGATCAGCGCCGCCGGAATGAAGAACGGGCTGAGACGGCGCGGGCCCTTCTCGTGAATCGTCATCGCGCCCTCGGCGATCGACGGCAAACCGCCGATGCCGGAGCCGATCATCACGCCGGTGCGGTCGCGATCGGCTTCCGCGTCGGGCATCCAGCCGGAATCCTCCACCGCCTGCGTGGCCGCGGCCAACGCGAAGACGATGAACTGATCCATCTTCTTGAGGTCCTTCGTCTCCACCCAATCGGCGGCGTTGAACAATCCCGACGCCTTGTCGCCGAGCGGAACTTGCCCGGCGATTTTGGCGGGGATGTCGGAGACGTCGAAGGATTGGATGGCGCGCAGACCGGACTCGCCCTTGATCAGGCGGTCCCAGGTAGCCTCGACGCCGCACCCGAGCGGCGTGACGAGGCCGAGGCCGGTAACGACGACTCGTCTCATGGGCTCAGGCTCACGCTTGTCGCGGACGCTTAGGCGCTGTGCGACTGAATGTAGTCAATCGCGTCTTTCACCGTCAGGATCTTCTCGGCGGCGTCATCGGGAATCTCGCACCCGAACTCTTCCTCGAAGGCCATGACCAGCTCGACGGTGTCGAGGCTGTCAGCGCCCAGATCGTCGATGAAGCTCGCGTTCGGCGTCACCTTGGCAGCGTCGACACCCAGGTGCTCGACAACAATCTTGGACACGCGGTCGGCAACGTCGCTCATTCTTCAAGTCCTCGGCTGGTGATTTGGTCGCTAGGTTTATAGCGGCTTGGTCTTCTTGTCTTGTCGTTTGCCGCGCCCCGAACAGGGACCCGGCCTGCGAAAAAGTGCGGTTTCGTAACACACTTCCCCTGGTATTGCCAGCCCCGAGGAGCCACAAGGCCTGTGGGCTTCCGGGCGCTCTTGGGAGGCCTGATCGGCCTATATCATGGCCATGCCGCCGTTGACATGCAAGGTCTGGCCGGTCACGTAGCTGGCCTCGTCGCTGGCCAAATACAAGGCTGCGGCGGCGATATCTGGCGAAGTGCCGAGCCGTCCGGCGGGGATGCCGCCGAGCAATTTGGTCTTTTGCTCTGCCGTCAGCACGTCGGTCATCGGCGTTTCGATGAAACCGGGCGCGATGCAATTCACCGTGATGCCACGGCTCGCCACTTCGCCGGCCAGCGACTTCGACATGCCGATCATGCCCGCCTTCGACGCCGCGTAATTCACCTGGCCCGGATTGCCGGTGACGCCGACGATCGAGGTGATGTTGATCATGCGGCCCCAGCGGTTCTTCATCATGCCGCGCAGCAGCGCGCGCGACAGACGGAAAGCGGCGGTCAAATTCACGTCGAGCACCGACTGCCAGTCCTCGTCCTTCATGCGCATCATCAACGTGTCGCGCGTCAGGCCGGCGTTGTTCACTAGGATGTCGGTCTTGCCCATCTTCTCGTCGGACGCTTTCGCCAGAGCGTCGATGCTGGCGGCGTCGCCGAGATTGGCGGTCTGCACATGCACCCGCTCCTTCAATTCAGAAGTGAGTGCCTCAAGCGCGTCGGCCCGCGTGCCCGACAACATCACGGTGGCGCCAGCGCCATGCAGCGCGCGCGCGATGGCGCCGCCGATGCCGCCCGAGGCCCCCGTGACCAACGCCGTCTTGCCGGTGAGATCGAACATGGCTGCTCCTAAAAACGGTTGATTAGACGGCTTTAATGAACGCTTCGATGTCGGCCGGGCCTTGGATCGACGCGGTCTCGAACTCGCGGTCGATACGCTTGGCGAGGCTCGCCAGCACCTTGCCGGCGCCGAGCTCGACGACGCGGCCGACGCCCAACTGCTTCACGGCGATCATGCTCTCGCGCCAGCGCACCATGCCGGTGACCTGCTCGACGAGCAATGTGCGGATGTCGTCGGGATCGAGGACCGGCGCCGCTTTCACGTTGCTGATCACCGGCACCACCGGCTCGGTCACCGTCGCCTTGGCCAGCGCCTCTTCCATCGCGTCGGCAGCAGGCTGCATCAGCGAACAATGGAACGGCGCGCTGACCGGCAACAGAATGGCGCGCTTCACGCCGCTGTCGGTGGCGATCTTCAGAGCGCGTTCGACCGCGCCCTTGTGGCCGGAGATGACGACCTGGTCGCCGCCGTTGTCGTTGGCGGCGGCACACACCTCGCCTTGCGCGGCTTCGGCGGCGATGGTCTGCGCCTTTTCCAAATCGCAGCCGAGCAAGGCCGCCATGGCGCCGATGCCGACCGGCACCGCCTTCTGCATCGACTGGCCGCGCAGCTTGAGCAAGCGCGCCGTGTCGGTGAGGGAAATCGCCTTGGCCGCCGCCAGGGCGGAATATTCGCCGAGCGAGTGGCCGGCGACGAAACGGGCTTTTTCCGCAATCTTGATGCCGGCTTCGCGTTCCAGCACCCGCACGACGGCCAGGCTGACCGCCATCAAGGCCGGCTGGGCGTTTTCCGTCAGGGTCAGTTCCTCGGCCGGGCCTTCGAACATCAGGCGCGAGAGCGGCTGTTTCAGCGCCTCATCGACCTCCTGAAAGACCTCGCGAGCCGCCGCAAACGCCTCGGCCAGGTCCTTGCCCATGCCGACGGCTTGCGAACCTTGTCCTGGGAAAACAAAGACTTGATCCATAAATGTCCCTTTGCTCAGCGAAGCGGCAAGACATACCCGGGCCTATCGCCAAGTCAAGGAAAAGGGGCCGCAAAAGCCCGGAATCCAGGGGAAAACTGGCCTTCACGCGGCTTGCGCCGGGGACGTCTTCGTGTATATTCCGCGCCTTCATAACTCCTTGCCGGCCTTTCGAGGTCGGCTAGGTCCGGGCGGCCTCTGCTTCATAGGGAACCAGGGCTCCGGGCCGCAAACAGCCATAAGGAGCTGCTGTTTATGCCTCTCTATGAGAGCGTGCTCATCGCACGCCAAGACCTCGCCGCGCCCCAGGCGGAAGCCCTGGGCGAAACCTTCCAAGCCCTCGTCGAAGCCAACGGCGGCAAGGTTTCCAAGCGCGAATACTGGGGTCTCCGCAACCTCGCTTACAAGATCAAGAAGAACCGCAAGGGCCACTATGTTCTGATGAACATCGAAGGCACCGGCGCGACCATCGCCGAGCTGGAGCGCAACATGCGCATCCACGAAGACATCCTGCGTTACATGACCGTGCGCGTCGACGAGCTGGAAGAAGGCCCCTCGGCCATCATCCGCAGCCGCGGCCAGGAAGACGAGCGTCCGCGTGGCCGTGGCGGCTTCGGCGGCGGCGACCGCTTCGGCGGCGGCGGCCGTGACGGCGATCGTCCGCGTCCGCCCCGTCGTGAAGGTAGCAGCTTTGGCGATCGCCCTCGTCGTGACGACGCGCCCGCCACGCCCGTTCAAGGAGACCAGTCATGAGCGAACGCCCCGAGCGCGACGCCGAGGCCGGCGGCAAGGCCGCTGGCGGCCGTCGCCCCTTCTTCCGCCGCCGCAAGAGCTGCCCGTTCTCGGGCGCCAACGCGCCGAAGATCGACTACAAGGACATCCGTCTGCTGCAGCGCTTCGTTTCCGAGCGCGGCAAGATCGTCCCGAGCCGCATCACGGCCGTGTCGGCGCCCAAGCAGCGCGAACTCGCCCAGGCGATCAAGCGCGCGCGCAGCCTGTCTTTGCTGCCGTATTTGCTGAAGTAAGAGGATCCCCCGCAGCGCGAGCCGCGGGCGCTTCTCGAGAGGAACGCGCATGGCGAAGGAGATCGGGATCGCGGTAGGCGGCGGAGCCGCTGGCGCGATCCTCTACCTCGCCACCTTCCTCGGCAGCCCGCTAGGCATGATCCTCGCCTATCTGGCTTTGCTGCCGCTGTTCGCGGCGGGATTGGGCTTCGGCGCCTCGGGCGGCTTCATCGCCGCCGGAACCGCGACGGCGCTGGTGGCGGCGGCAAGTTCGTGGGTGTTCGGACTGGCCTTCGCCTTGATTTACGCCCTGCCGGCGGCCGGCCTGATCCGTCAGGCGCTGCTGCGCAGTGAGGGCGGGGCAGACGACGAGACCCGGCTTGATGACGGGTGGTACCCGCTGGGCCGCCTGTTGGCCGGGTTGGTGCTTTACGGTTGCGGCCTCTTTGCCGTGCTGGCCTTGGTCAGCGGCGAAGAGGGGATTGCGGAGATGGTCGATTGGGTCGCGGCGAAGATGGGCGAAGTCCTGTCGGCAGCCGGCCAACCGCCGGACGCGGAGACGGTGCGGAGCGTCGCGGAACATTTCCCGGCGATCCTGATCTTCTCCTGGTCGGTCATGGTGATCGCCAACGCCGCCATCGCCGAAGCGCTGCTGGCGAAAGCCGGCCGCGCGATCCGGCCGAAGCCGCGCTACAGCGCGATCGAGTTGCCAAGCTGGTACGCCGGCTTGACGGCGGCGGTCGCAGCCCTGGCGCTGGTGGCGCCGTGGATGGATTTGGGCGCGCCCGCCTTTGTGGTGCGCAATGCGGCCCTGGCGATGCTGGTGCCGTTCGTATTGGTGGGCTTGGCGGTGATCCATGTCTGGACGCGCCGCTTTCCCGCCCGGTTGGCGATCCTCTGGGGTTGCTATGCCGCGCTGTTGGTGTTCGGAGGCTGGCTGATACCGCTGGTCGCCGGATTGGGCTTCATGGAGCAATGGCTGCTCTTGCGTCGGCGCGTCGCCGGCGGGACCGGCCAGGAGGAAGAGCGATGATGGAAGTGATCCTGCTCGAGCGCGTCGAGCGTCTCGGCCAAATGGGCGACAAAGTGCGCGTGAAGCCGGGCTTCGCCCGCAACTTCTTGCTGCCGCGCAAGAAGGCGCTGCGCGCCACCAAGCAGAACATGAGCCTGTTCGAGACGCAGCGCGCGCAGCTCGAAGCGGCCAACCTGAAGCGCAAGGGCGAGGCCGAAGCCATCGCCGCCAAGGCGACCGACCTCAGCGTCGTGTTGATCCGTCAGGCGAGCGAGAACGGCCAGCTCTTCGGCTCGGTGCGTCCGCGCGACGTTTCCGAAGCGGTCACCGCCGCGGGCATGACGATCGACAACACCCAGGTGAAGCTCGACATTCCGATCAAGACGCTCGGCATCCACAAGCTGCGCGTCAACCTCCACCCGGAAGTGGCGATCACCGTGTCGGTGAACGTCGCGCGCTCCGAGGAAGAGGCGAAGCTGCAGGCCGCCGGCAAGACCCCGGCGATGCTCGCCGCCGCCGAAGACGAAATCGCCGCCCTCACCGACGTGTTCGAGGAAGGCGCCGCGCCGTCTGACGAAGATGGCGAAGAGGCCGCCGAGGAGACGAAGGCCGAGTAAGCCTTCGCTTCACGCCGCGACAAAATCAAAAGGCGGAGCCGCAGGGCTCCGCCTTTTTTGTTTCTGTTATGGCGGCATTCAGGCGTAAGTGCCTGTATCGCGCTCCGGATATGATTCATAAATATGCTCGAACAGCGCGTCGCACTTCGTCCGGTATATCTCCGGCGTGTAAGCGCGCGGCAAGCCGGCATCAAGAGCATCTTCGATGTTCAGCTTCAACTGCGAGCGCGCCGAAGATTTCTGCCGCCAGTTGAGCACCAGTAATTCTTTCAGGCGTGTCAGCAACTCGCGCGCCACCTTCTTGACCTCTCCCCGCTCCTCCGTGCTCAGGTCTGGCGCAGGCCGCGTGAGGATGTCGAAAATCACCAGTTCTTCCTCACTCAGACTCTCGCGGACATGGCGCTCCTGCTCTTCGTTCAAGCTATTCGAGAGGTTGAGCAACTCCTCGAACAGTTGTTCGATGTTGCGGCTACCGGCGTTGTAGCTCTCGATCAGCGCCTCGAACTTCTCGGCGTAATCGGCGCGGGTCCGGTTGAGCCGAATCAGCGTCTCCAGCTTAGCGCGGATCGCTGCCTTCAACGCTTCCAGATCGGTGTTCTTATGTTTCGAGTCCTTGAAGCGCTGCGCCAGAACCTCGAAGTCGATCTTGGACAGGTCTATGGGCGGCGGCCCATCCTCACGCACCGCAACCCCGGTCACCGACCGGTCCAACAGCTTGCCGATTTGCGTCAGAACCGCCGAAATATCCGGCGTCTCGGGATTGAGCTTGGCGCGGATGGCGGCGGCCAAGGTCAGGATGCCTGCCACCCGCTCGGCCGCCTCCAGCGCCACTGGATCGGGTTTGACCGCGCGGTAGAGCGTGGCGATCAGCTTTTCATGGGCGAAGAAATCGCGCCGCCGCGCCTCCGGGCCGATCAGCGCATTGATCGCGTCTTCCACCGCCGCCAGCCGCTCCAGACTGGCGAGCGGCAATGTCTCCATGCCAGCGAGATCGACGCCATGAGCGGCGCAGAAGGCCGTGCCGGCCGCCACGGCCTCGCGCAGCGCCGCGACGAGTTGCGCCTTGTCCTTGACCGGATTGGTGCCGCCCTTGCCCGCACCATAAATGGCCAGCGCCTTCTCCAGCGAGGCGAAGACGTTGGCGTAATCCACGATCACGCCGCTGTGCTTGCCGGGGAACACCCGATTGGCGCGGGCGATGGTCTGCATCAGCGTATGGTTGCGCATCGGTTTGTCGAGATAGACCGTTGAGCAACTCGGCGCGTCGAAGCCGGTCAGCCACATGGCGCAGACGAAGACTAGGCGCAGCGGATCATCGACATCCTTGAACTTCTCGTCGAGCGCGGGCTGCGACTCGTTCATGCGACGACGGTGCGGCTCGATGTCCAGCCCCATCGCCTTCATCTGCGCGATCTCGTTCTGCCCCGGCGAGACGATCACCGCCATGTCGGTCGCGGTCAGCACCTCCAGGCGCTCTTTCAGGGCTGCTTGCTCGGCGGCCGACAGGTCGTAGCGGCCGAGTTCGGTTCGTACCCGCGTCCTCTCCACCGCCCAATGGGCCTTCACCTTGTCGTGCATCTTCAGCGCCGTGGCCTTGTCGATCGACACCACCATGGCCTTGCCGAGGAAGCCGCGTCCGAGAAAATGCCGCACGATATCCTGCGCCACCGTCTCCAGCCGGTCGTCGCGGGTGATGAGGTGATATTGCCGACCCAGCACCTTCTCCAGCTTGGCTTCCTGCTCGTCGTCAAGCCCCGCGTCTTCGATCAGGCGGTAGAGATCGTCGTTGAGGTCGGGGTTGACCAGTTCCAACTCCGGCGTGCGGTTCTCGTAGAACAGCGGCACCGTCGCGCCATCCTCGACCGACTGCTGGAAGTCGTAGATCGAGACGTAATCGCCGAAGACCTCCTTTGTACGCTCCTCCCCGGCGATCAGCGGCGTGCCGGTGAAGGCCAGGAAGGTCGCCTTGGGCATCGCGGCCCGCATATTAAGCGCCAAGGTGTCGTATTGGCTGCGGTGCGCCTCGTCGGTCAGCACGATGACGTCGCTGCGGTCGGTCAGGACTTCGGGCGTCTGGAATTTATGGACCAGGGTGAAGACGTAACGATGATTGCCACGTAACAACTCGCGCAGATGCGCGCCGCTCTCGGCATGGCACTCGTCGCCCTCGGCCTCGGACACCGCGCCGACGGTCTTGAAGGTCTTGGCGATCTGATCGTCCAGCTCGACGCGGTCGGTGACCACGACGAAGGTCCAGTTGCCGACCAGTTTGCGCAGCACCTTCTGGGCGAAGAACACCATGGAGAAGCTCTTGCCGCTGCCTTGGGTCTGCCAGAAGACGCCGCCGCGCCCGTGGCCGCGCTCGCGCGCTTCCAGCATCGAGGCGATGGCGTTGTTGACGCCGAGAAATTGATGGTTCTGGCCGAGCACTTTGACCAGCCCGGCCTTATGTTCGGAGAACAGGGTGAAGTTTTCGACGAGATCGAGCAGCCGCGCCGGGTCGCAGGCGCCGCGCAGCATCACCTCCAGCGACACGCGGCGCGGTTCGTCCTCGCGTTCGATGCGCTTCCATTCGAAGAAGCGGTCCCAATCGGCGGTGAGCGAGCCGACCCGGCTGTCGGTGCCGTTGCTGGCGATCAGCAGGGCGTTGCACCAGAAGAGCTGCGGGATCTCATGCTTGTAGTGGGTGAGGTTCTCGTCGAAGGCGGCGCGCGCCAGCACGCCCGGCTTTTTCAACTCCACCACCACCCAAGGCAGGCCGTTGACGAAACCGACGAGGTCGGGCCGGCAGGTATAGAGATTGCCGACGACGCTGAACTGACTCACGAGCAGGAAATCGTTGGCTTCGGGTTTCTCCCAGTCGATGACGCGCAGGCGCTCGGTCTTCTGGCCGCCATGATCGGCATCGGGCAGCGAGACCGGAACGCCGTCCTTTAGCAGACCATAAATTTCGCGATTGGCCGCTGCAAGGCTCATGGCCGAGCGGTCGCGGGTCAATTCGTCGATGGCGCTGGTGATCGCCTCGCGCGGCAGCGACGGGTTGAGTTTGGCCAGCGCGGCGCGCAAGCGACCTACCAGCACCACCTCGCCCTTAGTTTCGCGCCCGAGCGTGCCACCGACGCCGAAGGTCTCCTCCATCGCCGACAGCGTCTGCCAGCCAAGCGCCGAAAATAGCCCGATGGCGGGCTGCTCGACGAGCTGATCTTCGCTGTAGGCGTGAGGCATGGCTTAGGCTGCCTCCACTTCGATCTGGCCCGATAGCAGGCGCGGCAGCAATAGGTCGCGGGTGCGGCGGAGATTTTGGATTTGGGATACTAGCTTCCGACACATTTCTACTGCTGGATCAACGTGCATTGACCATGCGGCCTGAATACTCGGCGGCGGCGTGAGTATTTGAAATTTTCGAAAGTCCTTTAAGACGATTCTCGGAATTGCGACACCGGAAACGAATCCCGTCATACGCGCCTTAGTCGTCGGTTCACGTAATGTGAAGCTCAAGTAGTTTGGCCGAATGTGAGGATTAGGTCTGAGAATCGCTATGGACGAAAGAATGACCAAGTCCTCCTCTTCTCCGACGACAAAAGTGTGCTTCAGATAGCTGCCGTCTTTTGCAATCAACACATCATTCTTAAGAGGCTTGCAGTTGTTGCGGATGAGATTTTCAAAGTCATCTTCGCTGATTCTTCGGCAGCTATTAATGTCGATTCCCCAATCGCGCATATCTTTAACTGATGCCATTGGATAACCGTCAGCGACAGAAGCTGGACTGTGGTGTGCTCCATCTGTGATAAGTGCGCAGACCGCTTCTAAAGGCTTAACCTCCCACCCTTGGGGAATTTCCCCGAGCGGTGAGGCGACGCGAGGGTGGTTTTCGTGGCCGGGAAAGCGGAAATAGACGAACCATTCGCGGTAAATAGCGCGGGCCATTTCTTCCAGAATCTTGATGCGCCGCTGGCTATTCTCGATCAGATCGTCATAGGCTGACAAGATGCCTGCGATGCGGCGTTGCAGCGGGAGCGGTGGCAACTCTGGCAACTGCATGGCACGCACATCTTTCATATTTAGATGCGGAACGGTCACACCATTCGTTTTGGCATGAATCATCTGTTGAATGTACGGCCCATTCAAAAGGTAGTTTAAAAACGCTGAATCGACCCTGGATTGTATTGGCCTTATCAGCAACGTTCGTTGACCGAGACATGGCTGAAGCCCCTGCGGAATCATCGCCACATTCCCAACAGGCGCTTCCCGAGCCATGACTAAGTCGCCCGGCTTGGGAATGGCCCGGCGTGTCCAGCGGCGGTACGTTTCCTCCGACACTCGATTCACGCCATCAAGAATGAAATAGCCAGGACCGATGTTAGGTGTGCGAATCGATGGATAGCCCACCTCCTGAACCGGCGCAGTCTTATGTTCGCAGTCAACAATCAGCTCGCAAATATCATTCAGCTCCATTGTCACGCCTCCAAAATCTCAGCCACGTTGCGAGCGATTGTTTGCTCGAGGGTACGAGCCTGGGCGTTCAGGGCTTCAAGTTCCTCGTTCAAGGTTTCGAGCTGCCCCTTGAAGTCTTCGTCGCTCACCGCTTCGCCTGGCGCGACTCCCACGTAGCGACCCGGATTCAACGACCAGCCCTGCGCCTCGATCTCCTTCAGCGTGGCGGAGCGGCAAAGGCCGGGCACGTCGGCGTATTTTGGCTTCTTGCCAAAGATGTCTTTTAATTTGGCCTCGATCTCGATGCCGCCAACCGTAAGGTCGAGTGCTTCACCGCGATAGAGCCGCACGAGGTTAGCGATGAAGCCGATCTGCGCTTGCGTCCAGTCGCGATGAGCGCGGTCGATCTGCCGATAGATATGACGGGCGTCGATGAAGAGCACACTGTCGGCGCGCGGCGTTTTAGCCTTGCCCTTGTCGAAGAACCACAGCGTGCAGGGCAGCGTCACCGTGAAGAACATGTTGGGGCCGACGGCGACCATAACGTCCACCGACCGGCTCTCGATCAGCTTTTGGCGAATTTCCTGTTCTGAAGACCGGGCATCCGACGCCGAGTTCGCCATGACGAAGCCGGCGCGCCCCCTCGCGTTCAGCGCGGAATGGAAAAGCTGAATCCACAGATAATTGCCGTTGTCGGTCTTTGGCAGGCCGAAGGGATAGCGGCGGCCGGGACCGGCCATGTCCTTGAGCCGTTCCTTGTCCACCGCGTTGACGTTGAAGGGCGGATTGGCGAGGACGAAATCGAACTGGCCCGTGGCGGCGTGGGGGTCCAGGTAATAGCTGTTGTTGTCGCCGCCGTGGCGGATGTCGCCTTCCAACCCATGCACCGCGAGGTTGAGGCGACAAAGGCGGCCGGTCTCGTCGGTCTTCTCCACGCCGCAGATGGCAAGCTCGGCGGCGGGGTTCTTTTGATGTTTGGCGACGAAGCGCGCCGATTGCACGAACATGCCGCCGGAGCCGCAGGCGGGATCGAGAATGCGGCCATGGAACGGCTCGATGATTTCGGTTAGCAGCCGGACGATGCTGGCAGGCGTGTAGAACTCGCCGCCCTTCTGGCCCTCGGTGCGGGCGAACTCGCCGAGGAAATATTCATAGATGCGACCGAAGGCGTCGAAGTCGGCGCTAGCCGGAATCTCCGAGACCTTCTTGAGCAGGTCTTTCAGCATCGTACCCGCGAAGAGATTGTAGGTCTTGGGCAGCACGCCGGAAAGCTGCTGGTTGTGCTTCTCGATCTCGCGCATCGCCTCGTTGACCTTGGCGCCGACATTGGCGGCTTCTGGCAGGGTCAGCAGATGGTCGAAGCGCGCGTCCGGCGCGAGATAGAGAACATTGTCCGCATGGTAGGCGGCGGGCTCATCGACGCGGCTGGCGCGGCGCGACGAGGCCCCGGCCTTCTCCAGCTTGGCGCGCTGGGCGGTGAAGCGCACCTCGGCGAAGCGCAGGAAGATGAGGCCGAGGATCGGTCCGGAATATTCCTGGGCCTTGAGGCCGGAGTTGGCGCGCAACTGATCGGCGGCCTCCCACAGGCGCTTTTCCAGCGCTGCCGACTCGCCATTTTTTTCCGACGCCGCAATCCAACGCATGCACGCAACTCCTGGTTTTACGAATTCACTCTGGCGGTTTTACGCTGTCTCGGGTCAGGCAGCATCATCGTGCAGCGTTCTCGTGCCGGAACACGGGGCCGCAATTCACCGCTTCGGATTGTAGATTTTCCCCGGACGCGCATGGTGACGCGCAGCGGCGCTCGCGGCAAGGGTTACGGCCGAAGGTCGTCCTCACTTTGCGATGTGTCTAAAAAAGTCGTAGATGCCCGGGACGAGCCCGGGCATGACGTAGGGGCCATCATCGGCGCACCGCTCTCGGCGTCCGCCAGCCGCAAAGGAGTCCCCATGTCCCCCACCGCCACCATGGCGCTCGCCTGGACTACCCTCGTCGTCGCCGGCATCTTGGAGATCGGCTGGGCCATCGGCTTGAAATACACCGACGGCTTCAGCCGGCTCGTCCCCTCGGTCCTCACCGTCGGCGCCATGGCGGCCAGCGTCGGGCTGTTGGCGCTGGCGTTGCGCCATATCCCGATCGGCACGGCCTACGCGGTGTGGACCGGCATCGGCGCGGTCGGCGTCGCCATCGCCGGCATGATCCTGTTCGGCGAGCCGCGCGACGGTCTGCGCATCCTGTTTATCCTGTTGATCGTCGCGGGAATTATCGGCCTCAAGATCGTCTCGTAAGGCCGGTCACGCGGCCGCGAGGCTGGACCGGCTCAAAACTCCCCCGAAAGGCTATGTAAAAAGGGCCTTTTTCTCCCGGCCCGATTTGTGCTTGGATTGTGACAGGTGCAACGGCGGCGGAGGCCGCCATAGCATGGCCGGCGCTCGCAAGGGCGCCCGGCCAGGGTTGGGGACGATGTTGCTGACCAAACTGCTCGACCGCCTGGTGCGGTCCGGTTCGCTGACGTTGATCGACGCCGATGGGCGTCAGCATCGCTTCGGCGACGGCGGCGCGCCGCGCGTCACCGTGCGGCTGCACGACAAGGCGCTGCATAGCAAGATCGCGCTCAACCCCTCGCTGGCCGGCGGCGAAGCCTATATGGACGGCACGCTGACCATCGAGGACGGCACGCTGCACGACTTCGTCGATGTCTGCACCCGCACCTTCGACAATGTCTACGACTCGCCGGTGCAGCGCCTGGCCCGCATCGCCGGCTTCGCGCTGCGCATCTTCCAGCAATACAACCCGGCGAGCCGTTCGCGGCGCAATGTGGCGCATCACTACGATCTGTCGGGCTCGCTCTACGACCTGTTCCTCGACCGCGACCGGCAATATTCCTGCGCCTATTTCGCCAAGCCCGACGACAGCCTGGAGACGGCGCAGCAGGCCAAGAAGGTGCATATCGCCGCCAAGCTGATGCTCGATCGGCCGGGCCTGAAAACGCTCGACATCGGCTGCGGCTGGGGCGGCATGGCGCTCTATTTGGCGAAGGCGGCGAACGCCGACGTCACCGGCATCACGCTGTCGACCGAACAGGCCAAGGTCGCCGCCAGCCGCGCCGCCAGCGCCGGGCTAACGAGCAGCGTGCGCTTCAAGCTGCAAGATTACCGCGACGAGCAAGAGCGATATGACCGCATCGTCTCGGTCGGCATGTTCGAGCATGTCGGCCTGCCGCAGTTCAAACCCTTCTTCAAGAAGGTGCGCGAATTGCTCAAGCCCGACGGCGTGGCACTACTGCACTCGATCGGCCGCATGGACGGCCCCGGCATCACCGATCCGTGGATCCGCAAATATATCTTCCCGGGCGGCTATGTGCCGGCGCTGTCGGAAGTGCTGCCGGTGATCGAGCGCGCCGGCCTGTGGGTGACCGACGTCGAGATTCTGCGGCTGCATTACGCCGAGACGCTGAGGGCCTGGCACAAGAACTTCATGGCGCACCGCGAGGAAGCGGCGCGGATTTACGACGAGCGCTTCTGCCGCATGTGGGAGTTCTATCTCGTCGGCAGCGAGATGGCCTTCCGCAACATGAAGCAAATGGTGTTCCAGATTCAGCTCGCCCGCGAGCAGACCGCCGTGCCGCTGACGCGCGACTATCTGGTCGATTGGGAGCGCGCCCAACGCGACAAGATGAGCTCGGCAGCGGAGTGAGCGCGCGCCGCGCGCTGCTTGCCGCGTTGCTGCTGAGTGTTTCCCCCGCGCCCATGCCTGTCGGCGCGCAGGAGCAAGCGCCGCAGCGCGAGTGGGCTCAAGATCAGGCGCCGCTTCGCGCGGCGCGGGGCACCATCGCGCCGCCCGCCCTGCAGGACGAGATTCGCCCGCGCGTGATCGCCGCCGCGACGGCACGGCTGAACGATCCCGCCTGCCGCCAGATCGCCGTCGCCGACACGTCGTTCAACGGCTGGAGCGGCCCGCCCGTGACGGGGGCTGTCGCGCCAGAACGACCGTGGGAAGAAACCTGGATCGTCGATCTCTGCGGCCGCATCGTCGATGTGCTGGTGCTGTTCGCCCCCGGGCCGCAAGGCGTGGTTGTCGACATTCCCGCGCAATCGACACATCTGCGCCCCTAGCCTCAGCCGGGCGCGTAGTCTATCCCAAGCGCGCTGGCGACCGCGGCGAGACGCTTGTCGCGCGTCCATAAGCGCGCCTGCGACAAAACGGCGCTGGCAAGCAGATGGACGTCGATATAGCCGATGCCGCGCGCCATCAGGCTGTGACGCGCTATGAAGGCCAACGCCTCGTCGTCCGAGACGGCTTGCGCCTGCGGCAAGTCGCGCAACAGGCCGAGGATGTCATCGCGGGCGCGCAAATCGCCGCAAGCCAGTTCGCCGACGACGAACGGATGGGCCAAAACCTCGCCCGATTGCAGCGTCCCCGCCAAAGCGGCGTCGCCGTCGCGCAAATGATCGACCCAAACCGAGGTATCGACCAGAATCATGCGCCCGGCGAGCGTCGGCGCGGCGCGGCTTCGAGGCGCGGCTCGCTGCCGCCCAATCGCGCGAGACGGCGCGCGCTTTCGCGCTCGATCAGCGCGCGCAAGCCTTCGCGCACCAGCGCGGCCTTCTCGTCCAGGCCCGACAGGTGGCGGGCTTTTTCGAGCAGATCGTCGTCGATGGCGAGGGTGGTTCGCATGTGGCGCTCCCGTACGGATACAGGCATCATATATAGCATCATTTGATGCTTAATTCAATGCCTACATCTTAAACATGCCCGTTATTCACACGCTGTGGATCACTTTTCGCGGGATGCCTCCGCAGCGCTATGATGGAGGGGTGAACCAAACGTGTCAGGTGCGTTAGGTTCGCCCCCCAATCATCGAGTTTGTCTGGAGTTCCGGGGCGCATGGCCGAGACGACCAATCCCAAGGTGACGCCGCTGCGCGCCGCCGACGACGTTCCGGGTCTTGCCGGCCCTGCCCTGCGCGAGCCGCCGCACAATTACGAGGCCGAACAGGCCCTGCTCGGCGCCATCCTGACCAACAATCTGGCCTATGGCCGCGTCTCGGAGTTTTTGCGCCCGGAGCATTTCGCCCATCCGGCGCATGGCCGCATCTTCGATGCCGCGACGCGGTTGATCGAAAAGGGCCAAGTCGCCAATGCCACGACGTTGAAAAACCTGTTCGACCAGGATGCCGATCTGGATTCGATCGGCGGCGCGCAGTACCTCGCCCGCCTCGCCGCCTCGGCCACCACCGTCATCAACGCCGGCGACTATGGCCGCATGGTGTTCGACCTTCATCTGCGCCGCCAGCTCATCGAGATCGGCGAAACGGTCGTCAACGAAGCCTTCGACCACGATCCCGAGCAGACCGCCACCGGCCAGATCGAAGTCGCCGAACAACGCCTGTTCGATCTCGCCACCACCGGCCAGGCCGACAGCGGCTTTCGCGCCTTCAAGGACATCCTGGTCAAGGCCGTCGACATGGCCGAAGCCGCCTATAAGCGCGAAGGCGCCATCACCGGCATTTCGACCGGCCTGATCGATTTGGACAAACTGCTCGGCGGCTTACAGCCCTCCGACCTCGTCATCCTCGCGGCGCGCCCCTCGATGGGCAAGACGGCGCTCGCCACCAACATCGCCTTCAGCGCCGCGCAGTCCTACCAGCGCGCGCTGGCCGAAGGCCGCACCCAGGTGGTGAACGGCAAGACCAAAGCCATCGACGGCGCGGTGGTCGGCTTCTTCTCGCTCGAAATGTCGTCCGAGCAATTGGCCACCCGCATGCTCGCCGAAGCGGCGGAAGTCGATTCCGACCGCATCCGCAAAGGCGAATTGACCAGCGAGGATTTCAACAAGGTGGTGCAGGCGAGCCGCCAGCTCGCGCAGATTCCCTTCTTCATCGACGACACCCCGGCGCTCTCGGTCGCGGCGCTGCGCACCCGCGCCCGCCGCCTGCAACGCCAGCACGACCTGTCGTTGATCGTCGTCGATTACCTGCAATTGCTGCGCGGCTCGGCCGGCCCGGGCGGCCGCGGCCAGGAAAACCGCGTGCAGGAAATCTCCGAAATCACCCGCGGCCTGAAAGCATTGGCCAAGGAATTGAATTTGCCCGTGGTGGCGCTGTCGCAGCTTTCGCGCGCCGTCGAATCGCGCGACCCGCCGCGCCCGCAGCTCGCCGACTTGCGCGAGTCGGGCTCGATCGAGCAGGACGCCGACGTCGTGATGTTCATTTACCGCGCCGAATATTACCTAGCGCGCAAGGAGCCCGATGCCGGCACCGAGAAGCATCTCGAATGGCAAACCCAGATGGAAGACGTTCACAACATCGCCGAGATCATCATCGGCAAGCAGCGCCACGGCCCGATCGGCACGGCGCGGTTGCAATTCGAGGGCCGCTTCACCAAGTTCTCGGATCTGATCGCCGACAACCGCCTCCCCGACATTCATTGAGCCGCCCATTGAGCCGCGATGTCCCATAAGCCGTCTGCTTCGACCGATCTCGCGGCCAATCTTTCCGGGGGCATCCTGCGCATCGATCTCGGCGCCATCGTCGCCAACTGGCGGCTGCTGAAGGCCAAGCTTGCGCCAAGCGCGGCTTGCGCCGCCGTGGTCAAAGCCGACGCTTACGGCCTCGGCATGGCCGAAGTCGCCCCGGCGCTGCACAGCGCCGGCTGCCGCGTCTTCTTCGTCGCCCTGCCGGGGGAAGCCATCGCGCTGCGGGCATTGCTGCCAGATGCCGACATCCACCTGTTCGCCGGCGCGACCGACGCGAGCCTGCCGGAATTGCTCCGCCACGGCATCATCCCGGTGCTCAACAGCTTGGGCCAGATCGCCCTGGCGACAGCCCAGGCGCGCAAGACCGGCAAGCCGCTCGCCGTCGACATCCATCTCGATTCCGGCATGAACCGGCTCGGGCTCGAAGCGCGCGAGGTCGCCGCCCTCGCCGCCGACCCGACGCTCTTGGCCGGCCTCGACATCCGCTTTGTCATGAGCCATCTCGCCTGCGGCGACGAGCCGGACCATCCGATGAGCGCCCAGCAACTGGCCGCCTTCACGGCGGCGCGCGCCCAAGTCCCCGCCCTGGCGGCGGCGCGGGCCTCCTTCGCCAATTCGGCAGGCATCTTCTTAGGCTCCGCCTACCACTTCGATTTGGCCCGCCCAGGCGCCGCCCTCTACGGCCTCAAACCGCACCATTCGGCACCCAATCCGATGGCGCAAGTGGTTCGCCTACAAGGGAAAATCCTGCAAGTTCGCGACGTTGACACCCCCATGACCGTTGGATATGGTGCGGCGCATCGCGTCACCGGCAAGGCCCGGATCGCCACCGTCGGAGTCGGTTACGCCGACGGGTATCGCCAAAGCCTGACCAATCGCGGCCACGCCTATCTCGGCGACCTGCGAGTGCCTGTTGTGGGACGAGTCTCGATGGATCTGATCGCTCTCGACGTCTCCCAGGCGCCCGCCGCGCTGGCTGTGCCCGGCGCCCTCGTCGATCTCATCGGCCCGCATCACGGCCCCGACGCGCTGGCCGCCGAGGCCGGCACCATCGGCTACGAAATCCTCACCGGCCTCGGCCGCCGCTTCGCGCGCATTTACCTTCCCGCCCCCACGTCTGCCAGCGAAAGCCGGCCGGCATGAACTTCGTCGCCGCCATCGGCCGGCTGCTGATCAGCTTCTTCGAAGCGGTCGGGCGCATCGCCATGTTCACCGGCCTGACGCTGTTTCACAGCCTGCGCCCGCCCTACTATCCGCGCCTGATCCTGCGCCAGATGGTCGACATCGGCTATTACTCGCTGCCGGTCGTCGGCATGACCGCCATTTTCACCGGCATGGTGCTGGCGCTGCAAAGCTACTCGGGCTTCGCGCGCTTCTCGGCGGAAAGCGCCGTCGCCACCGTCGTCGTCATTTCGATCACCCGCGAGCTCGGCCCGGTGCTGGCCGCGCTCATGGTCGCCGGTCGCATCGGCGCCTCGATGGCCGCCGAGATCGGCACTATGCGCGTCACCGAGCAAATCGACGCGCTCACCACGCTCTCGACCAACCCCTATAAATATCTGGTTATGCCGCGCCTGATCGCCGGCGTCACCATGATGCCCGTGCTGGTGCTGATCGCCGACATCATCGGCGTGTTCGGCGGCTATATCATCGGCGTCAACAAGCTCGGCTTCAATCCGGCGTCCTACCTGAAGAACACCTTCGACTTCCTCGAATTCCGCGACGTGTTCTCCGGCCTGGTCAAAGCCGCCGTGTTCGGCTTCATCATCACGCTGATGGGCTGCTATCACGGCTATCATTCGCAGCGCGGCGCGCAAGGCGTCGGCACGGCGACGATCAACGCCGTCGTCTCGGCGCTCATCCTCATCTTGGTGTTCAACTACATGATCACCGAACTATTCTTCGCCCGATGAGCACGAACCTGCAGACGGCTCCCATGGGCCCGAAAATCAAAGTCCGCGGCCTGAAGAAAACCTTCGGGCGCAAGGTGGTGCTCGACGGCCTCGACCTCGACGTGATGCCGGGCGAATCGGTGGTCATCATCGGCGGCTCGGGCACCGGTAAATCCGTGCTGCTCAAATGCATCCTCGGCATCATCCAGCCCGACGAAGGCTCGATCGAGATCGACGGCGAGGAAGTGACGCCGATGTCGTCGCGCGAACGCGAGCGCGTGATGCGCAAGTTCGGCATGCTGTTCCAAGGCGGCGCGCTGTTCGACAGCTTGCGCGTCTGGGAGAACGTCTCGTTCGGCCTCGTGCAAGCGCAGGGCATGGAGCGGCTGCAGGCCAAGGACATCGCCATCCGCAAGCTCGCCGCCGTCGGCCTCGGCCCTGAAGTCGGCGAATTGCTGCCGGCCGAACTCTCGGGCGGCATGCAAAAGCGCGTGGCGCTGGCGCGCGCCATCGCCACCGAGCCGGACATCATCTTCTTCGACGAGCCGACAACCGGCCTCGATCCGATCATGAGCGACGTGATCAACGACCTGATCGTCGACTGCGTGAAGCAGCTCGGCGCGACGACGCTGTCGATCACCCACGACCTCGCCAGCGCCCGCAAAATCGCCCATCGCATCGCCATGATCTACAACGGCAAGATCATCTGGTCGGGTCCGGTCGCGAAGATCGACTACACCGGCAACGCCTATGTCGATCAATTCATCCACGGCCGCGCCGAAGGCCCGATCAAGGTCGAGATCGGGGCGATCAACGATCCCGCGCCGGGGAGCCGGCGCTAGATGGCGCGCGGGGCAGCCCGCTACGTCTGTCAGGAATGCGGCGCAGTCACCAGCCGCTGGGCCGGTCGATGCGATAACTGCGGCGCGTGGAACAGCATCGTCGAGGAGGCCGTCTCCAAAGCTCCGCCCGGCGCGCTCAAGAACGCGCTGAAGGCCAGCGGCGCGTCCGGCAAGGCGCTCGGCCGCCGCATCGAATTCCAGCCCCTCACCGGCCGCACCCTGCCGGAAGCGCGCCGCCTCACCGGCATCGCCGAGTTGGACCGCGTGCTCGGCGGCGGCTTGGTCGCCGGCTCGACCATTCTCGTCGCCGGCGATCCCGGCATCGGCAAATCGACGCTGATGACGCAAGCCGCCGCCGCGCTGGCGCGTAGCGACGGCGGCGCCGCCTATATCTCCGGCGAAGAGGCGCTCGACCAGGTGCGTCTGCGCGCCAGCCGCCTCGGCCTGTCGGACGCGCCGGTCAAGCTCGCCGCCGCCACCGACATCGCCGACATCCTGGCGACCATGGAGCAGCCCGACGCGCCGCGCGCCGTGATCGTCGATTCGATCCAGACCATGTATCTCGACAGCCTGGAATCGGCCCCCGGCACCGTCGCTCAAGTGCGGGCCAGCGCCCAGGCGCTGATTCGCCTCGCCAAAAGCAAGGGCATCAGCGTCATCATGGTCGGCCATGTGACTAAGGAAGGCCAGATCGCCGGCCCGCGCGTGCTCGAACATATGGTCGACACGGTGCTCTATTTCGAAGGCGAGCGCGGCCACCAGTTCCGCATTTTGCGCGCCGTCAAAAACCGCTTCGGCCCGACCGACGAGATCGGCGTGTTCGAGATGACCGATGGCGGCCTGCGCGAAGTCGCCAATCCCTCCGCCCTGTTCTTGGGCGAGCGCGAGGGCCGTGTCTCGGGCTCTTGCGTCTTTGCCGGCATGGAGGGCACGCGCCCCATCCTGGTCGAAATCCAGGCTTTGGTGGCCCCCTCCTCGCTCGCCTCGCCGCGGCGCGCCGTGGTCGGCTGGGACAGCGGCCGCCTCGCCATGATCACCGCCGTGCTCGACGCGCGCTGCGGGCTTGCGCTGGGCGGCCTGGATATCTATTTGAACGTCGCTGGCGGCCTCAAGATCTCCGAGCCAGCCGCTGACCTGGCGGTCGCGGCGGCGCTGATTTCCTCGCTGGCGGACACGCCGACCCCGCCGGAAACCGTGGTTTTCGGCGAAATCGGCCTATCGGGCGAGGTCCGCCCGGTCGGCCAGCGCGATTCCCGCCTGAAAGAGGCGGCCAAACTCGGGTTCTCCCAGGCTTTCGCGCCGAAGGCAGCGCCATCGAAACGTGATAAAGGAAAGCGGGAGACCTCACCCGGTGGTCTGCAAGTGACGGAGATCGGCCATTTGAACGACCTGCTGCGCCTGTTCAGCGTCACCCCCGGCCAGGCCCCGAAAGGCACCGCCAAAGGCGACGGCGCAAAACGTCCGAAGGCCGCCCAACCGGCCCGCGCCGAGATAGGCGCGGACGACTTCGACCCGTACGAGTGAGGATGCGTTAGGCCATGCAGGACGTTCTCGGCTTCAACCTCGTCGACCTGATCGTCATCGCCGTCGTGCTGCTGTCCGGCGTCTTCGCCCTGGCGCGCGGCCTGGTGCGCGAGGTGCTGGCGATCTTCAGCTGGATCGGCGCCGCCTTCGCCACCTTCTACGGCTTCGACTATCTCAATCCCTACACGCTGCGCCTGATCGACACGCCGATGATCGCCAACATCGTCACCGGCGCCAGCATCTTCCTCGTCACGCTGTTCGTCCTGTCGATCGTCAGCGGCGCGATTTCCGGCGCGGTGCGCGGCACTGCGGCCGGCTCGGTCGACCGCACGCTCGGCTTCGTCTTCGGCCTGGCGCGCGGCGCGGTGCTGGTCTGCATCGCCTATTTGGCGCTCGGCTTCATCATGCCGCCGAGCGACCAACCCGCTTGGGTGAAAGCGGCGCGCACCGCGCCCTTCATGGAGCGCGGCGCCGACTTCCTCTATTCGTTGGCGCCCGCCCACATCCGCAACAGCGGCAATCGCCCCAACGAACGTCGCGCCACAGCCCCCCGCCCCGCTTCACCGCCATCCGCCGCTTCCACGTCGTCAGCCGCGAACCCCGACCCCGCTCAGGGCCCGGGCTACAAGCCGGACGAACGCCGAGAGATGGACCGCCTTATCGAGGGAACGCAGTAACCCATGCTGACCACCAATCCGTTCGACGACGACCATCTGCACGAAGAATGCGCCATCTTCGGCGTCTACGGCCATGAGGACGCCGCCGCGCTCACCGCGCTCGGCCTGCACGCCTTGCAGCACCGCGGCCAGGAGGCCAGCGGCATGGTGGTGTTCAACGGCGAGCGCTTCAACAGCCACCGCGGCCTCGGCCATGTCGGCGACATCTTCTCGAGCGAAGCGGCCATCCGCCGCCTGCCGGGCCGGTCCGCCATCGGCCACAACCGCTATTCGACCAGCGGCGAAACGATCGAGCGCAATATTCAGCCGCTATTCGCCGACTTCCAGTACGGCGGCTTCGCCATCGGCCATAACGGCAACCTGACAAACGCCGTCACCCTGCGCCAAGAGCTGGTGCGCAAAGGCAGCCTCTTTCAGTCGACCACCGACACCGAAGTCATCATCCATCTGATGGCGGTGAGCCCCTACGAGACGGTGGTCGAGCGCATGATCGACGCGCTGCGCCATGTCGAAGGCGCCTACTCGCTGGTCGGCCTGCACAAAGACGGCCTGATCGGCGTGCGCGATCCGTTCGGCGTGCGCCCGCTGGTGCTCGGCAAGCTCGACGACGCCTATATCCTCGCCTCGGAGACCTGCGCGCTCGACATCATCGGCGCCGACTACGTGCGCGACGTCGAAGCCGGCGAAATGGTCGTCATCGACGAGAAGGGCGTGCAGAGCCTCAAGCCCTTCGTCGCCAGCGCCAAGCGCCCCTGCATCTTCGAATATATCTACTTCGCCCGCCCCGACAGCGTCATGGAAGGCGTCTCGGTCTATGACGCCCGCAAGCGCATCGGCGTCGAACTGGCCAAGGAAAGCGGCATCGACGCCGACATGATCATTCCGGTGCCGGATTCGGGCGTGCCGGCGGCCATCGGCTACGCCAACGAGTCGGGCATTCCGTTCGAGCTCGGCATCATCCGCAACCATTATGTCGGCCGCACCTTCATCGAGCCGACCGACCAGATCCGCCACCTCGGCGTTAAGCTGAAGCATAACGCCAACCGCGCCTATATCGCCGGCAAGCGCATCGTGCTGGTCGACGACTCCATCGTGCGCGGCACCACCTCGAAGAAGATCGTCGAGATGATGCGCGCCGCCGGCGCGACCGAAGTGCATATGCGCATCGCCAGCCCGCCGACGACCAATCCCTGCTTCTACGGCGTCGACACGCCCGAGCGCGACAAGCTGCTCGCCGCGCGCTATTCGATCGCCGAGATGGCGCAATTCATCGGCGTCGATTCGCTGGCCTTCATCTCGATGGACGGACTCTATCGCGCCATGGGCGAAAAGGGCCGCGATCCGGCGCGTCCGCAATATTGCGACGCCTGCTTCAGCGGCGAATATCCCATCCGCCTGACCGACATGGACGGCTCCGAGAAGCCGGCGCAATTGTCCTTCCTGACCGAAGTGCTGCGGCGGGCCAATAACCGATGAGTGCTGCCGAAGGTGGCCAGACTGGTAATCGTCGCCTCGCAGGTCGCGTCGCCTTGATCACCGGCGCGTCGCGCGGCATCGGCGCGGCGACGGCCAAACGCTTCGCCGCGGAGGGCGCCCAGGTGATCCTCACTGCGCGCACGGTCGGCGGCCTCGAAGAGGTCGACGACGCCATCCGCCAAGCCGGCCACGGCAACGCCACGCTGGTGCCCCTCGATCTTGCCAAGGGCGCCGAGATCGACAAGCTCGGCCCCGCCATCTTAGAGCGCTTCGGCAAGCTCGACATTCTGGTCGGCAACGCCGGCCAGCTCGGCATCCTAAGCCCGATGGGCCATATCGACCCGCCGGTGTGGGAGCGCGTCTTCGCCGTCAACGTCACCGCCAACTGGCGCCTGATCCGCATCTGCGAGCCGCTGCTGAAGCTGTCGCCGGCTGGGCGCGCGATCTTCGTCACCTCGTCGGCGGCGCAGAACAACAATGCTTATTGGGGCGCTTATGCCGCCAGCAAAGCCGCGCTCGACAGCATGGTGCGGGTTTGGGCGAGCGAGCTCGGCAAGACGAACATCCGCGCCAACCTGCTCAACCCCGGCCGCACGCGCACGCGCATGCGCGCCGAAGCCTTCCCCGGCGAAGACCCGCAGTCGGTCAAGCCGCCGGAAGACGTCGCGGCCGCCATGGTGCCGCTGGCGAGCGCCGAAGAAACACGGCAAGGCGAAGTCGTCGGGGTTTAGGCAGGCGACGCGCTGAGCAGCGTTGCAAGCGATTCACAAACATTTCCGTCACCCCCGGACTTGGTCCGGGGGTCCACGCCTTGCGATGCGGATAAAAGTAAAGGCGTGGATGCCCGGACCAAGTCCGGGGGTGACGATGAAGATGCCGCGAACCTCTCTCAGCGCCGCTTATCGTCTTCGTCCACGTAGGGGTTTTTGCCGGCGCGCAAGCTGAAGCGGATCGGCGTGCCCGGCATGCCGAAGGTGTCGCGGATGCCGTTGGCGAGATAGCGCAGATAGCTGTCCGGCACTTCATCGGCGCGGCTGATGAACAAGGCGAAGTTCGGCGGCCGCGTCTTGAGCTGCGACATATAGCGGAACTTCAAGCGGCGGCCATGCGGCGCCGGCGGCGGATTGGCTTCCAGCGCGTGCTCCAGCCAACGATTGAGTCGGCTGGTCGAAATGCGCGTATCCCAATGGTCGAACGCTTCGAACGCGCCGGCCATCAAATCGTCCAGCCCCTCGCCGTGCTGCGCCGAGATGCGGAAGAAGCGCAGGCCCTTCACTTGCGGCAGCGACGTCTCGATGCGGTCGCGCAATTTCTCGATCGCTGCCGCGGGATTGTCGATCAAATCCCATTTGTTGATGGCGATGATGAGCGCCCGGCCCTCTTCGGCGGCGAGCGCGGCGATGGTCAAATCCTGATGCTCGAGCATCGTCGTCGCATCGAGGACGAGAACGACGACCTGCGCCAGGCGAATGGCGCGCGTGCTGTCGGCGCCGGCCAGCTTCTCGATCTTCTCCGAAATGCGCGCCTTGCGGCGAAGGCCCGCCGTATCGACCAGACGCACCTTCTTGAGCTGGCCGGTCTTGTCGGCCCACTCCCAATCGACGGCGATGGCGTCGCGCGTGATGCCGGCCTCGGGGCCGGTCAGCGAGCGTTCCTCGCCGAGCAAGGCGTTCATCAGAGTCGATTTGCCGACATTGGGCCGCCCGACGATGGCGAGGCGCAGCGGCTTGTCGCCGAGGCCGGGCTCCGACTCGATGTCGCCTTCGTAGCCTTCTTCATGGTCGTCGTAGGACAAGTGCGCGCCTTCGAGATGGGCGCGCAAGCCGTCATAGAGATCGCCGATGCCCTCGCCATGCTCGGCGGAGATGGCGATCGGCTCGCCGAAGCCCAGGCGATAGCCCTCGGCGACGCCCTCGCGGCCTTTGTTGCCTTCGGACTTGTTGACGAGCAGCAACACGGGCTTTTTCATCGGCCGCAGCCAGCGCGCGAAGGCTTCGTCGAGCGGCGTCACGCCGGCACGGGCATCGATCACCATCATCGCGAGATCGGCGCCGGCGACGGCCTTGGCCGTCTGCTCCTGCATGCGCGCTTCGAGGCTTTCGCCGGTTTCGTCTTCGAAGCCCGGCGTATCGACAGCGATAAATTTCAGGTCGGCGACGCGCGCTTCGCCTTCGCGGCGGTCGCGCGTGACGCCGGGCGTCGGATCGACGATGGCGATCTTCTTGCCGACGACGCGGTTGAACAGCGTCGATTTGCCGACGTTGGGGCGACCGACGATGGCGACGACAGGGAGGCGTTTGCCGTCCATTTCAATTACCTTCTGGGCCACTCACCGGTAGGCGACCAGGTCGCCATCGTCCGTCAAGAAGATGACCGTGCCTTGAGCGGCGATGGGGGCGATGCGCACGCTGTCCGGCAAATCGCTCTGGCCGAGAATCTCGCCGGTATAGGGCGAGACCGAGAGCGCCACTTCATGCGATCCGGCCAAGATCAGGCGGTCGCCGGCCAGCACCGGACCGGCCCAATCGATCGGGTCGCGCTTGCGCGCCTCATCCTTGTAGCGCGGCAATTGCTTGATCCAACGCACGCGACCATCGCGGGCCGACAGGCAGATCAATTCGTTGTCGGTGTTGAGGACATAGATGACCTCGCCGGCGAGCAACGGCGTCTGCACGCCGCTGATACGCTGATCCCAGGCGCGCGCGCCCGAGTTGAGGACGATGGACACCATGCGCCCGGCATTGCCGACGGCATAGACGCGGCCGCGGTCGATCACCGGCGAGGCGCGGATGTCGTTGAGGTCGGAGACGGCGCTGATGCGGCGCGGCACCGAGAGCAGATCGGCCCACACCTGGCGGCCGTTATTGGCGCGCAAGCCGAATATTTCGCCCGAACTATAGGCGATGACGACGACATCGTCCTGCACGGCCGGCGTCGCGGCGCCGAGCAGGCCGGCGCCTTCGCCGGTGCCGGCGTGCGTCCACAAAACGCGGCCATCATCGGCAGAAAGCGCGTAGCTGGTGTTGTCGATGCAGATGACGAAGACGCGGCCGTTGGCGACGGCGGGCGAGCCGCGCGCCGGGCCGGAGACCTTGCGACGCCACAGTTCTTTGCCGGTCTTGGCGTCGAGCGAGACGACCTCGGCGAAGCCGGTGCTGGCGTAGAGCTTGCCGTCGGCATAAGCGAGGCCGGCGCCGAGCGGACCGTCCGACTCGTCGTCGGGTGTGATGTCGCGCTTCCACAGGCTGCCGCCGTTCTCCAAGCGATGGGCGGTGACTTCGCCTTCGGAATCCATGGCGTAAACCACGCCCTCGGCGACGATGGGCTGGCCGAGCAGCTTGCGCGACGAATCCGAGCCGGAGCCGATGCTGGCGCTCCACACGCGCCTGGGCGCGTCGGCGAATTGCACATGGCCCGACACATGGGCCGACGAGCCGAAGGCTTGCGGCCAATCGGCATTGTTGCGCGGCTCGGGCACGGCGATCGGCGTGCCGGCCAATTCAGGGGCTGGCTTGAGCGATGCCTCGAACTGCATGACGGCGATGCGGTCGCCCGGCAGCGGCGCCGGTTTGCTCGCGCCGTAAATCCAATCGCAGGCGGCGAGCAGCGGCAGCAGCGCCGCGACGGCGAGGCCGGCGCGCAACGAAGAAACGCGGCGCATGGATTCAGCCACCGAACACCGCGAGCATTTCTGCGGCGCGGGCGCGCATTTGGCGCGGCGTGCCTGGATCGTCAGACAGCGTGACATAGGCATCCTTGGCCTTGGCCGTATCGCCGGCGCGGGCAGCTAATAGGCCGGTCAATTCGAGCGCCGAATAGCGCCAGGGATTGCCCGGCGCGGTGAGCGGCGCGAGACGCGCGGCGAGATCATTGGGCTCGGCGCTGTCGATCTGCTGCAACGCGAGCAGGATGAGCGCCAGATCGCGGAACACTTTGTCGCTGCGGCCATCATTGGCGAGCGACTGGTAAATCGCGGCGGCATCCGCCGCCTTGCCCGACTTGGAGAGCAGCGCGGCTTCTTGCAAACGCGCCAAGGCGGCATAGCCGGCCGATCCCTTGCCGGCGAGATCGCGCAACGCGGCGATGGCGGCGTCGGACGAAGCGGCAACCGACGGGGCGCCGGTCGCCGGATCGATTTGCGGACCGGCAAGGTCGAGGGCGGCCATATAGCTCAGGCCGTCCTGCAGCCGTTCGCGCGCCGTGTATTGACGCCAGAACAACACCGCCGCGACGGCGATGATGGTGACGAGCGCGACAGCGACGGCGAAGCGGCCGTATTTCTGCCAGAGGGCCATCTGCCGATCGCGGCGGATGTCCTCGTCGATTTCTTGAATGAAATTATCCATGGGGGCGAAGGCCGAATGAAACGCGGGCGGACAGTGCGGCGACAATCGCCGTGCGGACGCCGGAAAAGGGCCTAACTCCTTAGCCTAAAAGCGATATTAATGAAACCCCAAAGCGCCGGACGGGCCGCCGGGCCGATCCGCCGCCAAGCTGGCGATCGGCCAAGATTCACAGGCAAATACGGCTTTTTTGCGCTGCGGAGGCCCCATGCGGGCGCTGGACGGGACCGCCGATTTGGGGAAGACTCGGCCAAGGCTCAGTACGGAGGGCGTGGTCGCCGTCGATGGCACAGTTGGTCCAGATTTCCGATTTCCAGGCGCGCAAGGCCGCCCAGGAGCTGATCGGCAAAGCGTCGTCCAAGGGCGGACGCAAGAGCATCGTGGTGTTCGCGCGGGCCGAACTCAATCAACTGATCGCCGTCTACAGCCGCCACGTCATCGCCGGAGACTGGAAAGCCTACGCCATCGACCATGGCGAGAGCGCGGCGATCTTCTCCGTCTTCCAGCACGCGCTGGCCAAGCCGCTCTATTCCATCGTCAAGCTCGCCGGCCAGCGCCGCAACGGCCAATGGCTCATCATGAGCGGCGGCGAACGGCTGCGCCGCAGCGCCACCCTGGAAGGCGCGCTGGAGATGTTCGAACGCAAACTGAAGCTGGTCTGAAGACGTATCCGACGCGGACATCATATCCGCGTCGGAGATCTCTTACGGCAATGCGGCGAGTCGCGACGGACCGCCGAGCCCCAAGCCGCCCTGGCTGTTCGAGCCTTGGCCGTTCGAGCCTTGGCTATTTTCTGACGCGCGCGCGACTTCGCCGATCGGCTGGGCCTTCGTCTCGCCCGCTTCCATATCCTTGACGTCGCCCGAGACGCGGCCGCCCTCTTCGATGACGATCGAGCCGTAGCGCACGATGCCCTTCACGCGGCCTTGCGCCCGCACGACGAGCTTTTTGTGCGCCGTCAGCTTGCCCTCGAAGAGGCCGCGGATCTCCGCCGTCTCGACATCGGCTTCGCCGATGAAAACGCCGCTCTCGGCGATCTGGATGATGCGGCTTTTCATCGACGCCTCGACTCGCCCCTCGACGACCAAGGTGTCGCAGGCGCCGATTTCGCCTTTGAGTTGGATGTTGCGCCCGACGATCAGACGGTTGTCTTCAGAAACGGGCGCCGCAGGTTGCGGACTACCGCTTTGCCCTGCGGTTTGGTTGATGATGCCGGCCACCGCGCCGGCGTAATCCGGCTTGTTCGGCATCGGCCGCGCCGGTTCGACGGTTGGTTCTTTGGAAGTTCGAAACGCCATAGGGCCCTCCTCAATGAGCGAAAAATAATCCTAGTGCTGCCCCTGCAAGGCGGGTTCGCCGGGCCGACGCCACCCCTGACGTCCGACGTCGCCGCCGTTCCGCACTGTCTTTCATGCTGTCATGGCGAGGGTGTGACTTTTTTATGGGCAGACCAAGAATTCGGCACGGCTTGAAGGGGCCAACCGGCTACCGCGCCTGCCCGATGGAGAGGCATGTTCAACAGTTGTTAACCGCGAACACCTATAACGTAAGGCCTACTCAAGTCTGCCAGACGCCGCTTTGCGACGTCTCTGCCAGGATGGCTTACCGTGTACGACGCCGCCCCCACCGATCAGCCCTCGACGCCTCTCCAACTGTTCGGGCGTCTGCGCGCCGCCCTGTCGCGCCAATTGGATCGGATGCTCGAACGGCCGCTGCCGCTGGTCGTGCTCTATCTCGCGATCGGCACCATCCTGCTGCTCGCCACAGTCGGGCGTTACGCAGAGCGCACGCGCGACGCCACCGTGCTGCAATCGGCGGCGACGCTGTCCTTCGCCATCACCGAATTTCGCAATTTCTACTCGACCGAAGTCGTGCCGCGTGCCGTCGCCGCCGGCGCCGTCACGACGCACGACTATGTGCATCAAACCGGCAGCGTCCCCTTGCCGATCACGTTGACGATGGAACTCGGCCGGCATTTGTCCAACCGCGAGGCCGGTGCCAGTTTCGGCATCTTCAGCGCCCATCCCTTCCCGTGGCGCAGAGGCCGCGAGTTGGACGATTTCGAGCAGGACGCGCTCGCCGCCCTCGACGCCGATCCGAGCAAACCTTACGTGCGCTTCACCGAGATGAACGGCAAGCCGGTGCTGCGCCATGCTGCGGCCATCCGCATGGGCGAGAACTGCGTCGCCTGCCACGCCAGCCACCCTGATTCGCCGAAGCTGAACTGGAATGTCGACGACGTGCGCGGCGCGCAACAGGTCATCGTGCCGGTCGGCGGCGTCGGCAGCCTCACGGGCGAACAGATTCTCGAGCCGACGCTGTTGATCGGCGGCGTGCTCGGCCTCGGCGCGTTGCTGGTGATGCTGTTGCTCTCCCGTCTGCGCCGCTCTGCCGAAGAAAGCCGTCGCCTCGCGGCGCTCACCGAAGAACGCAACGTCAAGCTGATCGAAGCGACCACCGCTGCCGAGCAGGCCAGCCGCTCGAAGTCGGAATTCCTCGCCAACATGAGCCATGAGTTGCGCACGCCGCTCAACGCCATCATCGGTTTTTCCGACATCATGCAGCGCGAACAGATCGGCCCGATCGGCCCGCGTTACCGGGAATATGCCGGCGATATCAATCATTGCGGCCATCATCTTCTCGATATCATCAACGACATTCTCGACATGGCCAAGATCGAGGCCGGCAAATTCGAGATGCAGGACGAGCGAATCACCTTGCCGATGCTGCTCGAATCCTGTCTGCGACTGATGCGCGACCGGGCGGAAAAGGGCGGCGTGACGCTTGAAAGCCGGCTCGCGCCGGACTTGCCGCTGCTCCGCGCCGACACTCGCGCGCTCAAGCAGATCCTGATCAATCTGTTGTCGAACGCGGTGAAATTCACGCCGCAGGGCGGCAGCGTCATCTTGTCGGCGCGCTACGACCGCGCCACGGGCGAACTCGCCATCGCGGTCGCCGACACCGGCTGCGGCATCCCCGCTGCCGACCTCGAGCGCGTGTTCCAGCCCTTCATCCAGGCCGACGGCAGCATCAGCCGCCGCCATGAGGGCACCGGCCTCGGCCTCGCCATCGTCAAGGCCCTGTCGGACCGCCAGGATATCGTTATCACTATCGCCAGCGACGTCGGCCAGGGCACCAGCGTGACTCTGCGCTTCGGGCCCGAACGGTTGCTCGACGCCTTGGGCAATCAGCAAGTCGCCTAAGGGGTTATCAGGGTGGCGGCATGTTGCCGGTTTCACGCTTAATGCCCCCTGTCTGCCATGCTAGCCTTCATGCATAACGACCGCCGGCTCGATCCGGCGGCACAACAGGAGGCTGCAATGACCAAGGGACCCCTCACGCTCGGACTCTGCGTTGGGCTGCTGCTCGCTGGCGCCGGGCCGGCGACGGCGCAAAGCGCCGCCGAGTTTTATAAAGGCAAGACCGTCAACATCCTGATCGGCGTCGGCGTCGGCGGCGAATACGACCTGCACGCCCGCTTGACCGGTCGTTTCATCGGCCGCCACATTCCCGGTAATCCGGCCATCGTGCCGCAGAACATGACCGGCGCCGGCGGCATCAAGATGGCCAATTATCTCTATTCCGTTGCGGCCAAGGACGGCACCAACATCGGCATGCTGTCGAACACCCTGCCGATGCTGCAAGCGACCGATGCGCCGGGCCTGCAGCTCGACGCCGCCAAGTTCAATTGGATCGGCTCGATCTCGCCGACCGTCGAGACAATCGCCGTATGGCACACAGCCGGCGTCAAAAGCGTCGAAGACGCGCGCAAGCAAGAGATCGTCGTCGGCGCGTCGGGCAAGGGCGCGATCACCCACACCTTCCCGGTGGCGATGAACGAGCTGCTCGGCACCAAGTTCAAGGTGGTCGTCGGCTACGAAGGCGGCAACGCCATCAATCTCGCGATAGAGCGCGGCGAAGTGCAGGGCCGCAACAACACTTGGTCGAGCTGGAAGGTGACCAAGGCCGACTGGCTGCGCGACAAGAAAATCGACATCCTCGCCTATGCCGGCCCGAAGCCGATGGATTTGCCGGGCGTGCCCTCGCTGAGCGAATTGGCTAAAAGCGATGATGACCGCAAAGTGCTCAACCTCATCACCTCGGGCACCGAATTCGGCCGCCCGCTGGCGCTGACGCCCGACGTGCCGACCGACCGCGTCAAAGCGATGCGCGATGCCTTCGAGGCGACGATGAAAGACAAGGACTTCATGGCCGAAGCCGCCAAGCTCAACATCGAGATCGAGCCGGTGAAGGGCGAGTATCTGCAAGGCCTCGCGCGCGAATTGGTCGATTTGCCCAAGGCGCTGGCCATGCGCGCCAAGGCGATCGTCGAGTAGCGTTTGCCTGATGCGAGACCGAACAGCCCCGGAGCGACCCTCCGGGGCTTTTTCATGCCGACATGCGCCACAATGCGCCGATCACGCACAAGGCGGCTGCGGCGATGATCGTGTTCAGCGTCACGACCATGCCGAAGACGCGACCGAACGACGCGCCGGCGCTGCCGTTCAGGCCGATGGCATGGGCGATGCGGCCGACGAGCAGCGCCAGGCCTAGCAGATGGACGAGCCAAGCCGGATAGGCCAGCGCCTCGACCGCGAAGATCAGCAACAGGCCGAGCGGCGCATATTCGATGAAATTGCCCTGCACTCGCATGGCGCGCAGCAGATCGGCGTGGCCGCCGTCGCCGAGCCCGACTTGCAAGCGGCGTCGCAGGCGCACCACCCGCAGCGCCAGAAAGGGCAGCATGAGGCCGAGCAGGCCGGCATAGAGGGGGGCGACGACAAAGGACATAGGACTCTCCCAAGGTTGCCGCGATTCCTACGCAAAGCCGGACGAACTGGACGCCATTCGGGAAGCCGGGCGCGGCCGGAAAAAATTGTTGGGAGCCTTGTCGGCGGCGGCTAGCCTCGTTCGTCCTTGGGTTGACCGCCCGCTTCTGGGCCTGAAAGGAACCCTCATGCATTACGTTTTGCTCTGCTACCACTCGGAAAAAGCCGTCGGCGCCTGGAGCCAGGCCGAGGATGACGCCGTCATGGCGCGCCTGACGGTCGTGCACGAACAGCTCATCAAGGAGGGCAAGCTCGGACCGGTGGCGCGGCTGATGCCGACCACGACGGCGACGACGCTGCGCAAAGGCAAAGAGCATATCGTGCTCGACGGCCCGTTCGCCGAGACCAAGGAGCAGTTGCTCGGCTTCTACGTGATCGATTGCAGGGACTTGGAAGATGCCTTGAGCGTCGCGCGCCGGCTCGGCGACGCCAATCCCGACGGCGCGTATGAAATCCGCCCGATCATGATGATGTTCGAGGCGGGCAGCAGCGTGCCGATCTCTAGCCGCGCATGAATGATTTGGGCTGGATCGACCTCGCGCTCACATCGGCGCGGCCACAGGCAGTGGCCGCGCTGCTGCGCTATTTCCGCGATCTCGATACCGCCGAAGAAGCCTTCCAGAACGCCTGCCTGAAGGCGCTGCAGGCCTGGCCCGACAGAGGCCCGCCGCGCGATCCCGCCGCCTGGCTGATCTTCGTCGGGCGCAACGCGGCGCTCGACGGCGCGCGCCGCCAAAGCAAGCAGCAGCCGTTGCCGCCGGAAGAATTGCTGTCCGACTTGGGCGACGCCGAGGCCGATATGGCGGAGCGGCTGGATAGCGCCGACTATCGCGACGATGTGCTGCGCCTGCTGTTCATCTGCTGCCATCCCGATTTGCCGCAGACCCAGCAGATCGCCCTGGCGCTGCGCGTCGTCTGCGGCCTGACGGTGGCGGAAATCGCCCGCGCCTTCCTGGTCACGCCGAGCGCCATGGAGCAACGCATCACCCGCGCCAAGGCCAAGGTCGCCGAGGCCGACGTGCCGTTCGAAGCGCCCGACGCCATCGAACGCAGCCAGCGCCTCGCCGCCGTAGCGGCCATGGTCTATCTCCTGTTCAACGAAGGCTATTCGGCGAGCGCCGGCGAGATGCCGCTGCGCGCCCCCTTGTGCGAAGAAGCCATCCGCCTCGCCCGCCTGCTGCTCGGGCTGTTTTCCAGCGAGCCCGAGATCATGGCGCTGTTGGCGTTGATGCTGCTGCAACATTCGCGGGCGGCGGCGCGCTTCGATGGCAACGGCGCGATCGTGCTGCTCGACGACCAGGAGCGTGGCAGATGGGACCAGCGCCCGATCAACGAGGGCCTGGCGCTGCTCGACAAGGCGGTGCGCCACCGCCGCCCCGGCCCCTATCAATTCCAGGCCGCCATCGCCGCCATCCATGCCCGCGCCAAACGGGCCGAAGACACCGACTGGGCCGAGATCGACGCGCTCTATGCCGGGCTCGAAGGGCTGCAGCCGTCGCCGGTCGTGACGCTCAACCGCGCCGTGGCCGTCGCCAAGCTGCACGGCCCCGAAGCGGCCCTGGCGATGATCGCGCCGCTGGCGGCTCCGCTCGACGGCTATTTCTATTTCCACGGCGCGCAGGGCGCCTTTCTGATGGAATTGGGCCGGCGCGACGAGGCGCGCGTCGCCTTCGACCGGGCCATCGCGCTCGCCCACACGGCGGCCGAGGCCGCCCATATCCGCCAGCATTTGGATAAGCTGGCGCAGAAATAACGGGGGACCCATGCTGCTCAAGACCATCGCCATCATCGGCGCGTTGCTGCTGACCGCCATCGTCGTCATCGTCATTCTCGCTATGCGCAAGCCGGACGAATTTCGCGTCAGCCGCACGCAACAGATCGCGGCGCCGCCGGAGAAGATTTATCCGCTGATCGTCGATTTGCGCGCCTGGGCGCCATGGTCGCCCTACGAGAAAAAGGATCCGGACATGACGCGCAAGTTCAGCGGCGCCGCCAGCGGCCCGGGCGCGGTCTATGAATGGGACGGCGACAAGAACGTCGGCGCGGGCCGCATGGAAATTCTCGACGTGGTCGAACCGTCCGAAGGCGGGCCGGCCAAGATCGCCATCAAGCTCGACATTTTGCAGCCGTTCGAGGGCCACAACATCGTCGAGTTGACCCTGGTGCCGGTGCGCCTGGCGAACGGCGCGGAGGGTAGCAACGTGACCTGGGCGATGCGCGGCCCCTATGCCTTCCCGGCCAAGGTCATCGGCCTTTTCGTCAATATGGACGAGATGGTCGGCAAGGATTTCGCCGCCGGCCTCGTCAACCTCAAATCCGTCGCGGAGAGAGCATGACCATGACCGAAGGCGAAAGCGAAATCCGCCTGATGATCGTCGAGTTGCAGGACGCCATCTGCGCCCGCGATCTCGACGCGATCATGGCCTTCTACGCCGACGACGCCGTGTCGTTCGATCTCAAGCCGCCGATGCAGCTCAAAGGCAAGGCGGCGATCCGCGCCATGTGGGCCGAATGTTTGCCCTGCTTTCCCAAAGGCGGCCGCATCGAGCGGCGCGACATCGTCGCCGGCTCGTCCGGCGACATGGCCTACGCCCATTGGCATTTCCAACTGATCGGCATGACGCCCGATCCCAAGAGCGTCATGTGGCTGCGCGCCACCTCAGTCATCCGCCGCGCCGACGACCGCTGGCTGGTCGTCCACGACCATGTCTCCGCCCCCTTCGATCCGATGACCGCCAAGGTCGTCATGAACATGGAGCCTTAAATGATCGCCAAGCAAATCTACGTCAACCTGCCGGTGAAAGACCTGAAGATGTCGGTCGATTTCTTCGCCAAGCTCGGCTTCACCTTCAACGCCGAATTCACCAACGACGACGCCGCCTGCATGATCGTCGGCGAGAATATCTACGCCATGCTGCTGGTCGAAAAATTCTTCCAGACCTTCACCGGCAAGGCGCTGGCCGACGCGACGAAAATCACCGAAGTGATCAACTGCATCGCGCTCGACAGCCAGGAAGCGGTGGACAAGATGGTGGCCGACGCGGTGACAGCCGGCGGCACGGCCCCGAGCGAGGTGAAAGACCACGGCTTCATGTATCAGCATGGCTTCGAGGACATCGACGGCCATATCTGGGAGCTGGTCTATCTGCGGCCGCAAGCTTAGGCCGAACTTAGGGGCGCACGCAGCTCTGCTTGAGCCAGGCGGCGAAGGCCGCCTCCTCCATCTCGCCGGCGGCGAGCAGGCGGAACATGGCGACCACCTCGGCTTCGGCGGCGGCGAAGCGCCAGCCGTTCAATTCGAGAAAGAGGATGGTCGCCAGCGCGGCGATCCGCTTGTTGCCATCCACGAACGGATGGTTGCGGCTGAACGCCACGCCATAGGCGGCGGCGAGCGCGAAGAGATCGGTGCGCGGCGCGTAGGCACGAATTTGCTGTGGGCGGGCGAGCGCCGCGTCGAAGCCGCCCTCGTCGCGCAGCCCGCTGTTATGTAAGCCAGCCGGGCCGCCATGCTCGATCAGCAAGCGGCGATGCAAGGACAACAGCACATCCTTGCGCAGCCAGACCGGCGCGGCCATGCCCTGAACCTACTGCGCGCTTATTTGGCGAGCTCGCGGAAGGCGTTGCGGTAGCGCCGCAGGATCGACTCCGCCGCCTCGGTCTGGCGCGCGAAGTCGGGGTCGTAGGGCGACAGGAGCAGGCCCTCGGGCGTTTCGGTGACATAGACCGGATCGCCCTCGGCCATGCCGAGCCGGGCCAATTGCTCCTTCGGCAAGGTGAAGCCGAGGGAGTTGCCGATTTTGGTGAGCTTACGTTGAGTCATGGCGGGCGCTCCTGTGCGAGACACCCATGTTATTACATGCGTAATAACGCCGTCAAGCCGCCCGCTTTAGTCCCCCCTAGCCCAGCGCCTTCTCGTACTCCGCCGGCTTGAAGCCGACGAGCAGCTTGCCGCCGACATCGAGCACCGGGCGCTTGATCATCGCGGGCTGGTCGATCATCAGGGCGATGGCCTTGCGCTCGTTGACGGTCGCCTTGTCGGCGTCCGACAGCTTGCGGAAGGTGGTGCCGGACTTATTGAGCAGCACATCCCAGCCGACCTTGGCCGACCAGGCTTCGAGCGACGCCTTGTCGATGCCCTCGGCCTTGTAGTCATGGAAAGCGTAGTCCACGCCGGCTTTGTCGAGCCAGGCGCGCGCCTTCTTCATCGTGTCGCAGTTCTTGATGCCGTAGATGGTGATCTTCTTAGCCATGGCGCTGTTCACTTTCAAAATCAGAGGCGGAAACGGCCGGCGGCCACATGGCCCGGCAGGGCCTCCAAGATGGCGGCGAGCTTCTCGTCGAGGATATGCAGATATTCGGTCCAGTCCTGCATGCCGGACAGGGCGTTGCGGCCGTCGCTGATGCCGCGCAGGCCGACCAGAGGCACAGCGAAGCGCCGCGCCGCCCGGTAAATCGCATAGGTTTCCATATCGACCATATCTGCGGCGATAGCGTCATAGGCGGGTCCGGACACGATATTGGCCCCGGTCGAGAGGGACGCCGCCGGCACATCGGGCAGGCGGAGCGCGATCTCCGCCACGGCGGGCTCGTCGAGAAAGGGCGTGACGCCCTTCTCGATCCCGAACGCCGAGGCGTCCATGTCGCGATAGGCGACGCTGGCGACCTGATAGAGGCCGGCGTGCTCGAGGCTGCGCGAGCCGGCCGAGCCGAGCGACATGACGAGCTGCGGCAAGCGCCCCTGGGCGGCCAGGCCGGCGAGCGCCGCGCCGGCGGCGGCGGCTGCCTCGATCGGCCCCATGCCGGTCATCAGCGGCGTGATCAGACGCTGGAGATGCGGGCCGTATTCCACCTCGGTCGCCATGACGAACAGCACCGAGAGGCCGCCGATGTCGTGCAGATGGCGGGAGTAGTCGGCGGAGAAGCTCACGAGCTGCGCTTGCCCTTGGCGCGATCGAGCAGGACCACGATCAGCCAGATCGGCAGCACGATGCAGGCGCCGTAAAGGACATATTCGACGGCCCAGCCGAAGAAGCCGGCCAGCGTGTCGAACAGCCGCCCCATGGTCGCGCCGAAATCGACGACCAGCGAGCGCGGCGTGATGCCGAACCAATGCATCACCAAGCCGACGAGCAGCGAGGCGATGAAGAGCTTGAAGACGGTGGTGAGGATGTTACTGGGCATGGGCGGAGTTTAATCGACCAGCCGGGCCCGCGCCAGCCTTGGCTCTACGCGCGGCCACGTATGAGCCACTAGGAGCCTAGAGATGCCCGAGAGCGCCAACGTCTCGTACATGGCAGCCGATAGCAATGACCGCCTCTATTGCGGCGGCAGGAATAACCGGAAGACGAGAGTGACGAAGAAGAACCAATGAAGGATTTCACCAGCATCTTCAAAAGAATTCATCAGGCACTTTTAGACAGCCTCGAAAATATGTCCGCAGCTTCCTGATCACCTGGCGGCAGTAGCTCTAGTATCTTTTCGTCTTTAGAGAGCTCAACCATCCGTGAATCATGAAGCTCTCTTAAAGTCTTCATAAAATATGTTTTATTTTCGTAGTCGGTCCAATCAAACAAATCCGCAACAGTCACTTCTCCACTCGAAGATGCCAGCAGAAGGATGATTTGCTCTTTAAGTTTGAGATTGGGATTCAGAACTCGTTTAACAGACGCTCCTTGCCATACAAGCGGCACATGACGTTCCGCGAGATTATCAACAAGGCGTTGCGCTTCTGAAATTGGCAATTGATGAAAAACTCGCACCAACTCAGCCATGACCCAATTGCTCATATTCAGCACTAAGGTAGCATCCATATGATTGGAATCCACGTCGCCGCCAGCATGCCCCACGCCGCGATTGTTTCTAATGTCATACAAAGCAATTAAAACGCGAGGAATCAGGATTCGAAAGCTATGTGGTTCCTGTGTGTTATTTTCTAGTTTTCGACACGCTTCAGGAAAGTTTTTTGGCTTATTAGGAGCAGCGGCATACACTCCTCCCGCATGCCCCTCTAAAATTGTATAAACCACCTCACAGAAGATGCCGCCCGCCAACTCAGATGGCTGCCATCTGTGCTCAGCATAATTTTTGGTGATCGAACGATATTCCGCAAGAAGTGGCTCACGTAAACCTGACGGAATAACTGCTAGAGCTACTTTTGGATCAATCACGAATAACCGAGCTCCTTAAGCCCCTCGGGCGTGATGTAGAAGCCGCCGCTGATTTTCTCGCAATAACCCTTTGCCACGTTACGATTGAGACACAGCGCAGGATTTGCCAACCGAGCTTGCTGATTATCAATCAGCGCCTTAGAGACCGCGGCCGTAGTAACGGTCGATGCGCCCCTCAGCCGCAACCAATCAGCGGTGGCCAGAAAACGGCGCACCTGATTCCCGTCTGCTTTCATCGCTTTAATATGCGAGGCAAGTGAAGCTGAGAATTTGGCAGAATTGCCAGATGAGCCAACTCCACTTGCGGGAGTCATTGGCTCTTCGCTCTTTGCTAGAGAAGGGCTGCTAGAAAGCGCCTCAACAACACGTTGAAGCTGGACATCAAGAAATGCCTGCTGCCCTTCGCCCGAAAACTCAACATTGCCAATTTTGACATTAAGTTTACCGGTCATCGCGCCATCAAAAGAGCCATCTGCATTTTTACTTTCGCTCATAGCCCGCTCCCAAAAAAGAAAACAAAGCTGAGACTGATACTAACGCTCCGTTGGCTCGACGTCGGCAGCTGCGCACATTTGATCGACTTTTCGCTGGCCGGCCGCAGTCAAACGATACGTTTTTCGAGCTTGTTTTGTGCCGCCATCCTTCCGCAGTTGCTGCACAAGCGCGGGGCGCACGTCAATTAAACCACTAAGCGCCCTAGTGATGTTGCCGACCGGATGCCCTAATTGCTTCAATTCGTCGTTTACTGACTGGGAAGCAAAATCAGAATTTCCCTTACCAAACTGCTCCCAATAGCCAGCCACCAGAGCTTTTTCTACGTCAGTAGCGGGGCGAGCTGCATCAAACAAGTCCGCGAAATCTCGAAATTGAATATCCGCATTGGAAGAAGAGATGTCAGTTGGTTGTCTCGCGGAATCTCGCTCTTTGCCAGCTACGACACTTCGAGGAACAACCAATCCAAATTTCTCAGTAACCCACTTAATGATCCGCAATTGCGCATCGGCATCCAGGCCGCTCAGCGCATCGAAAATTTGTGACATCGCTTTCAGTTCAGTGTCTTCGCCCATATTAACCTCGAGGAAAATATTCCGTCAGGCTACCGTCTAGCTATATGCACTGTAAATATTTTTTTTCAATTATTAAAATCAATGGGTTAAGTATATTAAGCAAAGGACGATTACGTACTTTGTACGATTATCACTCCCACTCGATCGTCCCAGGCGGTTTGCTGGTGATGTCGTAGGTCACGCGGTTGATGCCGCGGACTTCGTTGATGATGCGGTTGGCGACGCGGCCCAAAAAGCTGTGCTCGAACGGGTAATAGTCCGCCGTCATGCCGTCGGTTGAGGTCACGGCGCGCAGCGCCAGAGCGTAGTCGTAGCTGCGCTCGTCGCCCATGACGCCGACGGTGCGCACGGGCAGCAGCACGGCGAAGGCTTGCCAGATCACGTCGTAGAGGCCGGCCTTGCGGATCTCGTCGAGATAGATCGTGTCGGCCTTGCGCAGCAGGTCGAGCTTCTCGGCGGTGATCTCGCCGGGGATACGGATGGCGAGGCCGGGGCCCGGGAACGGGTGGCGGCCGACCAGCGCGTCGGCCATGCCGAGCTCGCGGCCGAGCGCGCGCACTTCGTCCTTGAACAGTTCGCGCAGCGGCTCGACCAGCTTCATGTTCATGCGCGCCGGCAGGCCGCCGACATTGTGGTGCGACTTGATGGTGACGCTCGGGCCGCCGGCGAAGGACACCGACTCGATGACGTCCGGGTAGAGCGTGCCTTGCGCCAGGAATTCGGCGCCGCCGATCTTCTTGGCCTCCATCTCGAACACGTCGATGAAGGTGGCGCCGATGATCTTGCGCTTATGCTCGGGGTCCGCCACGCCGGTCAGCTTGTTGAGGAACAGCTCGCGCGCGTCGTGATGCACCAGCGGCATGTTGTAATGGCCGCGGAACAGGCTCACCACCTCCTCCGCCTCGCCGGCGCGCATCATGCCGGTGTCGACGAAGACGCAGGTGAGCTGGTCGCCGATCGCTTCGTGGATCAGCACGGCGGCGACCGACGAGTCGACGCCGCCCGACAGGCCGCAGATCACCTTGCCCTTGCCCACTTGCTTGCGGATGCGCTCGATCTCTTGGGCGCGGAAGGCCGCCATGGTCCAATCGCCGGACAGCTTGGCGACCTTGTGGGTGAAGTTTTTGAGAAGCTGCGCGCCGCGCGGCGTGTGGACGACCTCGGGGTGGAACTGCACGCCGTAGAATTTGCGCGCATCATCCGCTATCGCCGCGAAGGGCGCGCTCTCGCTGGTGGCGACGACGCGAAAGCCCTCGGGCAAGCTGATGACGCGGTCGCCGTGGCTCATCCACACGTCGTCATGGCCGCCCTTGGCCCATAGGCCGTCGAACAGCGGCGTCTCGTCGGCGATGGCGATGTCGGCGCGGCCGAATTCGCGATGGTCGGAGCTTTCGACCTTGCCGCCGAGCTGCGCCACCATGGTCTGCTGGCCGTAGCAGATGCCGAGCACCGGCACGCCGAGCTTGAAGACGCTGTCCGGGGCGCGCGGCGTGCCGATCTTGGTCACAGACGCCGGGCCGCCCGACAGGATGATCGCCTTGGGGGCGAGCTTGCTGATCGCCTCGTCGCCCTTGTTGAAGGGCACGACCTCGCAATAGACGCCCGACTCGCGCACGCGGCGCGCGATGAGCTGAGTCACTTGCGACCCGAAATCGAGGATGAGGAGGGTTTCGCTTGTCACGGGTTTACGACCTGTCTGTGATGGATTCACCCGCAACGCCCATCACCCCCACCCCAGCCCTCCCCCGTCGAGGGGGAG
>CAZVLU010000025.1:0-49992 GCA_964628235.1 uncultured Rhizobium sp. | reverse complement strand
GTGATCGGCGAGGGCGAGCGCGACGAAGCGCCGATGCTCTATATCGGCGAGAAGGTCGGCCTCGGCGGCCCCAAGATCGACATCGCGCTCGATCCGCTCGAAGGCACCACCATTACCGCCAAGGGCGGCAACAATTCGCTCGCCGTCATGGCGATGGCAGAGCATGGCGGCTTCCTCAACGCGCCCGACGTTTACATGGACAAGATCGCCATCGGCGGCGGCTTCCCGACCAACCTGATCGACATCGACCAGACGCCGTTGCAGAACCTGACCGCGCTGGCCAAGGCCAAGAAGACCGAAATTTCCGAACTGGTCGTCTGCATCCTCGATCGTCCGCGCCATGCCGACCTGATCGCCAAGGTCCGCGAAGCCGGCGCGCGCATCATGCTGATCTCCGACGGCGACGTGTCGGGCGTCATCGCCACCTCCGAGCCCGGCTCGGGCATCGACATGTACATCGGTTCGGGCGGCGCGCCGGAAGGCGTGCTGGCCGCCGCCGCGCTGCGTTGCATCGGCGGCTTCATGCAGGGCCGTTTGTTGTTCCGCAACGACGATGAGAAGGCCCGCGCCGCCAAGTGGGGCGTCAAAGACCTCAACCGCAAATACGCCACGGAAGACCTTGCCTCGGGCAATGTCATGTTCGCCGCCACCGGCGTGACCGACGGCACGATGCTGCGCGGCGTGCGCCGCTTCTCCGGCGGCGCCTCGACGCACTCCATCGTCATGCGCTCGAAGAGCGGCACGGTGCGCAAGGTCGAGACCTATCACAACTTCACCACCAAGGTCGGCTTCCGGCCGGACAAGCCGTAGGACATGAGTGAAGCGGGGGCCATAGCAGCTTCCGCGGCCCTCACAGGCGAGGGCGAGACTGTCGTCGCACGTTCATTTACCGGCAAGCGTTGGAAACAGCGCTTGGTCGATGAACGCGCCGGCCTGGCGCTGTCCCAGCGCCTCGGCGTGCCGGAGATCGTCGGCCGCCTGCTCGCCGCGCGCGGCGTGGGGCCGGAGGAGGCGGCGCTCTATCTCGCGCCGACCTTGCGCGAACAGCTGCCCGATCCGTCGCATCTGCGCGACATGGACAAGGCGGTCGAGCGCATCAGCCGCGCCATCCGCACGGGCGAGACCATCGCCATCTTCGGCGACTACGACGTCGACGGCGCGACCTCGTCGGCGCTGCTGCGGCGCTATTTCCGCGCCTGCGGCCAGGAGCCGCTGGTCTATATCCCCGACCGTATGCTGGAAGGCTACGGCCCCAACGGCCCGGCCTTGCTCGGCCTCGGCGACCAGGGCGCCCAGGTCGTCATCACGGTCGACTGCGGCATCAGCGCCCATGAGCCGTTCGAGCGCGTGCGCGCCTACAACGAAGAATACCGCAAGAGCAACAGCCCCCTCGACGTCATCGTCGTCGATCATCATCAGGCGGAGCCGAAGCTGCCGCCGGCCCATGCCATCGTCAATCCCAACCGGTTGGACGAGAGCAGCGAGCATGGCCAGATGGCCGCCGTCGGCGTCGCCTATCTGCTGGTCGTCGCCGTCCACCGCGACCTGCGCAAGCGCGGCTGGTACAAGCTGAAGGGGCTGCACGAGCCGGACCTGCTGCAATGGCTCGATCTGGTGGCGCTCGGCACGGTGTGCGACGTGGCGCAACTCACTGGCGTCAATCGCGCCCTGGTGGCGCAGGGCTTGAAGGTCATGGCGCGGCGGCGCAACCCCGGCATCGCGGCGCTGGCCGATATCGCCAAGCTCGACGCCAAGCCGGAAGCCTGGCATTGCGGCTTCTTCCTCGGCCCGCGCGTCAATGCCGGCGGCCGCGTCGGCGACCCTGACCTCGGGATGCGCTTGCTCTCGACCGACGATCCGGCCGAGGCGCGCGAACTGGCGCAGCGGCTCGATGTGCTGAACAGCGAGCGCCGCGCCATCGAGGCGTTGGTGGTCGAGGAGGCGCTGGCGCAAGTCGCCGCAGCGAAGCCGAGCGCCGTCGCCTTCGCCGTCGGGCGCGGCTGGCATGCCGGCGTCATCGGCATCGTCGCTTCGCGCCTCAAGGAGCGCTTCGATTTGCCGGCCTGCGTGCTGACTGTGGAGAACGGGATCGCCAAAGCCTCGGCGCGTTCGGTGCGCGGCCTCGATCTCGGCGCGGCGGTGATCGCCGCGCGCCAGGCCGGCCTGCTGATCAACGGCGGCGGCCATGCCATGGCGGCGGGCTTCACGGTCGAAGAATCCAAAATTCCGGCGCTGCGCGAATTCTTGGAGACGCGCATCGCGCGCGATCTCGCGGCGGCCCAGGTCGAGCCGAGCCTGTCGCTCGACGGCGCGCTGTTGCCGAAGGCTTGCACGGTGGAGCTGGCGCAACAGATTCAGGCGCTCGGGCCGTTCGGCGCCGGCAACCCGGAGCCGCGCTTCTGGCTGCCGGCGGTGAAGCTGGCCAAGGTCGATGTCGTCGGCGGCAGCCATGTGCGGATGTATGTGTCGGGCGACTTGCTCGGCGCGGGCGCGAAAGCCGGGGGCGGCGGGCAGATGAAGGCGATGGCCTTCCGCGTCGCCGACCAGGAGCTGGGCCGCGCCTTGCTCGATGCCGGCGGCCGCACGGTGGCGCTGGCGGGCCGTTTGCGCGTCAACGAATGGATGGGTAAATCCTCGGTGGAGTTGCAGATCGACGACGCGGCGGCGGTCGAGGATTAGGATTAAAGTTTATTAAGCTTATCTGAATTGACTCAGAAAAAAATTATTCCATGCGACGTATGAGGCTTTTTATCCAACTCATGCATGTTTCGATAGCCCAGTCGGTTTGCTGCTTATTGAGTATAAGCATTTCTTGATTGCCAGGTCCGTGCCCCATCGGATTTCTGAGTTTTGTAAAAAAGTCTTTTAGGGAGCTGGCTTCCCACTCAGAAATAAAGGCAGATTTTTTAGCAGCTAAATTGTCTATGTAGTTGTGGGCGCCTTTTTCTTTTCCGTGACTAAATGCTTTTTGATCGGAAATGATTTTAATCGTACTTTCTAATGCACGGGCGGCATAAAAAGCCGCGTCTCTGGACTCAGTGTCGCGCCGATCTAATGCTTCCTTCATATCAGTATCGACATTCTTCCATTGAGCATCGGAAACCAACGCCCAAAATGGTTTGTCAATTTGACGTTCTAACAAAGGATCGCCAGAGCGCTGTATAAAGCCATTGTGATAACTAAGCTTATGCCCAGCTTGCCGAAACCGAGTGTTTAACTCTTCTACCAAACTTTGAAATTCAGCATTTACTCGAGAGTTACGAGCTATAACTCCAGCGCCGGGATCACCAGGTAATCGTATAGTCCGGACTTGATGGAGCGCGCTGCCGCGTCTCGCTTCTTGGATAGTATTTGGCAAGCGCTCGTTCTCTGAGGCTATTTCCATATCACGGCGGCGAAATCCAATTTCAATTGGGCTTAAGCGGTCTTTTATGAATTGGTCAGCGCTTTGAGACCCGTCAAAATTTTTTAACATCCAATTTTCGCAAACTCTATGCATTGGCCAAAGGCCACTCTGCGTATAGGGTTTGCCATTCCAGTTAGTTTCATATGAATAATATGTTGCTGAAAGTGATTTAAGCCCTAGCTCCATAGCTAAGCGGCTATGAACATCGTTCCAAAAGTCCTTTCCTAAATCTCTTTCTTTTCCCTGGCTATCGTAATAGGGGCAAAGTTGTTCCGACATAATACGGAAACCTTGGGCAATATTATACTTTACAAACCCAACGCCCAAATATAGAATCTCCCCATAATTGAGGAGATGGCCGTGAGTATTCTGTCTAAGCCTTACTTTCACGACGAAGCGGCGGCCTACGCGAAGCTGGAAAGCATCGTTTGGCCGGACGGGCCGACTTGCCCGCACTGCGGCGGCGTCGAGAAGATTTACGAGATTAAAGGCAAGACGGCTCGCATCGGCCTCAAGAAGTGCGGCCAGTGCCGCAAGCAGTTCACCGTGAAGGTCGGGACCGTTTTCGAGTCCAGCCACGTTGCCTTGAACCTATGGCTACAGGCTGCCTATCTCATGGCGTCCAGCAAGAAGGGCATTTCCGCGAACCAGCTTCACCGGACGCTGGGCGTCACGCTCAAGACCGCGTGGTTTATGGCCCATCGTCTGCGCGAGGCTATGCGCGAAACCAGCTTCGCCCCGCTTGGCGGCGAGAACATGGTTGTGGAAGCCGATGAGACGTATATCGGCGGCAAAGAGAAGAACAAGCATCGCAACAAGCGCCTCAATCGGGGGCGCGGCGCGGTCGGCAAGGAAGCGGCGTTCTCCCTAGTGGAGCGTGACGGTCGCGTTCGCTCCTTCCATGTCCCGGCGGTCAGCGCCAAGACGCTCAAGCCTATCCTGCGGAAGCATCTGGATCAGAAGTCCTATCTGATGAGCGATGAGGCTGCGGTCTATCCGAAGATCGCGGGCGACATGGCCCACGGCACCGTGAACCATTCCATTGGCGAGTATGTCCGGGGCTGCTTCTGGCACACGAATACGGTCGAAAATTACTTCTCCATCCTCAAGCGCGGCGTGACTGGCGTTTCTCACCATGTCAGCCAGCAGCACTTGAAACGGTATTTGGCGGAGTTCGATTTCCGCTATAATGAGCGTGCGTTGTCTGACGCTGAGCGTTTTGATGGCGCTTTGGCCGGCATCATTGGAAAGCGCCTGACCTACTTGGACTCGTCGGCGGGCGCAAAGGCGAAGCAATGAACCCAGCGGTTGCTTTTGATTGGTCTCGCTTTACCGACATCGGGCTTTATACAGTTCCGATGGCGTCCCGCCTGATTAGCGCCCAGCCAACGAAAATTCGCTCTTGGGTTGACGGGTATTCTAACTCCGATGCCTCCCCGATCATCAAGCGCCAGATTCCGAGGGTCGCAGGCAAGACCGTCCTGGGCTTCTTGGACCTAATCGAAGCGCGCTTTGTGAATCACTTTCACACGCTAGGGTTCAGTCCGCAGACAATTCGGAAGGTGGCTGAGCGTTTACGCGCTCGCTATGACGTTGAACATCCATTTGCGATGGATAATAGGTTTCGCACAGACGGTCGCGCCATTTTTATGGAGTTTGCTGAAACCGAAACTGAGCGCCGTGTACTTAATTTGATGAACGATAATTTCGAAATGAAAGAGATTATCGAGCAGTCTCTTTTTGACAGCGTCTTTTATGCGAATGACTTGGCGCAAAGCTGGCAGCCGCTTAACACGACCCCGCTCATAATTGTAAATCCGAGGATTGCCTTTGGGCGCCCCGTAGTTAGAGACATCGGCATCCCAACAGAGACACTCTATAAGTCCTTTCTCGCAGAGGGTGATCTAAACGAAACCGCCGACGATTACGAGGTTGATACTGAGGCAGTAAAACAAGCGGTCCAGTTCGAACAGGAGTTGAGACAAAGGGCCGTTCATTGAAGATACGTCTTGATGAAAATGTCTCAAACCGGGTCGCACAGGCACTCATATGCATTACCGCGAATAGAGCGGGCTATGAAATATCTTGGGTGCGGCAACATCATGGCCCAGGCACAGAGGACCCTAATTGGATAAGGGCGTTTGCAGACGCCGACGGCGACGCCATAATTTCCGGTGATCACGCAATACTTCAGAATTGGCCTGACCTAATCGCCTATACGGAAAGTGGTCTAATTTCTTTTTTTCCTCCTGCCGCATATGAGCATATGCAGAGCTATGCACGGGCGGCGTTTCTTATTCGTTGGTGGCCTGCGGTCATTGAGAAGATCAAACTATCTCAGCGTGGCGACCGATGGCGCATACCAATGATATGGACGCCTGATGTCAGTAAATTTGAAGCAATCAAAGACCCAAGAATTGATGACAAAAAAGAACGAGACAAAACAGGCATCGCCCCGGCAGCAAAGCTCTACGCCTTCAAGCCCGGCGGCTCTTAGGTTCATAGAAACCGCTCGCGCCCTCGGCTGCGATGAGAGCGAAGCGGCATTCGACGCCAAGCTAGGGAAGCTGGCCCGCGCTCACCCGAAGGTGGCGGCGAAGGCGACAAAGCCCAAAGCGCCCCGAAAGAAGAAAACCCCGGCCAAATGACCGGGGTTTTTCATGCCCGCCCCATATTTGGGGGCTGGGTTTGCAATGTATAATAGTGCCAAACCTTGCGTAATTAGCCGTCGATCCGATTCTGTAAATGTCGTGTAGAGTTCTACGCTTGCGTACCGATGAGAAAAAATATCTGTAAGCATGACATTAGCTTTCAAAAAAAATTAGAGGCCGTTGTCTCTCGATCAATAATAATCAAGTCATCTATGTTTGATCTATCTTGTTCTTGGAACCATGCTTCATCAAAAAGTAGCTCGAACAAGGTTTGTTAAATCCATTGATTCATTAAGTAAGACGGCACTCTTCTTGATTAGAGGAAGGCAGTTAGAGATATCTCAGCGCGGCTTCGTATTGCTTTTGTAGTTAAAATGAGCAAGTAGCCTGCTGCTCGCAGCGGCGCTGGCGTCTTCGCAAATGACGACTAGCCAACTTGCCGCAGGGCGAAAAGACTTCAGGGCCAGCGCTCGCGGCAAGAAAAGCGAGGCGCTTCGCCGTCAAAACGGATATAAAATCCGGCAATAATAAATCGCGGCGCGACAGGCCCATCAAGCGACCGTCGCGCCTCATAAACAGGGAAGAAACGATGTCAAAATTTTCATTCGCCGCCACGATTCTGTCTGCGGTCAGCTTCGCCGCGATGCCGGCGCAAGCGCAAAGCGTCGCCGAATTCTACAAGGGCAAGACCGTCACCATCATCGTCAGCACCGGCGCCGGCGGCGGCTATGACGTGCTGGCCCGCGCGATGCAGCGCCATCTGCCGCAATTCATTCCCGGCGTTCCGAACATGATCGTGCAGAATATGCCCGGCGGCGGCCATATGCTGGCGGCCAATCATATCTATTCGATCGCGCCGAAGGACGGCACGGTGATCGCCGCGCTCAACCAGAACGTGACGTCGAACCAACTGTTGACGCCCGCCGCCGCACGCTATGACGCCAACAAATATATCTGGCTGGGCCGCTTCGCAGAGAAGAGCAATCCGGCGCTCGCCGTGTGGCACACCGCGCCGGTGAAAACGCTGGCCGACGCGCGCAATGTCGAGATCATCATCGGCGCGACGGGCGAGGGCTCGAGCTCCTATCGCTACACCACGGCGTTGAACCATGTGTTCGGCACCAAGTTCAAGATCATCAAGGGCTACAAGACGGTGCCCGAATTGCTGCTCGCCATCGACCGCGGCGAAATCCAAGGCCGCACCGGCGCGCTCTCGGCTTACGAAGAGGGCAAGCCGGAGTGGCTCAAGGAGAACAAGCTGCGCTTCCTGGTGCAGATCGGCTACACCCGCGACGCCTATTTGAAGGACGTGCCGCTGTGGACCGAACTGGCCGAGACGGCGGAGCAGAAGCAGATCCTCAATCTCATCGCCTCGCCGACCAACCTCGGCCGGCCGATCAACACCACGCCGGACGTGCCGGCCGATCGCGTCGCAGCGCTGCGCGACGCGCTGGAGAAGATGGTGAAAGACCCGACGTTCCTCGCCGAGGCCGAGAAGCAGGAGATCGAGACCGATTTCCGCGGCTGGAAGGAGACGACCCAGATCGTCGCCGACACGCTCGCCGCCTCGCCGGACGTGGTCGCCAAGGCGATCGAGGCGATGAAATAGAAGTCACGACAGGGATGCGGAAACGGCGGCCCGCTGCGATGCGGCCGCCGGTTTCGTTTGGGCGAGGTGGTAGCGGGGGAGGGATTTGACCCCCCGCCCGCCCGCCCCCAAGTCTGATGCACTACAAGATCGTCACCCTCGGGCTTGACCGCCCGACCGGAGGTCGGCCTTCGGCCGAACGGGGTCCATCTGTCCGCTGTAAGCCGTCGCCGGCAGCCTCAGAAGCCAACAGGCGTAAGGCTTTATGACGAAAGGCCGATTCCGGGCCAATCGGGCCTTGATTTGGCGGCCGTTTCCCCGTAATCAGACGCACCTTCCTGGGGGCGGCCCGCCTTTGACGACTCGGCCGCCATGCCGCCTCGTCCCCATCGTCTAGAGGCCTAGGACACCACCCTTTCACGGTGGATACAGGGGTTCGAATCCCCTTGGGGACGCCAGCGCCAGCGTCATTGCCACCCCCAACGCCAATACCAGGCCGCGGAGCAACGTCATGTCCGACATGCGCGAATCGAACATCATCTCGGCGTCCACCAGCCTGCTCGGCATCTGCTTCGTCATCATCACCGGCTTGAAGCTGACCGGCGTGTCCGACGGCATGCTGGCCGACGAACTCTGCATCGCCACGTCGGTCGGATTCATGACGGCTTGCATCTGCGCCTACCTGTCGCTGCGCAGCGAGCGCGACACGCGCAAGCTCCAGCGCGTCGCCGATGTCGTCTTTCTGATCTCGATGCTGGGCCTGTTCTGCGCCGTGCTGATCGTCGCCGGCAGCGTCATCTAGCGGCCCGCATAACCCGTTCTGCGGCGCTTTACTGAGGGGCATATCCCTGTAAAGTGACGGCCGTCGCCGTTTGAACCCTTATGTCGCAGTTCCGATGCCCGTCGAGTTTTCCGATTCGCGCGAACGCTTAAGCGACACCTTGCTCAGCGTCATCGGCGCCATCCAAGGCGAGACGATCACGCTGCGCCAGCTCTTCGTGCTGATCGGCGAGCAGGGGCTGTTGCTGCTCTGCGCGCTGCTGACCATCCCGTTCCTGGTGCCGGTGTCGATCCCCGGCGTCTCGACCGTGTTCGGCGCGGCGATCATCCTGATCAGCATCGGCATCTTCCTCAACCGTCTGCCGTGGTTGCCGGCGCGCATCATGGATCGGCCGTTGCGCACGGAAAAACTCGTGCCGACCTTGCGAAAGGGCGCGGCGATCGTCGGCCGCATCGACGCCGTCATCAAGCCGCGCCTCGGCTTCCTGGTCGACGGCGCGACGATGAGCCGCCTGAATGGCCTCGGCATCATGTTCGGCGGGCTGCTGCTGATCATGCCGTTCGGCTTGATCCCGTTCTCCAACACCCTGCCGGCCTTCGCCATCCTGTTCTTGGCGCTGGGCATCCTGCAGCGCGACGGCCTGTTCGTGGCGCTCGGCTATCTCTCGACGATCGGCACGCTGGTCTATTTCACCGCGCTGTTCTATGCCGCCTTCGCCGCCGGTCAGGGCCTGTCGTCGATGTTCGGCGGGAGCTGAAGCCGCAGCCCTCTCAGCGGGCTTTATCCGCTGCTTGCGTCGGGCGGCGAGTTCCCGCAAAGTCTGCGTCTGGGAGAGCTATACGGGGGATACCATGCGTGCCCAGCCGTCTCGCGACGCCGTCATGGCGCGAGATTTGTTCGCCTTGCGTTTGTTGATCATCGCCTTTTTCCTGTCAGGCACAGGCGCGCTGATCTACCAAGTGATTTGGCAGCGCATGCTGGGCCTGTTCGCCGGCGCCGATTCGACCAGCGCGGCCCTGGTGGTGGGCGCGTTCTTGCTCGGTCTCGGCATCGGCTCGCTGATCGCCAGCTATGTCGCCGACCGCCTGACGCCGCGCCGGGCCGTCGGCTATTACGCCCTGTGCGAAACCGCGATCGCCCTTTTCGCCTTGGCCAGCCCATGGTTTTTCCACGATTTCGTGGTCGGCCGGCTGGACGGCTTGGCGGACGACCGGCTGGCGGTGTTCCTCGTCTGCTTTATCGGACTGCTGATCCCGACCTTCCTCATGGGCATGTCGACGCCGCTGGTGGCGCGCGCCGTGGTGGTGACGCTGGAGGGCGCGGCGTCGCGCATCGGCTGGCTTTACGGCGCAAACACCTTTGGCGCAGGGGCCGGCGCGATTCTCGGCGGCTGGTGGCTCGCCGGCACGCTCGGCTTCGAGGGCGCGCTGTGGATCGGGGCAATTCTGAATTTCGTCGCCGTCGCCCTTGCCGTCGCCGTGTTGCGCCAAGCCTCCGCCGCGCCGCCGGGCATCCAGACGCAGGCAGCCGTCGCCCCTGCTGCGGCGCAAGAGGCGAGGGGCTCGTTTAGCTTCCCCACTTGGTGCGCGCTGATGTTTCTCTCAGGATTTTTCATCATCGCGCTGGAGATTCTCTGGATTCGCGTGCTCGGCGTGATGTGGCAGCAGACGGCCTACAGCTTCTCCTTCATCCTCGGCATTTTCCTGGTGGCCGATGGAGCGGGCATGGCGGCCGGCGCAGCCTTCACTCGGCGCATCTCCGATTCGCGGCCCGCCTTCTTCGCCATCCAAGCCTTCGCGGCGCTTCACGCGGTGCTGGCGTTCTTCGTGCTCTACGCGCTCTACGAATGGCCGCCGTTCACCGCGATCATGCAGCCCGATCTGCTGCGTTTCCGCGGCGCAGGCTTGGAAGTCTCGATGCTGCTGACGCTGTTCGTCGTCGCGCCGCCGGCGTTCCTGCTCGGCATGTCGTTCCCCTTCGTGCAGCACGCGGTGCAACGCGACCTGGCGCGCGTCGGCCAGCGCGTCGGCCTCGTGCAACTGGCCAATATCCTCGGCAACGCCGCCGGCTCGATCGTCACGGGCCTGCTGCTGCTCGATTTGCTCGGCAGCATGGGCACGCTCAAAACCGCCATCGTGCTGGCCGCGCTTCTCTTGCTGGCCTGGGCATGGCTGCGCCTGCGCGACGAGCGCGATCGCGCGGGGCCGGGCAAGGCTTACGGCTCGGCCGCTTTTGGCGTCGTTCTGTTGGCGCTGGCGGCGCTCGCGCCGTCCAACGCCGAATTCTGGTCGCGCGTCCATCGCCAGAGCGAAAGCCTTGCCGGCCATGTCGCCGAGGATCGCTCGGGCCTCGCCTATATGCGCGTCGAGCCGTCGCCGGATGGCGGCGAGCGCGGCCGCATGTTCATCGGCGGTTTCAGCCAAAGCCACGTGCCGTTCCTGCAGATTCACCTGTTCTTAGGCGCGATCGGCCCGTTGCTGCACCCCGATCCGCAAGATGTCCTGGTGATCGGCGTCGGCTCAGGCGGCACGCCCTACGCGGCTGGCGCGAACCCTGCCACCCGTTCGGTCACGGCGATCGAACTGGTGCGGCCGGTTTATGACGTGTTGCGCGACTACATCGCATCGCGTCCGGAATCGATCGTGGCGCGAATGTTCGCAGATCCACGCTATCAGCTCATCGCCGGAGACGGTCGCCATGAAATCTTCGCCAAGGGCGGACGCTACGACGTGATCCAGTCCGACGCGATCATGCCGGAGACGTCGAATTCGGGCGTGCTTTATTCGCGCGAATTTTTTGAGCTGACGCGCGAGGCGCTCAAGCCAGGCGGCTATTATGTCCTATGGGCGCCGACGCAACGCACGGTCGACACCTTCGCGGAGGTTTTTCCGCATGTCGTGCATGTGCGGCCGGTTTCGGTGCTGATCGGCAGCGCCACGCCGATCGCCTTCGATGCCGACGCGCTGGCCGCGAAACTGTCCGATCCGGCCGTCAGCCAGTATCTCGTAGAGGCGGGAGCCGATTTTGCCACCTTGCGCGCTAAGTTCGCTGGCGTTCCCCGGCGCTGGTCGCAAGCCGATTCTCGCGCCGGCAGTGAAACCAACACGGATCTGTTTCCGCGCGACGAGTACTATCTCAATAATAAGCTCAGCGGCGCGTTTTAGCGAAGCCGCTGTCGATCGCAGCCGCGCCTACATGGCGCGGACGTTGCGCAGGAATTGATCGACGCGCTGGCCGAGATCGCCCGATTGGACCGAGAGCGAACGGGCGAATTTCAGCACGTTGCTCGACGACTCGCCGGTTTCCTGGGCGGCTTGGGTGACGCCGCCGATATTGCCGGAAACCTCGCGCGTCGCCGCCGACTGCTGCTCGACGGCGCTGGAGATCGACGTGCTGATTTCGCTCACCTGCGAGATGATCTGGCCGATCTGGCGGATGGCGCCCGCAGTGACGCGGCTGGCGGCCTGAATCCCGTCGATCTGCTGCTTGATCTCCTCGGTCGCTTTGGCCGTCTGGTTGGCGAGGCTTTTAACCTCTGCGGCGACCACGGCGAAGCCCTTGCCGGATTCGCCGGCGCGGGCGGCCTCGATCGTCGCGTTGAGCGCCAGCAAGTTGGTTTGGCCGGCGATGTCGGCGATCATCTGCGAGACGGCGCCGATCTTTTCGGCGGCATCGACGAGATCGGCGACCATGCGCTCGGAGCTGCGCGTCTCATTGACGGCGATGTCGATGATCTTGCTCGATTGGGAAATTTGCCGCGCGATCTCTCCCACCGAGGCGGAGAGCTGCTCCGTCGCGGCCGATGCGCTCGACGACTGCTGGTTGGTCTGTTCGGCGGCGGACGCCAAAATCTGCGCCGTGCTCTCCATTTCCTCGGCGGACGTGGCGACGATCGAGACGAGCGATTTGACGCCGCTTTCGAAGTCGTTGGCGAGGGCGGCGTTCTGGTTCTTGCGCTGCGTCAGGTCGGTGGCGAACTTGACCACCTTCCAAGGCCGGCCGTTGAGATCGAGAATCGGGTTGTAGCTCGCCTCGATCCACACTTCTTTGCCGCCCTTGCCGATGCGCTTGTATTGCGCCGCCCGGTATTCGCCCCGGTTGAGGCTTTCCCAGAACTGCTTGTAATCGGCGCTGGCCCGGTAGGCCGGCTCGACGAACATGCTGTGGTGGCGGCCTTTGATCTCGTCGAAGCTGTAGCCCATGGTGGCGAGAAAGGCGTCGTTGGCGGCAATGATCGTGCCGTCCAGCTCGAATTCGATGACGGCCTGAGAGCGGCTGATGGCGTCGACCTTGCCTTGCAGATCGGCGAAGACCGCCTTCTGCCGCGAAACGTCGGTGGCGAATTTGACGACCTTGTAGGGACGGCCCTTGCGGTCGAAGATCGGATTGTAAGACGCCTCGATCCAAACTTCTTTGCCGCCTTTGCCGAGCCGTTTGTACTGCGCGACCTGATGCTCGCCGCGATTGAGGCTGGCCCAGAACTCGCGGTACTCCGCGCTGTCGCGGTAGCCCGGTTCGACGAACATGCTGTGATGGCGGCCTTGAATTTCTTCCAGGCGGTAGCCCATCGCGTCGAGAAAGTTGTCGTTGGCTTTGAGAATTGTGCCGTCGAGCTTGAATTCGATGACGGCTTGCGATTTTTCGACCGCCGCGAGGATTGCCTTGCGGTCGGCGCTTAACGTACTGAACACGAATCGATACCCCTAAAACTCGTCTACGTGACAAGCAATGCCGGTTTACGATCTCTCGCGTTAAAACTGGGTAAATTTTCCTGCTTTGACGCGACGATGCCGAATGGCGCTGCCTTCCTGGCTGGATGCGAGGTATCCATTTCTACGGGGCGGCATGGCGCATGGATCAGAGCGGCGCGGCGATAATGCGAGCCGCATGAGACTATTTGCGAGGCATTTGAGATAAAGACGGCGCATCTACACGCGGCGCGTCATCGCGTTCATGCCGCCTTAACCATGATGGGGTGGCACGGCGAGATTCCCTGCGTTGCCGCGCTTATTCTTTGACCGCGCGTTGCCGCGCCTATTTTTTTATCGCGCGTTGCCGCGCCTATTTTTTTATCGCGCGTTGCCGCGCGAGGCCGCGGTCGCGGTCCTCGACATGGATCAATCCGGCGATGCGGCGCAGCAGCATGTCCTCATGCGGGTCGAGCGTGCCGTCGGCATAGGCGACCTTCCACAACATCTCGATGATGCGCACGCGCGCCTCGTAGTCGAGCCGCGTGCAAATCTCGCGCGTGAAGGGGAACATTTGCGTCGAGCGCTCGACGGCGGCCTCGGCTTCGACGACGAGCTGCGCCACGCGCTCCGGCCCATGGCCGAACTTCTCGCCGAGCAGACGGCCGATGGTTTGACGTTCGGCGGCATCGAAGCCTTCGTCCATCCGCGCCGCTTCGATCAGCAAGGCGGCGACGGCGATTTCCAGATCGTCGATGGAGGCGGGGGCAGGGGCGGCTTTACCGGACAGGAAGTCGAGTACGCGGGCGATCATCGGATATCGTCGTCCTTGTGCGAGCGGTGACTATAGAAAACCAGGCCCATCAAGCCGACGCCGAGCGCCGAGGTCAAGACGACGCCGAGGCCCATGGCGATCCAGCCGTGCAGGCCCATCACGCCATGGCCGGAGAGCAGATCGGTGAACGCCCAAATCGCCGCGAGGATGACGGCGCAGAGGCCGAGGCAGAGGGCGACGAAGGTGACTAGCCAGCGCATGAAACGTCCGTGCAGACAGAGGATCGAAGGGTGAAAAGCCCGGTGGAATGACGCGCGAATGAACAGGGCGGAATTCTAGCCTCCATGTGGGGTTTCTGTATGATGAGGTCCAGCCCTTTTCGCCGCTTCGTTTCATTTTTCCCGCGGGTTGCCCCGCCGTTCGCAGGCTATCGTTTGTTGTCCATGACTCGCACGCCCGGCGCGGCGCCCAGCGTCGTTTTCGCCATCATCCTCGCGTCCATCGCGCTGATGGGTCCGCTCGCCATTCACCTGTTCTTGCCGGTGATCCCCTGGCTGAAGGACGATTTCGGCGTGTCTGCCGGGCTCGCCCAACTGGCCTTCAGCATCAGCCTGTTCACCATGGCTTTCACGACGCTGATCCACGGCGCGCTATCGGACCGCTACGGCCGCCGGCCCATGATGCTGGCCGGTCTCGGCCTGTTCCTCGCCGGCAGCGCCATCTCGGCCTTCGCCGATTCCGCGATGCTTCTCGTCGCCGGGCGTGTCGTGCAGGCGATGGGGGCGGGGGCGGGGATCGCGCTGTCGCGCGTCATCGCCCGCGACGCCTATGGGCCGGACGCGCTGGTCAAGGCTATCGCCTATTTGACCATGGCCTACACCTTCGGCCCGTTCATCGCGCCGCCGATCTCCGGCCTATTGATCGACACGCTGGGTTGGCGCAGCGTCTTCTGGTTCGCGCTCGGCGCCGGCGGCGTGATCGCCATCGCCGCCTTTTGGGTGATCTACGAGACGCACCCGCCGGCGGCACGTTTAAAGGGTTCGTTCGGCGGCTTGCTGCGCGGCTATGGCCGGCTGTTCGCCAAGCCGCGCTTCACCGCCTTCGTGCTGCAAACCTCGTTCTCCTCCGGCACCTTTTTCACGCTGGCCGGCGCGTCGGGCGCCTTGATGCAGGTCTATCTCGGCCGTTCGGCCTTGGAATTCGGCCTCTGGTTCCTGTTCTCGCCGGTCGGCTATCTGCTCGGCAACCTCGTCGCCAGCCGCCTGAGCGGCAAGGTCGGCATCGAGATCATGGTGCTGGTCGGCACCCTGGTGTCCTTGTCGGGCGTGGTCGGCCTGACGGTCTTCGTGCTGATCGACGTGGTGACGCCGCTCGTCATTTTCATTCCGGCGTTCATCGTCGCCCTTGGCCAAGGCGTCGCCTTGTCGAACGCGCAGGCCGGCGCCATCCGCACGATTCCCGAATTGGCTGGGATGGCGTCGGGCATTGGGGTCGCCCTGCAATTGCTCGGCGGCGCGGTGTTCACCCAAATCTACGGCTTCTTCGCCGACGACACGCCGCTGCCGGTCATTCAAGTGATGGCGATTTCGGCGACGCTCAATTGCGCCGCCGGCATCGCTTGTTACATGATGCGTCCGAAGCCCGCCCGGCGCGCATGACCGCGCAGGAGCTATACCTCTGGTTCGGCCAGCCGTTCGACGGCATTTCCTGGCCGGTCATCGCCGGCATCGTCGTCATTTACTTTCTCGCCTTCGCGGCGCGCGGCGCCATCGGCTTCGGCGCCATCGCCCCGGCCATCGTGCTGACGTCCTGGCTGTTGCCGCCGCACCATGCGGTGCTGTTGGCGATGATCGCCGCGACCATCCCGCAGCTGCATCTGCTGCCCGAAGGCTTGCGCGACGGCGATTGGAAGGTCTGCCGGCCGGTGTTCCTGGCGCTGGCGATCTCGATCGCGGCGGGCGTTTATCTATTCGCCGCGCTAAGCTCTGATTCGCTGTCGCTGGCGCTCGGCGCGATCATGACGATCATCATCCTCCTTGATATGGGGCAATGGCTGAGCCGCGTCTCGCAGAAGGTCGATATGCGGGCCTATCCGGTGGCCTTCAGCCTCGCCACCGTCATCGGACTTGTCACCGGCATCGCCGGGGCAGGCGGCATGATGATGCTGTCGGTCTATCTCAAGCACGCCTGCCGCGATCATATCAGCCTGCGCGGCACCGCCATCCTGCTCGGCACCATGCTGACGCTTTGGCGCGTGCTGGCGACCGCCGTGATCGGCTTGATCGATTGGCAATTGATCGTCGAATCGGTGCTGCTCATGCCGGTGGTCTATGCCGGCATCTGGATCGGCACGCGCTGGTTCCGCGGCATGACGCCGAAGACCTTCTATCAGGTCTTCCAGGTGGTGCTGCTGGTCTCGGCTGCCGGCCTGATGGTCGACGGACTCGTCCGCTTCATCGGGTGAGATATCTCGGCTTAAGCCGAACGCCAGATCGCCTTTCGCCACAAGGGGCTCGGCTTTGTCCTTCTTTTGCCACGGCTGGGAAAGGGAACGCAGAGCCGGCGCCTGCGTTCGACTCTCGAAATCGGGCCATATCCGGACCCCCGCAAAGAGGAGAGCCGCCATGCTGAAAGCCGTCGAAGCCACCATCGTCGCCTTGGTTCTGACCGCGACCGCGTTCGCCACCGTGGTGATGGCGCCGGCCTGGTCGCAGGGGGCGCCGCAGACGATGGGCCTGGTGAAGGTCGATCCCAGCACGCTGGCCACCGGCTATCGCGCCTCTAAGATCGTCGGCAGCGAGGTCTACAACGGCGCCGGCGAGTCGGTCGGCACGGTGGACGACGTCATCATCAGCAACGACGGCAAGGTGCCCTACGTGGTTCTGGCGGTCGGCGGCTTCCTCGGCATGGGCCAACGCCTGGTCGTGGTCGGCTCGTCGGCGCTGGCTATCCGCGACGGCAAGATGGTCATTGCCGACGCCAGCCGCGATCAGCTCAAGAGCCTGCCGGAATTCAAATACGCCGATTAGGCTCCATGCTTTGGGCGGGTGGCGCTGCCATCCGCCTTTCATTGAAGATTAAAATATCGATTTTAATCAAATCGCTGTAGGGGGAATCTGCAGGCTTTTAGGAAGATGATCTGGGGCGGAACCGAGTCCGAGTTGGGTGCGTTATTAGATCGAGGGGCGGGTGGCTAACCGCAGCGTGAGTGTGATCATTGACGAACATCGACCTTACAGAAAACGCAACGCCATACGTCGCCATTTCGGACGCCTTGCAGCAAGCCCTGCGCTCATGGGACGGCTTTTTCGAGTGGCTGCCTGTCGGCGTCTACATCTGCGATGTCGACGGCAGAATCGTCCAGCATAACCGCCGCGCGGAAGAGTTGTGGGGCCGCTCGCCCGAGGTTGGAGAGCCGGAAGCGACGCTCTGGATCGGCGCGCGCAGCAGCGCCTTGCAGGGCTCCTTCGGCAAGCAAGCCACGCCCGTGATGGACGGCCCGCTCGCCGAGGTGGCGGCCAGCGGCTTGGCGGCGCGCGATCGCGAATTCATGATCGAGCGGCCCGACGGCTCGCGCGTCGCCTTGCTCGCCAATTTCGATCCGCTGTTCGACGACGGCGGTCGCCTGGTCGGCGGCGTCTGCGTGTTGCAGGACATTACCAGTCGCAAGCGCATCGAGACGGCGCGACGCGAGCGTGAGCGGCAATTTCGAGATCTTCTGCACGCTTTGCCGGTCGCCCTCTACACGACCGATCCCGAGGGCCGCTTGACCTTTTACAATCAGGCCGCGTCGGACCTGTGGGGGCATCAACCGGAGCTGAACAGCGATCTTGCGCGGTGGTGCGGCTCGTGGAAGCTGTTGCATGCCGACGGGCGCGATATGCGGCACGATGAAAGCCCGATGGCTCTGTCGATTCAAGAACGGCGCGAAATTCGCGGCGCTGAAGCCCTGATCGAGCGGCCAGACGGCACGCGCACGCCGTTCATCGCCCATCCGACGCTGCTGCGCGACAAGACCGGCAAGGTCATCGGCGCGGTGAACATGATGCTCGACATCAGCGAACGCAAGCGCACCGAGCTTCAGCAGAAAACGCTGATGGACGAGTTGAATCATCGCGTCAAAAACACGCTTGCCACTGTGCAGTCGGTGGCGGCGCAAACCTTCAGCAAGGCGCAAGTGCCTGTCGAGACTCGCGATCTGTTCGACAAACGCATATTCGCCCTCAGCAAGGCGCATAACCAATTGTCGTCGAGCCGTTGGACTTCGGCAAACCTGCGCTCGCTGGCCGCTGAAATTCTCGACCCTTACAGCGACGAAGACGACGCCGCCGACCGCGTCAGCATTGAGGGGCCGTCGATCGATCTGGCGCCGCATGCCGCGCTCACCATCGCCATGGCGCTCAACGAGCTGGCGACCAACGCCGCCAAATACGGCTCCCTCTCGGTGTCGGGCGGTCGCGTCAAGCTGCGCTGGTTTATCGAGGGCGCGGGCGCGGCCCAGGTCCTGGGTTTCGATTGGCGCGAAAGCGGCGGCCCGGTCGTGACGCCGCCCAAAGAAAGCGGCTTCGGCACGCGCTTCGTCGAACGCGGTTTGGGCCAGCAGCTCAAAGGCGAAGTCGAACTGATTTTCGATCCGGCCGGCCTGCGCTGCCGTGCCGCCATCCCGTTGCAGGGGAGTGCTGCCTGATGAATGCGCCACGCAATAAGCCCTTCGTCTCGCTCGACGGCCTGAATATTCTCATTGTCGAAGATGAGGCCGTCGTGTCCTTTCTAGTCGAGGACATCTTGCAAGACCTTGGCTGTGCGGCGGTCTGGCATTCCAGCAGCGTGAAAGATGCGCTCGATATTCTGGCGAGTCGCAAGCCCGATGCGGCTGTGCTCGACGTGAACTTGCGCGACGAGCTGGCCTATCCGGTGGCCGAGCGGCTCGATAAAATGCAAATACCCTTCATCTTCGCCACGGGATATGGCCGCAGAGGCATCCCTGCCGATTGGATGGTCAGGCCCGTGGTGCAAAAGCCGTTCGACGCCGACGCGTTGCGCGACGCTTTGAACCTCGTGCTGTCGCGCCAAGACCGGATGCGTCAGGGGAATGTATCTCGCCGCCAAAATGGCGAAGAACGAAATCGCTCATAGCAAAATGGCGTCCCGAGGCAACAGCCCGCAGGACGCCATCTTTCATGGGTCGATTAGGCCGCTTTGTGTTTCTCGGCCTTCAAGCCCTCGAAACGCTCTGCCATGATTTTCAGCGCGTCGGGGTCGTATTTCTTGCGAATCATCTCAAAGATCTCGTCTTCTTCCTCTTTGATGTGGTGCTCGAGCATTTCTTTGAGGACAGTGACCTTGGCGGTCCAAATCTCGTCGGTCGGCGCGAGCTTCTCGATCTCGGGGATCAGCTTGTCGACCAGGTAATGCTCCTCGTAGCCTTCGAGGATCGTGTCGCTGTCCTCTTTGCCGATGACTTCTTTCAGCTCTTCATAGACAGCCTGTTCTTCAGCGCGGGCATGCGCGACGATCTCGGCCTTGAACAAGCTGAGGCGCGTCTTCCCCGCGCGTTCGGTCGTCTCGCTGATCTGTTTGAGCAGGCTTTTGAGTTCCTTATGGTCGCTTTTCAGCGCTGTGAGAATGTTCATCTGCGGCTCTCCCAATGATGGCGCCGCAGCGACGCGGCGTAAGGCGTCAACGGAGAGGGAGCGCGCTCGTTCCGGCGCTCAGGCCATATCATCCTTCGCGAATGAGATTCCCTATGCACGAACTCGACTCTGGTCTTAAGCGACGCTGTTGACCGGCAGCCGTTCCATCGAGCGATCATGCTGGCGCCGCAGCAGCGCCAGGGCGACGATGGCGCCGACGCCGGCCCAGGCCATGTCGCTCTGGGTGTCCCACACATAGCCCTGGGTGCCGAGGAAATTGTCGGCGCCGCCGAGCGCCAGGGCCACCATCCATTCGAGCATCTCGAAGCAGGCGCTAAAGGCGAGGCAGACGCTGACGATGAGGAAGTTCAGCCACTTGCCGCGCGGCAAGGGCGAGCGGCGCAGCAGGATTTCGCGCGTCAGGATCGCCGGCATGAAGCCTTGCCAGAAATGGCCGAGTTTGTCGTAATTGTTGCGCTGCCAGCCGAACCAGTCCTTCGCCCATTCGCCGAGCGGCACGCGGGCATAAGTGTAATGGCCGCCGACGATCAGGACGTAGCTATGCAACGCGATGAGGATGAGCAGCAACGTCGAGAGCGGAAAGCGCCGGGCCGTGACGAGGATCAGCGGAAGGCCGATCAAGACCGGCGCGATTTCGAGCAGCCAGGTGCCGTATTCATAGGGGCCGATGCCTGACCAGACAAGGAGGGGCAAAATGGCGGCGCAAAGCCATAGCTCGCGTCGTAATGGCGATGTCATCAGTTGGCCCTTTTCATTCGCGCAGCGTCAAGCCGCGCGCGCGAATCGGCGGCGCATAGGCTTTCGATTCCTGAATAAGGCCGAAGATGTCGACTTTGGCGTCGCCTGATCCGAGGCGAGCGGCCGTCAATTTGCGTCCGCTGACCGACGTCGTGGTGTCGGCGAAGCGTATGGCCGAGAGCCGAGCGCGGGCGGTCTTCGCCGTGGTCGAAAGCAGCGGCAGCGGCGCGGCTGAAGGGCCGCCTTCGATGCGGCAATCATAAAGCTGCGCGGCGTCGAGGCTGAGGCCGGCATAGCCGCCTTCGATCCGGATGATGGCTTCGACATCTTCGGTAAAGCGCAGACCCTCGAAATGCAAGCCGGCCAGCGCGACATTGGCGTTGTGCAAGCGAATCGGCACATCGCGGCAGCGTGTCCATTCGCAATGCACGGCTTGCAAGACGTAGTCGCCCCAGTTGCGCCCAAGAATGAAATGCTGGCTATCGAGCAGTTGCGGCGTCTGTAATGTGCCGCCAGCCATATTCGACATATAAATCTGGCTGAGCACGACGCCGGTGCCGCCACCCTCAAAGTTGCGCAAATCTAACCCGCAGCGCGCGAAGGCGTTGATATCGACGTTGGCGATGGTCGTATCGAACATCCAGTTGGCGCGCGCTTCGCGCGGCGCTGGGCGCTGCGGAATTCCTATGCCGGTAGCGCAATTGAAGATGCGCAGATCGTTGAGGCGCGAGCGCGAGACGTTATTGATCTCGATGCCGTAAGAGTTTTCAGCGCTGTGCGGCTGGCGGTTTTTCGCTATCAGGCACAGCCGCTCGATGGCATGGCCGCTGCCGGCAAGGCGAAGCACAGGCGCATCGTCGGCGTCGAGCAATAAGGTGCTGGCAAGGCTGAGACGGCCATGGTCGAAGCCGCCTGGGCTGGCGACATCGCCGGTTTGACCGGCGCCGCTCAAACGACGGCCCCAAACATCGCGCATGTCGAGCGGGCGCGACAGGCGATAGACTCCGGCGGGCAGATGCACCTCGGCGTGATGGTCGATCGCGCGCTGCAACGGCCCGCTATCGTCGGTCGCGCCGTCGCCTTGCGCGCCGAACCAGCGAACATCGACAGCGCCGGAAAATAGCCGGTGCCAGCGGCCCGGTTTGGCCGCATCGGGGGCGAGAACGCAGCCGCCATCGTCAATGGCTTGCGAGGCGCTGCGCCAGACGAACCAGCCGGCGCCCTGATCGCCGGGCGTGAGGGCGCCCTGCAGGAAAACCGGCGCATCGCCGTTCGTCGGCATGCGGCGGCGTAAATCGGCCAGCGAAGTCGCGGATCCCGGCGAAGCGGCGCCTTGCGCGAAAAGCGGCAACGGCCGCGCGACGGCGCCGAACGCGGCGAGTCCCATGAGGGCATTGCGGCGCGACAGCAGGGTCATGGCTGGACCGACGGGCGCAAGGACTCGATCATGGCGGCATGCAGACGACCGACCACCGGCCAGGCGCTGGTGGCCGCGAGACGGGCACGGCCCCGTTCGCCGAGGGCGGCGAGCCCGGCCAGGCCGATGGATTCGGTGCGGCGAATGGCGTCTGTGATGTCGGCCTCGCTGATCGTGGCGTCTTTGTCGCTCTTGATCACGATGCCATTGTCGCCGTCGGCGAGCAAATCGCCAAGGCCGCCGGACGTGCTGGCGATGATAGGCTTTCCATTGGCCAATGCGAGCATGGCGACGCCGCTCTGCGAATAGAATTCGCCGTAAGGCAGCAAGAAGGCGTCACACCATCCGACAAGGGCGGGCAGGTCGCTTTCGTCGACGAATCTGTCTTCCAGCGTGATGCCGTCGGGCCGCGCGGCGATGGCGGCGCGGCAGGCGGCGAGGTAGCCGGATTCGCGCGCGCTGGCTTTGCCGCAGATGCGCAAAACGACATTGCGACCTTCGGCGCGCAGGGCCTGCACAGCGACGATCGACGGCAGGATGTTTTTGTTGGCGCGGATTTGCCCGAACAGCAGCAAGCGAAGGCTGTCGTCGTCGGGCGGCGTGCGGGCAGGGAGGGCCGGCAGATCGAACAGGCCATGGGGAATGACAGCGATCTTGTCGCGCTGCGCGAGGCCGAGGCCGGCGAGGTCGGCGACGGCGCCGGCATGATGCACGACAAGTTTGTCGGCGAGGCTATAGACCATGCGCAAGCAAGCGCGCTCCCATCCGCGCAGGGCGGCGGGAAACAGCATCCGATGCGGCAGAACGTCGTGGATCAATAGCGCGGTTTTATAGCCGCACAACTTGGCGACGAGGAGATAGACGCCGATCTGCGGCCAGTGACCGGCGTTGGCGAAATAGAGCCGGTCGCTCTCGCGACGCAAGGCGATAAAATGGCTGATCGGCGAGAAGCTGACGTAGAGCAGCATGAAAAGCCGCAAGATTCGGCTCTTTACCGTCTCGACTTTGAATATCTTGCGAAGGCGGACATTGCCGAGCAACTCGCGGTGGTCGGTAAAGGCCGGGGCGATCAGCGTGACCGGCCGATATTTCGCTAACTCGCCTGCCAGATGTGCGCTATAGCGTCCCGTGCCCGAGGATGAGATGATGGTGAAGACCGTTATCATCCTGCATTTATAACTGATTTCTGAAGGGCTTGGAGGCCATTTTGGCACGGCCGGGGGCGGAGTGGATCGCGTTGACGGGCTTGCCATGCCCATCCGACGGGCGCTGCGGCTGGCCCGCTTGGGGCGGCCCTTGAACGCCCTGCTGATGCTATTCCGCTATCGTTTCGCGACCGCCGCCACCCTGGCGCTGTTGGCGGTCCCAGCCATCGCCGGCCTATCCCGTCTTGTCGGCCTGGTGCGCGAGGCGCTGCTGAGCAAGATGCTGGGGCTCGGCGCCGGGCTCGACCTTTTCGTGATTTTCACGACAGTCCCGGGATATGCGCTGGCCTATATCATGGGGCCGTTCGGGATCGCCTTTTACGCCAGCCTGAACGGCACGCAGATCACCGCGCAGGGACTGTGGCGCCGCCTATTGCCCTGGACGCTTGGCGCCGGCTTGGTCGTCGGGCTTCTCGTCTTCATTGCGGCGGCGGTCTATGAGCCGCGTGTGCGCTTGGCGGAAGGGGCGGTCGCCGGCTACTGGCCGGTCGCCTTCGGCGGCGCGGCGATCGTCCCGGTCGCGGTGCTGATCGGCATGGGAATCTGCCTGCTGCATGCCGAAAAAAAGCACCCCACAGCGATTTCCCTCTCGGTGGCGCAGCCGTGGATCTTCGTGCTCTTGCTGCTCGGACTCGACTTCATGTTGCTGTCTGTCGTCTTGTGGCCGGTCGGGCTCGCTTATGTCGCCAGTTTCCTGCTGGCTTTGCTGATCGCGCTACTCCTGCTGCGCCGACATGTTGTCGGTCCGACGGCGGATCAGGCGAATAGCCTGGCGGTTTTCAAAGGCAATCTTGGGCTGACGACGCTGGAAGCCAGCGGTTTTTTTGCCAATCAATTGCTCACGATGTTTTTTGCCGGGCTGGCCGGCGCCGGCAGCATCGCCGCCAACGGCCTCGTCGCGCGGATCATGCTGACGCCGCTGTCCTTAATGCTGTCGCCGCTGTCGCCGGTTTTGCAAAACGCTTATCGCGATAAGCCGCCGGCGGCGCAGCGGCGGATTTTCCTGCGCAGCTATGCCGGCGGCCTGGCCTCGATCGGGCTGTTAACCGCCGCCATCGTGGTTTTCGGCGATGACGTCGTCCGCCTGCTGCTGCAACGTGGCGCCTTCGGAGCGGACGATACGGCCCGAGTGGCGGCGCTTTTGTTGCCTTACTGCGTATACGTGATATTCATTGCTGCCAATCAATTATGCGCCGTTTCCGCCTTTATCACCGGCGATGGCAAAGCTTATACCTACACGATGCTCGGCAATTATCTCTGCGGCAACCTGCTGAAGATTCCGATGGTGAGCCATTACGGCCTATCCGGCGTGATTTGGGCGACGGCTGCCAGCGAAGGCGCGGCCGCCATCGTCAATAGCTGGCGTCAGCTTGCGCCGCCCAAGACGGCCGCCGCGCCATGATGCGGATTGGCTTGATCTGCGCGCCCCTGGCAATCGCCTTCGGCGTCATTCCGATCGTCGAAAACACCAATCTCATCATGCGGCCCTTGTTGGCGATCACGATCTTGGTCGGCTTTTTGAGTTTGCGCGAGCGCTTTTCCGGCTCGGAGCTGGCGTGGATCGGCATGCTGGCGTTCTATTTTTTCGCCTTTTTTCTCTCGACGACCGACAGCGTCGCGCCCGATCTTGTCGGCGTGAATATGTTGCGTCAGGTCTTCACGCTGATTTTGGCCGTCGCTTTAATGATTTTGTTTCGCGATCCGGAGGCCAGGCTGGTCGGCCTCAAGAACTTGATGATCTTGATGGTGATGGTCGTCGGCGTCACCGGCTGGATTTATGTCACGTTGATCCCGACCTACGGCCTGAGCTACGACGCTTTGCGCATCATCAAAGGCGTGACGATGACCGATTACGACGTCGGTCTGAACACGATTTCCTATCTCGCGGTCATCGCTCTGATCGGCGTGCGCATGGCTTATCCATTAAGCCGTTCCGGCACGTATATGCTGTTCATGTTAGGTCTGGTTTGCGTTTTCGTGCTGGGTTCGCGCGCGACGATCTTGGCCCTGATTCTCGCCTGGTCCGTCGTCTGGCTGCTGCGGACGATGTGGCGCACCTCGCCGTTGCTCGGCGCGCTGGCGGTTCCGGTGGTCATCGCAGCCTGCGTCGCCGGCTGGATGATCGTCGCCGATTACGCGGTGGAAATTCGCGACATGTTCGGCGCTGATGTCCTGCGCGAGATCTCGGTCGGCCGCACCGACATGTGGCAGGCCGGCTTGGACATGTTCGCCGAACGGCCGCTGTTCGGCTGGGGGCCCGAATCGTGGAAGCTCGTGCTGCTCGAATTCCTGCCCGGCTCGGACGACCGCATCTTCAAAGTCATCAGCGGTTTGGAAGCCGGCAGTTTCCATAACGGTTTTATCGCCGTGTCGGCCGAACGCGGCGCCGTCGGCCTGGCCTCGGCGGTGATCATGCAGGTTTACCTCTTTTGGTGCGCCGCGCGCGTCTATATGCGGCGCGAATTGTTCGACGACCGCGAGCGGCAGGCGGTGATGTTCGTGCCGCTACTGGTGCTTTTCATGTTCGCGCGCGGCCTTGCCGAAAGCAGCGGCCTGTTCGGCAACGCCAATAGCGAAGTCGACTACCTCAGCTATTTCATGGCGAGCTATGTCGTCGCCTTGCATGCCTATGGCGTACGTTTGGAAGAGACCGCCCGCGTCTATGTTCCCGACGAAGCGGAATCATCCGATGCGGACGTCTCGTCCGCCGCTCGGGCTTAGGCGGGGCGATGCTGCCGTCAGAAGCCCGTTGGTTGCGCGAGTCTTTGCAAGGCATCGATGGACATGATCTCTCGCCGCTGCTCAATCTCGGCAGTTCCACTGCGCGTTTTCGCGAAATCGATCAGCCTTACATCGACGCCGATATCTTCGCGCCATTGCGGGCGCGCGGCGTCGCCGTGGTGCATTGCGACCTCAAGCAGGAGGAGGGCGTCGATATCGCTTGCGACTTGCTGGCCGAGCCGATGCCGGCAGAGCTTGCCGCCATCTCGCCGCGGACCGTCTTTTGCACCAATATGCTGGAGCATGTGCGGTCGCGCCCGCTCATGGCCCGACGTCTTACCGATTTGTTACCTTCGGGCGGCCTGCTGTTCCTGACCGTGCCGTGCAGCTTTCCGTACCACCCCGACCCGATCGACAACCGCTATCGCCCGGATGTGGCCGAATTGGCCGGCCTGTTTCCGGGCTGGGCGCGGGTCGCCGGCGCGGTTGTCGCCGATGAGAGCTTCGCCGACGTCTTGCGCCGCGAGCCGCGTTTGTTGCTGCGCCATATCGCGCGGTCCCTGATTCCCTGGCCCCGACCGGGCAATTGGCTGAGCGCCCTTCATCGCTGGGCATGGCTCTTCAAGCCCTATACAGTGACCTGCCTCGTGCTGCGCAAACCGTGACGCGCGCCAGATTTCGATGACAGATATCCCTATCTAAATGCGTATCGTTTATATCGCCAAAAAACTCCCCTACGGGCATGAAGAGGCCTTCGTCATCCCCGAGCTGATGGCGTTGCGCGCCCGCGGCCATGAGATGCGCTTGGCGCCGCTCCAGGTGTCCGGCGACGTGCGCCATGACGATGCCCAAGCGCTCGAAGAGATCACCTGGCGCGCGCCGCTGCTGGCGCCCGGCGTGCTCGGCGCGGCGCTTCTCGAATTGCTGAGCCGCCCGATCGCCGTGCTGCGCGCCCTGGCGCCGGTCACGCGCAGCCGCACGCCCTGGCTGCTCATCAAGAATCTGGCCGCGGTGCCCAAGGCGCTGTGGCTGGCGCGGCGCTGCCGCGCCGAGGGAATCGAGCATATCCATGCCCATTGGGGCGCGGTGCCCGGCACTTACGCCATGATCGCGGCGACGGTGGCCGGCGTGCCCTTCAGCCTGACCTGCCACCGCTACGATATTGCGCAGAACAATCTGTTTCCCGACAAGGCGCGCCGCGCCAGCTGGATCCGCGCTATCGACCGCGCCGGCGCGCGCGAGTTGGCCAACCATATCGGCCCTGGCCTGCCGCAGCCGATCGTGCTGCATATGGGCGTCGTACCGCCGCCGGTGACGCCGCCGCGCCGCCGCCCTGCCGGCGCGCCCTGGCGCTTCGTCATCGCCGCCCGGCTGGTCGAAAAGAAGGGCCACCGCTATCTGCTCGAAGCGATGGCGGCGCTGCGCAAGCAAGGCCGCTCTGTCGTGCTCGACATTCTCGGCGAGGGGCCGCTGCAAGGCGACTTGGAGCATCAGGTGCGGCTGCTCGGCCTCGAGGGGCTCGTCACCTTCGCCGGCACGTCGCCGCACGCGACCTTCCTGCAGCGTCTGACGGCAGGCGATTGGGACGCCATGGCCTTGCCCAGCATCGTCGCCCGCGACGGCGACAAAGAGGGGATTCCGGTCTCGTTGATCGAGGCCATGGCCTGCGGCCTGCCCGTGGTGGCGACCGATAACGGCGGCATCCCTGAATTGCTCGAAGGCGGCGCCGGCTTGGTCGTGCCGGAGCATGACGTCGCGGCGCTGGCCGACGCCATGGCCCGCCTGATGGACGACGTGACGCTGCATGCGGCGATGATCGTCAAGGCGCGCGAACGCATTGAGCGCGAATACGACCTGAAGGCGGTGGTCGATCGGCTCGAGCGCGGCTTCGTGACAGGACATTTGTGATCTAAGGCTCATAGCGCAAACGAAAACGGGCGGCCCTGCGCGGACCGCCCGTTTCGATTCGGCATGCGCGAGGTTTAGTCGGTGACGTTGAAGTTCTTGGCCGGGCGATCGATGCCGAGCTCTTGGCGCTTTTTCACCAGTTGATGGAAAATGGCGCGGGTGTCTTGGATGCTTTCGATCGGCTTGTCGGCGAAGCCGTCGTTCGGCCAGCTCGGCCAAGACGCGTATTCCTTGGCGTACAGCTCGGCGCGGATGACCGTCGGGTGGAACGGCTTGGAGCGGGCGCGGCGCAGATCGTTGAGGTTGATCGGACCTTTGATGCTCGCTTCGCCGGGGCCGTTGATCGTGTTGAGGATCGAGCCGTCGAAGTAATGCACGGCCGAGTCGCCATGGCTGTCGCCGAGGCCGCGCAGCGCGCCTTCGTACTGGCCGATGTTGGCGGCGACGAGATAGGCCTTGTTCTCATAGGCGCGCGCGGTGCGCAGGCTGGCCCAGTTGCGCACGTCGCCGTGGCTCATGTTGTTCGGCTCGGAGGTCAGATGGCAGAGGATTTCCGCGCCGTTCATCATGGTGCAGCGGGCGTTCTCGGGGAAGCCGAGCTCGCCGCAGGTGATCAGGCCGATATTGCCGATCTCGGTCTTGGCGACCTGGAACAACGCCTCGCGGCCGTACTTGCGGCAGAACTCGGTGTAGATGTCGGCCGGCGTCGTGTAGGGGAAGACCCAGCAGTTGTTGTTCATCTTCCAATGCTTGATCACGATCTTGCCCTCGGGGCTGATCAGGAACGAGCAGTTGAAGAAGCGGCGCGGGAAGTCCGGATGCACTTCGAGCATGTTGCAGGCCAGGTAGATTTTGCGCTGCTTGGCTTTCTCGCACAGGATGTCGGTATAGGGGCCGGGGATGGTGGTGGAAATTTCCATCCACTGTTCCAGGGTGATCTGGCGGAAGTTGGCGTTGATCGAATATTCCGGCGTCACCACCAACTTTACTTCGGAATTGCCGAAGGAGGTGACGTAGTCGATCAGGTCGCAGATGCGCGCGATGTTGGCGCGGATTTGGCGGTCGCGCTCGGCCGCGTCGGTCAGCGACAGTTGGCAGGTGCGCGTCTGCAGGGCGGCGACCTCGAAGTTGATATATTCGGCCATGGGAAGGCTCCTCTCGAATGTTCGGCTGGATGCTGGCAAAAGCGGGGGTGATGGTCCGTGATCGGAGGTGCCGATGGCGGGCCGAATGGCGGCGCTAAACTGCGGGGTAAACTGCTCTGGAGCTTGCCTTTTTGGCAAGCATAAATCGCCTTTTTAGGAGCCGACTTAATAGCCTTCCGTGCTGGCGGCGCGGCGGTGATCGGCCAAGCCTATAAAGCCATCGCCATCGACCATAGCCAGCTTGATCGAGCCGAAGCTGATCCAGCCGGTCTTCATCACTTTGGCCTCGGCATCCTTGGCCAGCACGGCCTTTTGCAGCGCTTCGTCCATGCAATCCTCGATCACCAGCTTGCCCTGAAAGTCGGCCGACCAGCGCGGCGCTTCGGCGGCGGCGACAAGGCCCTGGCCGCAACCCAGCACGCGGGCGAGGAATTGCGCCAACACGCAGGTCTGGCCGACGGTGCCGGGCGTGCCGACGCTCATGACCAATTCGCCGTTCTTCGTCACCATGCAAGGGGCGAGGGTGTGCGCCGGGCGTTTGCCGGGGGCGACGCAGTTGGCGCTTGCTGGATCGGTGTTGAAGCCGGCCATGCGGTTGTTGAGCAGGATGCCGGTGCCGGGCAGCACCACGCCGGCGCCGTAGGGCGCGGAAATGCTTTCGATCATCGAGACGGCGAGGCCGTCCTTGTCGACGACGACGACATTGGTGGTGCAGCGGTCCTTGGCCTCGGCGGGCATTGCGCCGGCCTCCGGATTCTGGCCGCCGTACTTGCTTGTTTCAGCGATGACCTTGGCGAGCAACTCGCGCATCGGCGCCTCAGTCAGCGTCGGTTCGGCGATGAATTTTCCCGCCGTTTTGTAAGCCACCTTGCGCGCGCCGTAGCCGCGATGGATGAATTCTTCGCCGTTCGGGTCGAGCTTGTGGATGCCGCCAGCCTGCAAATAGAGCAATTGCAGCAGCAGCGTCGGCCCGTAACTATTTGGCGGCATTGTAAGAACGTCATGGCCGTAGAACGGCGCGCTCATCGGCTCTTGCCAGGTCGAGCGGTGCGCGGCGAGGTCGCCCAGCGTCCATAGGCTGCCGAGCGGCTTGCCGGCGGCGACGAGCTGTTCGGCAATGGCGCCTTCGTAGAAGGTCGTGATGCCCTCGGTGGCGATGCGCTTGAGGATGGCAGCCAGTTCTGGCTGCTTGAACAGCGTGCCGGGCGTCATGGCCTCGCCGCCCGGCGTGAAGATGCGCGCCGCTTCCGGATCGTTCTTCACCAACTCGCCGCGCTGGCGCGTCTGGGCCGTGAAATAGGGGAATATCTTGAATCCGTCTTCGGCGATGCGGATGGCCGTCTGGATCAGATGCGCCATGTCGCGCGTGCCATAACGCTCCAACGCGTCGTGAAAGGCGGCGAGCAGGCCGGGGATCGAGGCCGAGAGGATGCCTTCGCGCGCGATGCCGGCATGGGGGCCAGCCGCGAAAAATTCGGCGGTGGCGCCGGTCGGCGCGCGACCGGTGCCGTTGAGGCCAGCGGTCTTGCCCGTCTTGGGATCGCGGATCAGCAGATAGGCGTCCCCCGCCAGCGTCACGGCATAGGGGGCGACGACGGTCAGCACGAGGCCGGCGGCCACGGCGGCATCCACGGCATTGCCGCCGTCCTTGAGCACGCGCAGCGCTTCCTGGGTGGCGAGAGGATGACCGGCGGCGACGACGCCATTGGCCCCTCTGGAGGTATGAACATGCGCGGGGCGGGCGGCTGCGGTGGGAGCGGACATGATGCGGCGAATGACTCGTTTGAAAGCGAAGGACGGGGCGTGACGGCGAAAGCGCAGACGATCACGGTCTATTGACCGTTTCCTGAGCGCGCAAGCCTTGGTTTTGCGCCATTTTCAGGCATTCGGACGGAAGCCGCATTGACAGCGTTTCGCCAAGCGGAGACTATATCAAGAGAAAACAAAATGGCCTTCGAATTGCAAGGCCAACGGGACGCTTTAACAACTTATTCTTTTGATTATTGCCTTTCGCAAGGCTGGATGGGGACCCTCCATGAGAGGGCGAAGTCGACAGTTGCGAGGCCCTATCGGCGGCTCACCCCAAGGCGGGCCGCTTCCGACCCCCAGACTGTTTTTTTTAAGGAGGATCTACTCATGCGGAAGAACGTCGCGCGGCTCACTGCCGCCGCCGTCGGTGTGATGGCACTCGCCTATACGGCGAACGTCAGCGCCGCGACTGTCTACGAACAACTCGTCGAGGATTCCAAGGCCGAGATGGCCAAGCTCGGCGGCAAGCTGCGCGTCGCGTTCGACTGGACCGTGACGGACGCCAAGCCGGTGTTCGACGCGCTCTCGAAGGACTTTCCCTTCATCACCGTCGATTACAAGCGCGAGACCGGCGTCGCGCCGTTCCAGCGCTATTTCATCTCGATCCAGCAGAACCAGTTCCCGCCCTACGAGATGTTCGACGTCGCGTCGGAATTCGAAAAGCAGTACTGGGACGCCGGCTTCTTCGTGAAGCCCAAGTACGACTACAAGGCGCTGAGCGAGGCGCTGCCGGCCGGCTGGCCGAAGGTGCATCCGGCTGCCATGGACCCGCAGGGCCGTTATTTGGCGACCGTCGCGCAGATGCGCGGCATCGCCTGGAACGTCAACATGGTGAAGGAGGCCGAGGCCCCCAAGACTTTCGCCGACTGCGCCGACCCGAAGTGGAAGGGCACGAACATCATCGACGGCCGCAACAAGGCCCAGGCGCTGATGCATGACCCGAGCACCGGCACCGACACCGTCAACAACATCAAGTTGATGAAGACGAACGGCGTCGTCATCACCAACGGTCAGGCCCAGGTTCTGGCCCGCGTGGTGTCCGGCGAATTCGGCATCACCTGCTACATCAACTATCACACCACGCAGCGCATGATCGACCAGGGCGAGAAGAGCCTGAAGTTCCGTCTCGGCGACGTGGTCCCGGTCGAATTGGCCACCCGCGTCGGCGTGCCGAAGTGGAGCCAGGCTCCGGCCACCGTGCAGCTCGTCACCCTGTGGCTCGCCACGAAGGGCCAGCCGGTCATCGACAAGGCCGCCTATCGCGGCTTCCCCTGGGTCGAGGGCGGTTCGCTCTACGAGCAGGCCAAGGGCAAGCACTTCGCGATCTGCAGCGCCGACTGCTTCGCCAAGTACGAAGACTACAACAAGCAGTTCGCCGACCTGCTTGGCATCCCGTACGTGAAGGACTAACCGTCCTGATCTGACGGCTAAAACAAAGGGCCGGCCCGCGCAAGCGAGCCGGCCCTTTTCGTTTGAGAGAGTGGTGTTCCGATGGGTCTAATGCTGCCCAAAGGGCCCCTTCGACATACGGCCGAACCGGCACCGGAAACACCGTGTTCAGTATCGGGCAGGAACGGCGAGCATAGCAAGCGACGGAGTGACCGCTATCCGCGCTTCGCTTTGTCTTGGCGATAGAGCAGCCAGCCGGAAATCGCGACGAAGACGGCGACGATGCCGATCATGATCGTCGCCAGCGCGTTGATCTGCGGGCTGACGCCGAGGCGGACGCTGGAATAGATCACCATCGGCAAGGTGCTGGAGCCGGGGCCCGAGGTGAAGCTGGAGACCACGAGGTCGTCGAGCGACAGGGTGAAGGACAGCAGCCAGCCCGCCGCCAGCGCAGGGGCGATCAGCGGCAGGGTTATGACGCAGAACACCTTCCAGGGCCGTGCGCCGAGGTCCATGGCGGCTTCTTCCAGGCTGCGGTCGAAACTCGCCAGCTTGGCCTGCACGATGACTGTCACGAAGGCGAGGCAGAAGGTGACATGGGCGATGGTGACAGTGGTGGCGCCGCGTCCGGCCGGCCAGCCGGTGGCCGCTTCGAGCGCCACGAAGAGCAAGAGCAGCGACAGGCCGAGCACCACTTCCGGCATTACCAGGGGCGCCGACAGCAAGCCGAGGAACGCGCCGCGTGTCGGGAAGCGCCGGTAGCGCGCGATGACGAAGCCGGCCAGCGTGCCGAGAATGGTCGAGACGCAGGCGGTGACGAAAGCGATGCGCAGGCTGAGCCAGGCGGCGCCGAGGATCTGCTCGTTGCGCAGCAGTTCGCCGTACCATTTGGTCGAAAAGCCGGCCCAGACGGTGACGAGACGCGATTCGTTGAACGAATAAAACACGAGCAGCACGATCGGCGCGTAGAGGAAGGCGTAGCCGAAGGCCAGCATCACATAGAGCGGCGAAATGGGCTTCTTCGGCGCGCTCATGCCGCCTCCGCTTCGGCTTTGGCCTCGCGTTTGCGCACCGATTGCAGGGCGATCATCGGGCCGACGAGCAGAATCAGCAGAGCGACAGTGAGCGCCGAGGCGACCGGCCAATCGCGGTTGGAGAAGAACTCCGTCCACATGATCTTGCCGATCATGAGCGCGTCCGGTCCACCGAGCAGGTCGGGGATGACGAATTCGCCGGTCGCGGGAATGAACACCAGCAGCGAGCCGGCGAGGATGCCGGGCAGCGACAGCGGCAGCGTCACGCGCAGGAAGGCTTGCCAGGGCTTGGCGCCGAGGTCGGCGGCGGCTTCAAGAAGCGTCATGTCCATGCGTGACAGGGTGGCGACCAGCGGCAGCACCATGAATGGCAGGTAGGAATAGACGATGCCGAGATGGATGGCGAAGGTGGTGTAGATGATTTCGAGCGGCTCATCGATCACACCGAGCCAAAGCAGGAAGGTATTGAGAAGCCCGGTGGTGCTGAGGATGCTCATCCAGGCATAGACGCGGATCAGGAACGAGGTCCAGAAAGGCAGGATGACCAGCATCATCAGGACGCCGCGGCGCGACTCGGGCGCGCGGGCGATGGCATAGGCCATCGGATAGCCGATCAACAACGCGATCAGCGTCGAGACCCCAGCGATTTTCAACGAGTTGAGCAGCGCTGCGATATAGAGCGGATCATCGAGCAGCAGCAGGTAATTGTCCCAATTGATCAGCCATTCGCCGGCATCATAAAGCGGCGTATAGGGCGGCTGGCCCATGACCGGCGAGGCGAGGCTGATCTTGAGGACGATGGCGAGCGGGGCGGCGAAGAACAGCAGCAGCCAGAGATAAGGCGCGAGAGCCGCCAATGGAATCTTAAAAAAGCGCGGCAGCTTGCGGCGGGGCTCGCTCATGGCTTCAGTCCATTTGAATGAACTACGTTCATTCGGGGATCACCACCGCGTCGGACGTATCCCACGACAGCCACAACTCGGCGTCCTCCGCCGGAAACACTGCGCCGCGCTTGGCGTTGGTCGCTTGCACGCGCACCTTCTGCCCACCGGCAAGCAGGATGTTGTAGGTCGAGACGTCACCGATATAGGCGACGTCCTTCACCTTGCCTTGCAACTTGTTGTCGGCGGTCGCGGCAGCGTCGCACAGGCGGATTTTCTCAGGGCGGATGGCGATGGCGACGCGCGCGCCCGGCGCGAGCGAATCCGGCGCGGTCGCTTGGAACGCGCCGGGCAGACCGTCGCAGGTCAACGTGGCGATGCCGCTTTGCCAGCCGGTCATGGCTCCGTCGAGCAGATTGGCGGCGCCGAGAAATTCGGCGACATGGCGCGTGGCCGGCGATTCGTACACTTCGTTGGGCGGGCCGACTTGCAGCACGCGGCCTTGATCCATGACCGCGAGGCGGCTCGACAGCGTCATAGCTTCGTCCTGGTCGTGCGTCACCATGACGAAGGTGATGCCGAGGCGGGCTTGCAGCGCCTTCAACTCGAATTGGGTGCTTTCGCGCAGCTTGCGGTCGAGCGCGCCGAGCGGTTCGTCGAGCAGCAGCAGCTTGGGATGTTTGGCGAGCGCCCGCGCCAGCGCTACGCGCTGGCGCTCGCCGCCCGACAATTGATGCGGCTTGCGCTTGGCCTTGCTGCCGAGGTGGACGAGATCGAGCAATTCGGCGACGCGCGCCGCGCGCTCGGGCTTGGGCATGCCGTCTTGCTTGAGGCCGAATGCGACATTGTCGGCGACGCTCATATGCGGGAAGAGCGCGTAGGACTGGAACATCATGTTCACAGGCCGCTCATAGGGCGGCAGATCAGTGACGTCGCGGCCGTCGATGAAGATGTGGCCGCTGTCCGGCGTCTCGAAGCCGGCAAGAATGCGCAGCAGAGTCGTCTTGCCCGAGCCCGATGCGCCCAGCAGCGAGAAAAACTCGCCGCGCTCGATGTCGAGGCTGACGTTGGCCACCGCCGGCGCGTCGGTTCCTTCATACCGCTTTGAGATGTTTTCGATACGAAGGAACGGTGACGCGGCGGCTGCGGACAACGCGGACTCCTGAACGATATCTGGGCCGGGGCGGCTTAGTAGCGGGTCTTGACGCGGGTCCAGGCGCGCGTGCGGGCGCGCTCGTAAGCCTGATCGGCGGGCGGCAGGGTGTAAAGCTTGGCCTGTGCCTCGGCCGACGGATAGACCACCGGATCGGACTTGATGTCGGCCTCGACGAATTTGTCGGCGGCGGTCACGGCGTTGGCGTAGCCCACTTCATTGGTGATGGCGCCGATGATTTCGGGCCGCAAGAGGAAGTTGATGAAGGCGTGGGCGGCGTCGACGTTCGGCGCGTCGGCCGGGATGGCCATGACGTCGAGGTTGAAGGCAGAGCCTTCCTTGGGCAGGAAAATGCCGATCTCGACTTTTCCGCCGGCCTCCTTGGCGCGGTCGCGCGCTTGCACCAGATCGCCGGCATAACCCATGGCGACGCAGATGTTGCCGTTGGCCAGATCGTTGATGTAGGCCGAGGAGTGGATGTACTTGTAGTTCGGGCGCGCCTTATAGACGACGTCGCTGGCGATCTTGAGATCGTCTTGCGACAGGCTGGTCGGCGACTTGCCGGCGAAGGCCAGCGCGGTGCTGAACACTTCATCCGACGAATCGAGCACTGTGACGCCGCAGCCCTTGATCTTGGTCAGCACTTTGGGATCGTAGATCATCGCCAGGCTGCCGATCGGCGCGTCGGGCATGAGCTGCTTGATCTTGGCGACGTTGTAGCCGATGGCGGTGCCGGCCATCAGGTAGGGCACGCCGTGGGAGTTGCCGGCGTCGAACTTGGCGAGTTCGGCCATCACGGCCTTGTCGAGACCGGCGAGGTTCGGCAGCTTCGACTTGTCGAGCTTCTGATAGATGTTCGCCTGGACCTGCTTGACGAAGAAGGGCGAGGTCGAGGGGAAGACGACGTCGAAGCCCGATTTGCCGGCGAGCAGCTTGGCTTCGAGGATTTCGTTGCCGTCGTAGACGTCGTAATTCACTTTAATGCCGGTTTCGGCGGTGAACTTCTCGAGCGTGTCGGGGGCGATATAGTCGCTCCAGTTATAGACGTTGAGCGTTTTCTGCTGCGCGAGGGCGCCGCCCTCGTTCGCCATATGGACCGTAAAGGCGGCGAGCAGCGCGGGCAGGAACAAAAGGCGCGTCGAACGGATCATCTTAATCCCCCATCGAATGCAAACCGGTCCGGCCTTTCGGGCCGCCGGCAAAGGCTCGCCGATCTTAATCGAATCGTCGCCGCAGGGAAGCCTTGGAGTGCGATTTTTCTGTGGACGCTCCGAAGGTTAAGCAGCGATGGCGCTTGGTTCTCGCGCCATCGCTTGCTAACCTTTTGAGCAAGCGGCCCGATGACCAAGGCCGCCAGGGGATAGACGACCGTATGTGGATGACTGCCGACCTTCTTCGCAGCCTCGCCGCGCAGGGCGAGCGCAAGGCTGTCATCCAGGTCGCGGGCGAAAGCGCCCAGGAGACCTCGTCGGCCGATCTGGCCGATCTCGCGACGCGGCTCGCCCATGGCCTGATCGCCCAAGGGGTCAAGCCGGGCGACGCCGTTGGCCTGGTCGGCCCCAATAGCCTCGATTGGATCGTCGTGCGCCTGGCCCTGGCCGGGGCGGGGGCGGTCACGATCGCCTGCGACGACCTTGGCCTGCCCGAGGACATCGCCGGCTTTCTGCACGATAGCGGCTGCAAGCTGGCCTTCGTCAGCGCGGCCCATGCCGAGCATCTGACGGCGGGAGGCGCCTCATACGCGCTGCGCCTGTTGGACGGCGGCGACGCTGCCGCCGGCTGGCGCGCTTGGCTGAAAGCTCCGGCGGGAGACTTGCCGGTCCTCGTGCCCGACGCCGAGACGATGGTGGTCTATACCTCGGGCACCACCGGCAAGCCCAAAAGTTTCGCGCTGACCCACGCCAATCTCGCCGCCAATATCGATGCGCTGCTCGCCGAGAATATCGCGACGCCGGCGGATCGCGTGCTGCTGCCCTTGCCGCTGCATCATGTCTTTCCGCTGCTGGTCGGTTTGCAGACGACGCTGGCGAGCGGCGCGGCCCTGGTGCTGCCGGAAGCCGTCACCGGGCCGCAGATCGCCACGGCGCTGCGGGTCAGCAAGGCCACTGTCATGGTCGGCGTGCCGCGCCTGTTCACGGCGCTGCTGGCCGGCATCGAGGCGAAAGTGCAGGCGCGCGGCGGCCTCGCCGCTTTCGCCTATCGCCGGATGCTCAAGCTGTCGCTGTTCGCCCGCGAGAAACTCGGCTGGAAGATCGGCAAGGCGTTATTCGGTTCGCTGCATGCCCAGCTCGGCGGCCATTTACGCTTGATGGCAAGCGGCGGCGCGAAGCTTGAAGGTTCGGCGATCTGGCGGCTCGAAGCGCTCGGCTGGCAAGTGCTGAGCGGCTACGGCCTGGCCGAGACCGCCTCGATGTTCACCGCCAATCTGCCTGGCCGGCAGCGCATCGGCAGCGAAGGCCGCCCGATCGGCGACGGCCAAATCCGCATCGCCAAAATCGCCGATGGCGACGATGGCGCGCCCGGCTCGAACGAACAAGCCATGGGCGAGATTCAGCTGAAGGGGGCCAGCGTCTTTGCCGGCTATCGGAACAACCCGGAAGCCAACGCCACGGCCTTTACCGAGGACGGCTGGTTCCGCACTGGCGATCTCGGCCATGTCGATGCCGACGGTTACGTCTTCATCACCGGCCGCGCCAAGGAGATGATCGTTCTCGGCGGCGGCAAGAACGTCTATCCGGAAGAAACCGAGAAGCATTACGCCGCCAGCCCCTATATCCGCGAACTGGCGGTGCTAGAGAAGGACGGCAAACTGGTCGCCCTGGTGCTGCCCGACCCGGTGGCGATCCGCGCGGCCGGCCTGACCCGCTTGGAGGACGCGATCCGCGTCACCCTGTCGGAAAAGTCGCAGACGCTGCCGAGCTATCAGCGCATCGTCGGCTATGCCCTGGTGCGCGAGCCGCTGCCGCGCACGCGCCTTGGAAAATACCGCCGCTTCCTGCTGCCGAAGCTCTATGACGAAACCAAATCGGGCCTCGCCGCGCCGAAATCGGCGGCGATGAGCGCCGAGGATCAGGCGCTGGTCAACGCCTCGCCGACGCGCGAGGCATGGGAGTTGCTGCGGGCGCGCTATGCCGATCGCGGAATTGCCCTCGACGCCAACATGTCGCTCGATCTCGGCATCGACTCGCTGGAATGGATGACCCTGGCGATCGAGATCGAGTCGCGTCTTGGCCTGCAGATGCGCGAAGCCGAACTGCAAAACGTCAACACGGTGCGCGATCTGCTTGCGGTCTTGGCGAAGGCCAAGCCGATGACAGGAGTCCTTGGCGAGACGCCAGCCGATGTCGCCGCTGCGGCGGAGCGCTGGCTGGCGCCGACCGGGCCGGCGCTGAGCCTGCTTGGCTGGATGCTCTATTGGGCCAATCGAATCGGTTTGAAGCTGATGTTCCGCGTCAGCGCCACCGGCCTAGACAATGTGCCGATGGATGGGCCGGTGATGATCGTCGCCAACCATGTCAGCGACATCGACCCGCCGGTCGTCGCCGGCGTTTTGCCATATAAGCGTATGCGCAAGCTGTTCTGGTCGGGCGATGTCAGCCGGTTGTTCGAAACCGCGCTTGGCCGTGGCTTCGCCCGCGCCACGCATATTTTCCCGGTCGACGAGCGCTCGCCCAAGGCGACGCTGACGATGGGCAAGGAAGTGCTGGCGCGCGGCAACGGCTTGGTATGGTTTCCCGAGGCCTGGCGTTCGCCGGACGGCGAATTGCAGCGCTTCCTGCCCGGCGCCGGCTTGGTGTTGTCGGCCCAGCCTGTCATCGTTGTGCCGGCCTATATCGACGGTGCCTATGAAGCCTTGCCGCGTCATCGCCACAGCTTGAAGTTCGTCAAGGTGACGGTGCATTTCGGTCCGGCGATCTCTGCCGCTCAAATCAAGGACTTAGCAGGCGATGGCGGGAACGAGGGCGCGCAACGCATCGTTGCCCATCTGCAGGAGCGCGTTGCCGCCTTAAAGCCTTGATGGAGCCATCCAAGGCGGGCAGGGCAGCCATGTTCTGTTGTCTGAGGCCTGTCATATCCAATCGCCCGCCGATTTCGTAAGCTGTTTAGCAGGACAGGCCTTTCTGTCCCAAAATGGAGTTTTTGGTTCATGGGACAGTTCGTGTCGCGGTTGCTGGCAGGCTTTCTGGTTTTGATACCTATGACCTTCGGCGCCGCCGTTTCGGCGGCCGCTGCCGATGTCGATGGCGAATACATCATCGAAGGCCGCGAACCGGGCGGCGGATCGCGCTACAAGGGCCAGGTTCTCGTCGTTAAAGAGGACGCGGTTTATTCCGTGGTCTGGAAGATTCAAAACCAGGTGCTCTATGGCACCGGCATCTTGCAGAACAAGACTTTCGCCGTGACCTATCTGAATTACGGTCCCGCTAGCGCGCCCGGCCTGGCGCTCTATGACGTGGCCGACGACGGCACCCTGACAGGCAAGTTCACCATGCTCGGGGCCAAGAGCACCGGCGTCGAGGCCTGGATCCGCTCGGGCGAAGCGACGCCTTAAGGTCTGGTACAAATATTATATATCTAAAATAGTTAGGGCCTAATCTTCGTGTGGAAGATTAGGCCCTAACTGCTTGTGGCGCTGGCTTTAGGCGAGGGCGGCGGCGACCGCGCGCTTGGCCATCACGGTCACCAGATGCGCGCGGTATTCGGCGCTGGCATGCATGTCCGACAGCAGCTCGTCGGCCGGGTATTTGATGTTGGCGATGGCGTCGGGCGTGAAGCTTTTGGCCAGGGCGGCTTCCATCTCGGGCACGCGGAAGGCGCAGGGGCCGGCGCCGGTGACGCCGACGCGGACATTGTCGCCGGTCTTCGAGACCATGACGCCGCACGTCGCGTAACCTGAGGCGAGGTTGGCGAACTTGATGTAGCCCGCCTTGTCGGGGATCGGGAAATGCACGGCGATGATGATCTCGCCGGGCTCCAGGGCGGTCTCGAACAGACCGGTGAAGAACTCGTCGGCGACGATCTTGCGCTTGTTGGTCTCGATGGTGGCGCCGAGGCCCATGATGCCGCCTGGATAGTCGGCGGCCGGGTCGGAATTGGCGGTCGAGCCGCCGATGGTGCCGCGGTGGCGCACGGAAGGATCGCCGATGCCGCCGGCCAGCACGGCCAGGGCCGGAATGTGCTTTTTCACGTCCGGCGAGGTCGCGACGTCGAAATGGCGGGTCATCGCCTTGATCGTCAGGGTCTTGCCCGAAACGCTGATGCCCTTGAGATCAGGGATTTGAGCCAAGTCGATCAGGACGCTCGGCTGCGCCAGGCGCTGCTTGAGCGTCGGGATCAGCGTCATGCCGCCAGCCAGGATCTTGGGGTCCTCGGCCGCTTGCAGCTTTTGGCTGACGTCGGCGACGGACTGGGCGCGGATATATTCGAAGCTATACATGGCTCGCGCCTCCCTTAATGGTGGTCTTTGAGGGGAAGAACGCCGGTCTGCATGGCTTCGGAGCCGGCCATGACCGCCTCGACGATGCCCTGGTAGCCGGTGCAGCGGCAGATGTTGCCGTAAAGCTCTTCGCGGACCGTTTCCTCGTCGGCGCCGGGGCGGCGGCGGGCGATATCGACCGCCACCATGACCATGCCGGGGGTGCAGTAGCCGCACTGCAGGCCGTGATATTCGCGGAAGGCGGCCTGCATCGGATGCAGGGTGCCGTCGGCGGCGGCCAGGCCCTCGATGGTCACGACGTCGCTGCCGTCGGCCTGAACGGCCAAGATGGTGCAGCTTTTGATCGCTTCGCCGTTGTAATGGACGTTGCAGGCGCCGCACTGGCTGGTGTCGCAGCCGACATGGGTGCCCGTCAGCCCGAGATGCTCGCGGATGAACTGGACGAGCAGGGTGCGGGGTTCGACATCGCCAGTGACGGTCTTGCCGTTCACCTTCATGGAAATCTTCGCCACGAATCTCTCTCCTGTTGGGGCAGCCTGGCCGGCTTGTTATCGGTTACATATCAGATGATCGCCGCCGCCGCGACAAGGGCGAGGGCTAGCGCCGCTTTACGCGCCGGTGGTGGACCGTTCGGTCATCAGTTTGACGAAGCGCTTGAAGAACTCGTCAGCCAGCTTTTTGGCGGTCGAGTCGACGAGGCGCGCGCCGATCTGGGCGAGCTTTCCGCCCACCGAAGCGTTGGCGGTGTATTTGAGAATCGTCTCGTTGCCCTCGGTCGAGAGTTCGACCTTGGCATTGCCCTTGCCGAAGCCTGCGATGCCGCCGCTGCCCTTGCCGTTGATCGTGCAGCTATGGGGCGCGTTGATGTCTTCGAGCGACACCTCGCCGGCGAACCTCGCCTTCACCGGGCCGACGGCCACGACGACCTTGGCGGTGAACTCGGTCTCCGAGGTCTTGTCGACCGATTCGCAGCCCGGAATGCAGAGCTTCAGCACCTCCGGATTGTAAAGGGCATCCCACACCTGCTGTTGCGGGGCGGGAATGCGCTGTTCGCCGCTCATATCCATGACGCGTCTCCTCTAACTGAAAGTCGAAATTGTTAAGCCGCCGAGTGGGTTTTGGCACCAGGCTTGGCGTTCTGAATGGCGCGCCAGACCTTTTCGGGCGTCAGCGGCATGTCGATATGGCGGATGCCGTAGTCCTTGAGCGCGTCGAGCGCCGCATGGACCAGGGCCGGCGGCGCGCCGCAAGCGCCCGCCTCGCCAGCGCCCTTGACGCCGAGGTCGTTGGTCGGCGAGGGCACGCTGTTGAAGTGGATGCCGATCATCGGGAAGTCGCTGGCGCGCGGCATGCCATAGTCCATGAAGGACGCGGTGAGCAACTGGCCGGTCTCATTGTCAAAGATGGTGTTTTCGACAAGCGCCTGGCCAATGCCTTGGGCGATGCCGCCGAGCACTTGGCCATCGACGATCAGCGGATTGAGCACGGTGCCGCAATCGTCGATCGCCGTGAATTTGACGATTTCGACGGTGCCGGTGTCGGGATCGACTTCGGCTTCGATCAGATGGCAGCCGTTCGGGAAGTTCTGGCTCTCGCCGCTGCGCTCGTAAACATAGCTTTCATCGAGCGGGCCCGAGAGGCCTTCGGGCAGCTTGCTCGGGTCATGCGCGGCCCGCGCGACTTCCTCGAGCGTCACGCTGCTGCTGCCGCCATGGAAGACACCCTCCTTGAAGGTGACCTTGGCGGGTTCGGTCTGCATCAGATGCCCGGCGATGGCTTTGCCCTTCTCGATAATGATTTCCGTGCCGCGCTTAATCGCGACGCCGCCCATCATCGAACTGCGCGATCCGAAGGTGCCGACGGCGGCTTTCGGCGAGCTGTCGGAATCGCCCTGGACCAATTCGACCTTCGCGGCGTCGACGCCGAGATACTCGTTGAGCAATTGCGAATAGACCGTGTCGTGACCCTGGCCGTGCGAGAACGTGCCGGCATAGATTTTGACTGTGCCGTCCTTCTCCAAGCTGATGCGCATTTCCTCGATCGGGCGGCCGCCGGCGCCTTCGACGTAATAGCCGATGCCGATGCCGCGCAGCTTGCCGCGCGCCTTGGATTCGGCTTTGCGCTTCTCGAAGCCGGCGTAGTCGCCTTTGTCGAGCGTCATGTCGAGCGTGCCGGGGAAGTCGCCGCTGTCGATCAAGCAGCCCATCTGCGTTTTATAAGGAAAATCGCGGATGAAGTTGCGCTTGCGCATCTCGACCGGACTGATGCCGAAGGCTTGCGCGCCCAGCTCCATCAGGCGCTCCATGATGAAGTTCACTTCAGGGCGGCCGGCGCCGCGGTAGGTGTCGGTCGGCACAGTGTTGGAGAAGCAGCTCTTGACCGAGAAGTAAAGCACCGGCACGTCATAGGCCGTGCCCATGATCTTGCCGCCGCCCATCATGGCGAGAATGGCGCCGTTCTCCGACAGATAGGCGCCGACATTGACGATGGTCTCGTTGCGCACGGCGAGCAACTTGCCGTCCTTGTCGAAGGCGGCAGAGGCCTTGGTCGACTGGTCGCGTCCGTGTACGTCTGACACGAAAGTTTCGCCGCGGTCGGCGCGCCACTTGAGCGGACGCGTCTGCTTGCGCGCGGCCCACACCATGAGGACCAGTTCGGGATAGGTCTTGCTGCGGATGCCGAAGCCGCCGCCGGTGTCGAGCGACACCATGCGCAACGATTGCTGCGGGACATTGAGGATGTCTTTGGCGATCGCGTTGATGACGCGGCGGCCGCCCTGGCTCGGGGCGTAAAGCGTGGTGCGGCCGGTTTTCGGATCGTGCTCGGATACCGCGCAGCGCGGCTCCATCGGATTGCCGACCAAGCGGTTGTTCAGGAGGTCCAGTTCGACGGTCTTATAGGCGGTCTTGAAGATCGCTTCGCTGATGGCCGATTCCTGGGTTTCCCAGTGCAGGCCGACATTGCTGCCGAGATCGTCCCATACGACCGGCGCGTCGGGGTCGGCGAGACGCGAGGTGTCGGCGATCGCGGGCAATTCTTCATAGTCGATCTGAATGAGCTCGGAGGCGTCTTTGCCGGCGTTGACGCTCTCGGCGATGATCATGGCGACCGGCTCGCCGGCGTAGCGCGCCCGCTCGAAAGCCAGCGCATGGCGCGGCGGCTTGAACAGCGGCACGCCCTTGAGGGATTTGGCATTGGCTTCGCAGGGGATGGGCTTCACGCCGTCGGCGATGAGGTCCGCCGAAGTGTAGATGGCGATCACGCCAGGCGCGGCGAGGGCGTCTGTGGTGTCGATCGAGTTGATCTTGGCGTGCGCATAGGGGGAGCGCAGGAAGTAGACATAGGCTTGGCCGTCGAGATTGACGTCGTCGGTGTAGCGGCCATTGCCGGTCAGCAGGCGCGCATCTTCCTTGCGGCGGATCGGTTGACCAATTCCGTATTGTCCCATGACGCTCTTCGGCCCTTTTAGACAAAGACTTCCGCGCGCCGCAAACCGCGGGCGGGATGCCATCAAAATGGAGATCGGAGGTCAGGCGAATGCCGGCCCCCTGTTTTTCTTATTTTATAGGGCCCTCCGTGGCGCTGGTTAAGTTTTTTTCTGTCATGGGTCGATGCCAAAAAGGAAACGGTCAGCCCTTTTGGTCGCAGACGCGCAGCAGGTAAGGAGTTCCAGCGGCGGCCTCGGGGATCGCGGGCAGATAGGCGGCGACCGGCTTGCACGCGTTCTGCGCGCAAATCCGCCAATCGGCGATCGCGCCGGAGCGGGCCAGCTTGACCTCGGCGAGCGGCGGCAGATGCGGATCGTAGCGCCACCAGCCGTCTGACAGGACCGCGTCCGGCGGCGGATCGTACCCGGCGGCGGAGCCTTTGATTCGGGTTTCGACGACGCGCAGCCCGCCGGCCTCGATGCGCCAATCTTCCTGAATTTCGCTCTTTTGCGCCGAATGAACCCAAGACAGGGTGAAGGCGTCGAACGCCAAGACTGCGGCGAGCGCGCCCGCGCTGAGGCAGATCATGCCGCCGTAGCAGCGCGCGACGTTCGCGTGCGGCGCCAGTGATAGACGAAGACGATGGCGCCAAGAACCAAACCGGCTTCATCGGTGATCGGCAGGGCGACGACAAGCAAGAAGGCCGCGGCGGCCGCGCCGATGCGTTCGATCCAGCCCATCGGCGCCAACAGGAAGCCAATCGAGGCAGCGCCCCACAGTGCGATGGCGATCAGCGCCTTTGTGATGATGTAGGCAACGGCGACGGCATAGCCGTATTGCGCGGCGAGCGGGCCGCCATCCTGCAACATAAGCGCCGGGGTGTAGACGGCCATGAAGGGCACGACGAAGCCGGCAATGGCGATGCGCATGCAATTGACGCCGATTTTGAGCCCCGATTCCTTTGCGATGGAGGAGGCGGCGAACGCGGCGAGGGCCACCGGCGGCGTCAGGTCCGCCATGATGCCGAAGTAAAAGACGAACATATGGCTGACGATCAGCGGCACGCCCAGCTGCAGCAAGGCGGGAGCGGCGAGCGAAGCGGTGATGATGTAATTCGGGATCGTCGGGATGCCCATGCCCAGGATGAGGCAAGCGAACATCGTCAGCACGAGGCTGAGGAACAAGCTGCCTTCGCCGACCGAGACGATGACGCGCGCAAAATTGGATGCTAGACCGGTCAGCGTCATGGCGCCGATAATGAGGCCGACGATGGCGCAGGCGATGCCGACACCGATGGCGTTCTTCGCGCCGTAGGCGAGGGCGTCGAGACAGGCGCGCAGCGTTTCGCGGCCGCCCTTATAAAAGGCGTTGAGCGCGACAAGCAGCGCGATCAGGCCAATCACCACTTCGATGCCATATTGCAAGAAAGCGGCACAAGCGAAGCCGATCGCGATCCAAGCCAGCACGCGCAGATGCATGCCGCGAAGCTGTAGCGTCGCGGCGGCGCCGAGGATCAGCACGGCAGTCAGCGCGAGTCCGACAGTGCCGGCGAATAGCGGCGTGTAGCCGCTGAACAGCAGATAGACGAGGGCGGCAAGCGGCAGAATCAGATGCCAGCTCTTGCGCAGCGCCTTGAGCGCGTTGGGGCATTGCTCTTTGGGCAGGCCTTCGAGCTTCAAACGGCCGGCTTCCAAATGCACCATCCAGAAGGCGGTGACGAAATAGAGGATGGCGGGCACGATGGCGGCCTGAACGACGTCGATATAATCGATGGCGAGATTTTCGGCCATGATGAAGGCGACGGCGCCCATCACCGGCGGCATGATCTGGCCGCCCATGCTCGCTGTGGCTTCGACCGCGCCGGCGAAGGCGGGCTTGAAGCCGAACTTCTTCATCAGCGGGATGGTGAACTGGCCGGTTGTCACGACATTGGCGACGCCGGAGCCGTTGATCGTGCCCATTAGCGCTGAAGCGACCACCGAGACCTTGCCGGGCCCGCCGCGCTTGTGGCCGACCGTGCCCATGGCGACGTCGGTGAAGAGCTGGATCATGCCGGCGCGCTCGAGAAAGCTGCCGAATAGGATGAAGAGGAAGATGTAGCTCGACGAGACATAGGTCGGCACGCCGTAGATGCCTTCGGTGCCGCCGAACATATGGTCGACCACTTGCGCGAAATCGAAGCCGCGATGGTCAAGCGGGTAGGGCAAATATTGGCCGAAGAGGGCATAGGCGAGGAAAAAGGCGCAGATCAGCGGCAGGGCGATGCCCATGATTCGATAGGCCGCGTAGAACAGCAACAGGATCACGGCGATGCCGACGACGATGTCAGCCGTCGTAGGACTGCCCGAGCGCACGATCAGGTCGTTGTAGAAAATCCAGTGATAAAAACCGAGGCCGAAGCCGGCTGCGGCGAGAACGACAGCGAGCGCGCGGCCGCCGCCGCTCTTGGCCATTTGATAGGCGAAGCAGAAGGTCAGTAGGCAAAGAAAGCCGACATGGACCGAGCGGACGATGATGCTGGCCAACGGGCTGAATGCCGCGGTGTAAAGCTGAAACACCGAGAAGCAGACGGCGATTGCGAAGATGAAATGCCCGACGCGGCCGCCGCCGAAGCCGGCGACCGCGTCGATGGCGCTTTCATGGACGACCTTGCCTTCGGCAGGCGCGGCGGTTGGGTCCGTCGTCTTATCCGACATTACGGCGGCACCTTACTTTACGAGGCCCTTTTCCTTGTAATAGCGAGCGGCACCCGGATGCAGCGGGATCGGCATGCCGTTCAAAGCATCGGCCATCTTGATGTCCTTGGCGGCGGCGTGCGAGGCGACCATGGTGTCGAGGTTCTCGAACATCGTCTTGGTCATTTGATAGACCATCTCTTCAGAGACGCCTTCGTGAGTGACGAGGAAGTTGACCACCGCCGCGGTTTCGACCGGCGCAGTCTGGCCGCGATAAGTGTTGGCCGGAATCGTCACCGGCAGGTATGGCGGGCCGATCTTCTTCACGGTCTCGGCGGGAATGGCGACGACGGTGATGTCGTTGGTGCTCGCCATATCGCGAATCGAGGCGACGCCGAGGCCGGCCGACTGCAACGTGCTGTCGAGCTGGCGGTTCTTCATCAGGTCAACCGATTCGGCGAAGGGCAGATATTCGACCTTGCCGAGGCTCTTATAGTCCATGCCGGCGGCCTGCAGGATCGCGCGCGTGTTCAGTTCGGTGCCGGATTTGGCGGCGCCGACCGAGAGGCTCTTGCCCTTCAAGTCGGCCAGCGTTTTCACGCCCGACGACGCGGTGGCGACGAGCTGGATATAGTTCGGATAGATCGACGCGATGCCGCGCAGCTTCTTCAGCGGCTTTTCGAATCCGGCTTCGGCGTTGCCCTCCCAAGCGAAGACCAGGGAGTCGCCGAGCGTGAAGGCGATTTCGCCTTTGCCGGCTTCGAGCAAGACGAGATTTTCGACCGACGCCTTGGTCGCTTGCACCGAGGGGCGCGCTTTCGGAATCTTGTCGGCGTAAATTTTACTCAAGGCGACGCCGAGCGGGTAGTAGACGCCGGCGGTGCCGCCGGTGAGGACGTTGACGAACTGCGCTTGGGCCGGCGCCGCAGCGCCGACGGCGAAAGCCAGGACGGTGGCGACGGCGAGACCGCGCAAAGCGGCCGTGAAGGGGAATCGCATCTTTGCCTCCGGGGCCCTTATTGCGGGCCGTGAATGAGTGAACGTGGACGTTCTTGGCCGCGACGGGCGCGGATCACCGAGTTTAGGGGCAAGTGGCCTCGGCTTCCAATCGCGATATTCAGCCAGGTTTCTTCAAGGATATCAGGCTGCGCCCCGCTATCTGGCGGCGGCCTCATTCGCGTGACGGCGGGGGACGTCTAGCATGATCATCCCTTGCACTTCATGCCCGCATGATCGAGAGGCTATGCTCTGCGCATGGCATGGTCTGTCAGCGCGATTTGCCTGATTTGGCGTTCGAATTGAATTGCTGATTTACTCTGGGTGCACAGTCTGCCGGTTGAAAAGCAGGCCAACCCTTATATCGTGTCGATTTAAGAAGAGACTTAATCATTTTCCGCGGCGCGTCTTGCATCGAGCGCGAAATAAACGGCCCGGCATTTGCAGCGGGTCGCGCCAGATACTCGCGGATGATAGATGATTTTTCGAAGGGAACGACTGATGAAAAAGCTCAGGCAATTTGCGGCAGCGCTGCTCGTCGTTTGTGCAGGCGCGACCGCCGCCGAGGCGCAGGAGTTTTATAAAGGCAAGCGGCTCACCGTGATCGCCGGCTCGGGTGTCGGCGGCAGCTATGATCTCTACGCCCGCCTGCTCGCCGATCAGATCGGCAAATTCATTCCCGGCAACCCGAGCGTGATTGTCGAAAACCGCGTCGGCGCCGGTTCGCGTTTGGCGATGAATTATCTCTATCGTCAGGCGCCGAAGGACGGCACGGTGATCGGACTCGGCACCAATCTGCTGCCGTTCGACCAGTTCGTCTTTCCCGAAGCGGCGCGCCAATACGACATCACGAAATTCCAATATCTCGGCAACATGGCGTCGCTCAACGGCGTGATCGCGGTTTGGCACACGGCGGGGGTCAAGACCTTCGAGGATATCCAAAAGACAGAAGTGATCCTCGGCGCCAACAGCCGCGTCTCCGAGACCTACATCATCCCGGCCGTGATGAACGCCATCTCGGGCACCAAGTTCAAGATCGTGCATGGCTTCCCCGGCAACGTTTCGGAAATCGATCTCGCCATCGAACGTGGCGAAGTCTTCGCGCGCGGCGGCTCGTGGGCCAGCTTCCGCATCTCGCAGCCGGAATGGGTCAAATCGGGCAAGATCATCCCGATCGTCCAGAATGGCGCGACGCGCAATCCGGACCTGCCGAACGTGCCGCTCTTGATCGAACTGGCGAAGACCGACGAGGAGAAGGCGATCTATAACCTTCTGCTGAGCGGCTCGGTGTTCTCGCGCGCCTTCGCGGCGCCGCCGGAAGTGCCGGCGGCCCAGATGGCGATCCTGCGTAAAGCCTTCATGGACGCCCTGGCCGACAAGCCGTTCGTCGCCATGGCCGAGAGCCGCGGTTTCGAGATCAGCCCGTCGACGCACCAGGAACTGGAGAAGGTGATTGCCAACGTGCAGAGCACGGTAAAGCCGGAATTCTTGGCCAAGATCCGTCCGATTCTGCAGCAAGAATAGGTCTTCCGCTGTAGACTGCGGCGCTATCGCCGCCCGGCTTGCGGGGCAAAACCGTGAGCCGGGCGGCATCCGTTTTGAACCTGCCCCCAGGTGCCACCATGTCCGAGTCCAAAGCCGCGTTCCGTTGGGAAGACCCGCTCCTCATCGATGACCAATTGACCGAGGACGAGCGTCTGATCCGCGATGCCGCGCATGACTACTGCCAAGACAAATTGATGCCGCGCATCTTGATGGCGAACCGCGATGCGACGTTCGACCGCGAGATCATGCGCGAACTTGGCGCTCTCGGCCTGCTCGGCGCGACCATCGAGGGCTATGGCGCGGGCGCCGGTTACGTCGCCTACGGCCTGATCGCGCGCGAAGTCGAGCGCGTCGATTCGGCTTACCGCTCGGCGCTCAGCGTGCAATCGAGCTTGGTGATGCACCCGATCTATCAATACGGCTCGAAAGCGATGCAGGAGAAATATCTGCCCAAGCTGGCGACCGGCGAATGGATCGGCTGTTTCGGCTTGACCGAGCCTGACGCCGGCTCCGATCCGGGCGGCATGAAGACGCGGGCACGGAAGGCTGATGGCGGCTATGTGTTGAGCGGCTCGAAGACCTGGATCACCAATGCGCCGATCGCCGACGTCTTCGTCATTTGGGCGAAAGATGACGCCGGCGCGATTCGCGGCTTCCTGTTGGAGAAGGGCTGGAAGGGCCTGAGCGCGCCGGAAATCCATGGCAAGTTCAGCTTGCGCGCCTCTGCCACCGGCATGATCGCGTTGGAAGACGTTTTCGTGCCGGAGGAAAACATGTTCACGACCGTGTCGGGCCTCAAAGGCCCGTTCGGCTGCTTGAACAGCGCGCGTTACGGCATTTCCTGGGGCGCGCTCGGCGCGGCGGAGTTCTGCTGGCATGCGGCGCGGAATTACACCCTGGAGCGCAAGCAGTTCGGCCGGCCGCTCGCCGCCAACCAACTCAAACAGAAGAAACTTGCCGATATGCAG
>CAZVLU010000024.1:13164-50615 GCA_964628235.1 uncultured Rhizobium sp. | reverse complement strand
GACCTCTCGAAAGCCGACGCCGGCAAGATCGATCTCGAGCAAGAAGACATCCTGCTCGGCGAATTCCTGCGCGGCACGGCGCGGCTGGTGGCGAGCACGGCCGAGCTCAAATCGCTGGCCTTCTCGGTCGATCTTGCACCTGACATGGCGAAGATCGGCGTCCACGCCGACCGCCGCCGCCTGCGCCAAGTCCTGCTCAACCTGCTGTCCAACGCGATCAAGTTCACCGATCCAGGCGGCGCGGTCACGCTCGGCGCCGAGATCGGCGTCGACGGCTCGATCGACCTGATCGTTCAAGACACCGGCATCGGCATCGCGCCCGACGACATGGGCAAGGTCTTCACGCCGTTCGAGCAGGCCGATGGATCTTTGGCGCGCAAATACGAAGGCACCGGTCTCGGCATGGCCTTGGTCAAAGCCCTGGTCGATCTGCACCAGGGCCAGGTGACGCTCGAGAGCGGCGTCGGGCAGGGCACCCGCGTCGTTGTCCGCTTGCCGGCCGTCCGCTTGCGCCAAATCCCCTGATAGTTCGACGATTTCCGGCTTGGCGCGATTTACGTCCGGCAGGAGTATTTCGTTGCCGCAGCGTGAGAATCCGGCTACCACAGCCCCCGGCCTGTGCACCGGCCCGCCGACTCGCTGTTGGCAAAAATACTCATTTATAACAATAGCTTGAGTTCTGGTCCGACGAGCATGGAGAACGGGGAACGCGCGCTGCTGCCGCCGGGTATGAACGATCTGCTGCCCCCCGATGCGGCCCATGAGGCGGCCACGGTGGAAAGCCTGATCGCCGCCTTCGCTGCGCAAGGCTACGACCGCGTCAAGCCGCCGCTCCTCGAATTCGAGGAAACGCTGCTCGGCGGCGCCGGCGCTTCCATGGCCGGCCAGACCTTCCGCCTGATGGATCCCATCTCGCACCGCATGCTGGCCCTGCGCGCCGACATGACGCTGCAGATCGCCCGCATCGCCACCTCGCGCCTTGGCCATGCGCCGCGCCCCTTGCGCCTGTGCTACGCCGGTCAGGTGCTGCAAGTCACCGGCAGCCAATTGCGCCCGCAGCGTCAAGTCGGCCAGGTCGGCTGCGAATTGATCGGCGCGCCGGGCGCTGCGGCCGATGCCGAGATCGTCGTGTTGGCTGCCCAGGCGCTGACCGCTGCGGGCGTGCAGGGCCTATCGGTCGATTTGAATTTGCCGACGCTGGTGCCGGCGGTCTGTCAGGCGTTCGGCGTGTCCGAAGCGCAGATGGCCAAATTGCGCGCCGCGCTCGATCGCAAGGATGCGGCTGGTGTCGCCGCGCAAGGCGGCGCGGCTGCCGACCTGTTGGGCTCGCTGCTCGCGGCCGCCGGCCCCGCGCGTAAAACATTGGCGACGCTGAACGGCTTGAAGCTGCCCGATGCCGCCAAGCGCGAGGTGGCGCGGCTCGCCGACGTGGTCGATCTGATCGCCGCCGCGGCGCCCGACCTCAAGCTCACCGTCGATCCCGTCGAGAATCGCGGCTTCGAATATCACAGCGGCGTCAGCTTCGTGCTGTTCGCGCTCGGCGTGCGCGGCGAATTGGGCCGCGGCGGGCGCTACATGGCAGGCGCCAACGGGAATAGCGAGCCCGCGACCGGCTTCACCTTATTCATGGACACCGTGCTGCAGGCCATGCCCGGTCCTGCGCCGGCCAAGAAGCTTTACCTGCCGCACGGCACGACGCCGGCGGACGGCCAGCGGTTGCGCGGCGAAGGCTGGACGACGGTGGCGGCGCTCGCCGCCGACAAGGACGCGAAGGCCGCCGCCCGCACATTGGGTTGCAGCCATCTCTTAAGCGCGGGCAAACCTGCCCTCATCGATTGAAGAAGGCCGCGGGCTTACCTGCGGCCGGTGAATAAGAATACGGAGCTGTTATGGCGAACGTGGTCGTGGTCGGCGCCCAGTGGGGCGACGAAGGCAAAGGCAAGATCGTCGATTGGCTGTCGGAGCGCGCCGAAGTCGTGGTGCGTTTCCAGGGCGGCCATAACGCCGGCCATACGCTCGTTATCGGCAATATCACCTACAAATTGAGCTTGCTGCCGTCGGGCATCGTGCGTCCCGGCAAGCTGTCGATCATCGGCAACGGCGTGGTCGTCGATCCGTGGGCGCTGCTCAAGGAAATCGACACTTTGCGCGGCCAAGGCGTCGAGGTTTCGCCGAAAAATCTGATGCTGGCCGAGAACGCCGCGCTGATTTTGCCGCTGCACTCGCATATCGACATCGTGCGCGAAGAAGCGCGCGGCAAAGCCAAGATCGGCACCACCGGGCGCGGTATCGGCCCGGCCTACGAGGACAAGGTGGCGCGCCGCGCCATCCGCGTCTGCGACCTGCGCAATGGCGAGATTTTGGCGCAGAAGGTCGACGAACTATTGATCCATCACAATGCGCTGCTGCGCGGCCTCGGCGTCGCCGAGGTGAAACGCGATGATCTGATCGCCGTGTTGAAGGACGTTGCGCCGAAAATTCTGCCTTACGCCGCCGTCGTTTGGGAAAAGCTCGACCAAGTGCGGCGTGCCGGCAAGCGTATCCTGTTCGAAGGCGCGCAGGGCGCCATGCTCGATGTCGACCATGGCACCTATCCGTTCGTCACCTCGTCGAACACGCTGGCGGGCCAGGCGGCGGTCGGCTCCGGCATGGGTCCGGGGGCGCTGTCCTATGTGCTCGGCATCACCAAGGCTTATACGACGCGCGTCGGCTCCGGTCCTTTTCCGTCGGAACTGCACGACGATATCGGCGAGCTGATCGGCCAGCGCGGCCATGAATTCGGCACGGTGACGGGTCGCAAGCGGCGCTGCGGCTGGTTCGACGCCGTCATGGTGCGTCAGGCCATCAAGGTCGGCGGCATCAACGGCATCGCGCTTACCAAGCTCGACGTGCTCGACGGGTTCAAGGAGTTGAAGGTCTGCACCGGCTATCGCTTTCAGGGCGAGACGCTGCATCATTTCCCGCCGGCGCTCGACGTGCAGGCCGGCATCGAGCCGATCTACGAGACGCTCGAAGGCTGGTCGGACAGCACGCGCGGCGCGCGCTCCTGGGCGCAATTGCCCGCCAGCGCCATCAAATATATCCGCCGCGTCGAAGAGCTGATCGAGGCCCCGGTGGCGCTGTTCTCGACCAGCCCGGAGCGCGACGACACGGTGCTGGTCCACGATCCCTTCGCCGACTGATAGTGCCATCTGCATCCCAGCCTATGCGCCCCCTCCGAAAGGAGGGGGCGTTTTCGCATCTAAGGCCGGGATTCCTTGGGTTTTGCGCGTTATTTCAGGTTGGCGTTAACGAAGCCTTTGCCTTCATGGCCCTAGGCTGACCGCCCGGGACGGGACTCTCCGTCCACGCGGAGTCGGTTAGGACATGAATACCCAGGTTCGCCAGCGTGACGACGAGGAGACCGGCGGAGCGGCCCATATAGCCGCTGCGGCCTCCGGCGTGCGCCTGAAGGATCGCTTTCAGATTTGGGAGGACGCGCCGCTCGACGGCTTCGACTCGCCATCGGCGCGCGCCTATGCCGTCACCGACACGGCGAGCGGCAGCGAAGGCTTCTTCGCCTTGGTGAGCGACGGCGAACTGCTCTGCCGCGACGGCGTCCTGGAGGCGCTGCACGACGTGCGCGTCAACTCGCTCATGCGCTTGGTCGAAACCGGCCATGTTTGGTGGCCGCGCGACAACCGTCGCCGCCGCGTGATGATTTTCGAGCGTCCTGGCGGCGCTCGGCTGATGCAAGATCTCGCCAGCCCGATCCAGCCGATGAGCGAGACCCAGGCGCTCCGCAGCGTGTTGGCGCCGGCGATCACGGCGCTGAGCTATCTCAGCGTCATCGGCGTCGTCCATCGCGCGATCCGTCCGACCAACCTCTTCTATTCCGACAATGCGCGCCAAAGCATATTGCTCGGCGAATGCGTCAGCGCCCCGCCGGCTTACTTCCAGCCGGCGCTGTTCGAGACGATCGAAGCCTCTATGGCGCATCCCGCCGGGCGCGGCAACGGCGTGCGCGGCAACGACATCTATTCGCTCGGCGTCACGCTTCTCTACTTGCTGCTCGGACGCAATCCGGCGCCGCATTTGAGCGACAAGGAATTGCTCGCGGCGAAATTGGCGCAAGGCTCCTTCACGACGCTGGTGGCCCGCGCGCCGATCCCGACCGCCATGCGCGAGCCGCTGCGCGGCATGCTGCAGGATGATCCGGTGCAGCGCTGGGATTTGGCCGATTTGCAGGCTTGGGTGAGCGAGCGGCGTCTCAAGCCTGTCCAAATCGTTCACAACGACCACGCCATGCGCCCGCTCGGCTTTGAGGGGCAGAATTATTATACTTGCCGCAGCCTCGCCTCGGCGCTGGCGCAAAATTGGCGCTCGGCGTCGATGGGCGACCGCAAGATCGAACTGGGAAGCTGGATCGAGCGTAGCCTCGGCGACAACCGCCGCCGCGAAGCGGTCGAGCGCGCCTTCGACAACCGTTTCGCCGCCGCCGGCATATCCGGCGAATCGTCGGCCCGCGCCATGCTGAACGCGCGTATCGCCCTGGCGCTCGATCCCGACGGGCCGCTGCGATACAAGACTCTCGCCGCCATGACCGACGGCATCGGCCCCTATTTTGCGGCGCATTTCTCCGACACCAACGCTTTGCAAGAGTTCGGCGAGTTGGTACGCGGCGGCTTGCCGGTGTTCTGGCTCGATCTGCGGCCGTCATCGGACCGCGAGGCGAACAACCTCGTGATGCAATTCCGCAAGCTCAATGGCTTCCTGCGCGACCCGCGTCCGGGCTTCGGCGTCGAGCGTTGTCTCTACGATCTCAATCCGGGTCAGCATTGTTTGAGCCCGCTGGTCGAGCGCGAGTGCGTCGTCGCCATCGAGGACTTGCTCCCGGCGCTTGAAAAAATCGCCAAAGGCATGAACGAGGGGCTGCCGTTCGATCGCCATCTTGCCGCGTTCGTCGCCGCGCGCGCCCAGGGCGACCTCAGCCAGGCGCTTGCGATGATCGGCAATCGCGCCCAACCGATGGAATCGGCTATGGGGCTGCTGTCGCTGTTTGCCGCTTTGCAGTGGCGTCACGGCCCTGAATCGCTGCCCGAATTGACCCGTTGGATCATGGCCAGCGCCGAGCCGCTGCTCGGCAATTACCATCACCGCTCCGCGCGCAAGCGCGCCGAGGCCGAACTGCCGCGCGTGCTGCAACAGGGCAGCATCGTCGGGTTGTATAATTTCTTGCTCAACGGCGATCTGCGCAAACAAGACGAGGCGGGGTTCGTCGAGGCGATCCTCGCTTATAGCAAGGCGGAGACCGAGATCGCCTTTCTCGAAAGCGGCGGCGCGAGCAATCCGCGCCGCGCCCGCGAGCTCGGCTATCGCATTGCGGCGCTCTTCACCACTGGCGTCGGCATCGTCGCCATCGTGCTGCTCACCATGGCGAAGCTCTGATCATGGCCGCAAAGCCACCCGCGAAGACGCCAGCGAAGCGACCATCCGCCACAAAGCCCGTCGCACGACAGCCGGCCAAGCCGGGCGCTAAGCCGCGCGCCATGGCGAAGGGCCAAAAGCGTCCGTCGCTGCTGCGTCAGCTCAGTCTCGGCATTGCCGTTATCGGGCTGTTCATCGCCGCCTTGCCGAGCGCGACGTTGCTCTGTTTCGGCCTGTTGCCCACGATGTGCGCCTTCCTGATCGACCGCATGCCGCAACGTTACGCCACGCGCTGCGTCGGGATGTTGAACTTCGCCGGTTGCTGGCCTTATCTGCTCAATCTGTGGAAGTCGGGCCACGACATGGTGGGGGCGATGCATATCTTGCTCGACCCGCTGGCCTGGCTGGTGATCTATGGCTCGGCCGCAGCGGGCTGGCTCTGCTATCTCAGTTTCCCGGCAGTGGCTTGGGCTTTGATGGACGTGTTCGCCGGTCGGCGCATCGCGCATTTGCGCAAGACGCAGCGCAAATTGATCGAAGACTGGGGCGACGACGTCGCCAAGGCGCCGCTGCAGCCGCTACTTTGAGCGACATACAGCGCAAATGAAAAGGGCCGTCCAAATGGGACGGCCCTTTCTCGATCAGATCGGCAGAGGCAGCTAGGCGCCGGCGAGCTGCTCGCCCATGCGCTGTTCGACCACGGCGTTTTTCATCGCCTTCTGCAGCTTCTCGAAAGCGCGCACCTCGATCTGGCGCACGCGTTCGCGCGAGATGCCGTAGGTCTGGCTCAGTTCCTCAAGCGTCGTCGGCTCGTCCTTCAGCCGGCGCTCGTTGAGGATGTGGCGCTCGCGCTTGTTGAGCCCCTTCATCGCGGCCGAGAGCATCGACTGGCGCTGGCTGAGCTCTTCGCGTTCGCCCAGAACCTTTTCCTGGCTATCGCTATCGTCGACCAGCCAATCCTGCCATTCGCCGCCCTCCGCATCGCCGCGCAGGGGCGCGTTGAGAGAATTGTCGGGCGCTGCCAAGCGGCGGTTCATCGAGATGACATCCGCTTCGCTGACGTCGAGGCGCTTGGCGATGGCTTCCACCGTTTCCGCCGGGAGGTCGCCGTCGTCGATCGCCTGCATTTGGCCTTTCAGGCGGCGCAGGTTGAAGAACAGCTTCTTCTGCGCGGCCGTCGTGCCGATCTTCACCAGCGACCAGCTATGCAGGATGTATTCCTGAATCGAGGCGCGGATCCACCACATGGCGTAAGTCGCCAAGCGGAAGCCGCGCTCCGGGTCGTAGCGCTTGACGGCCTGCATCATGCCGACATTGCCCTCGGAGATCAGCTCGCCGAGCGGCAGGCCGTAGCCGCGATAGCCCATGGCGATCTTGGCGACGAGGCGCAGATGGCTCGTCACGAGCTGATGGGCAGCAGCCGTGTCGCCATGTTCGCGCCAGCTTTTGGCGAGCATGTATTCCTGCTGCTGTTCCAGCATCGGAAACTTGCGGATCTCCTGCAGGTAACGGGTGAGGTTGCCTTCAGGCGTGATCGCGGGAAGATACGTGGCTGCCATGAGACGGTGCTCCTACTTTGTTGCGGGACACATTTGCCCCAACAACGATGGTCTTTATACCTGACCAAGTTACTCTTGTATACTACTTTATTAAAGGCTCTCTAAAGTCGATATCAACTTACTGAGATCATTAGGTAATTCGGCTTCAAAGATCAACTTTTCGTGACGCGTTGGATGCAAAAAGCCGATCCGAAAGGCATGGAGGGCTTGCCGTCCCAAGGTTTTCGCAGCGATTTCAGCCGCCTCAGGTCGTGGGCCGGGATTGCTCGAAGCGGGTCTCGGCGGCAGGCCAGGCGGCCTCTTGGACAACGTGCCCACCTGTCGATACGTGCCATCGCCCAGGACCGGATGGCCGATATGCGCCATATGGACGCGAATCTGATGCGTCCGCCCGGTCGCCAGGCGACATTCGATCAAGCTGGCGAAGGGCCGCTGGGTGATCGTCTTGCCTTGGCCCGCCGTGGCCGGTGGGGCCTTGGCGGCGAAAGTCTTGAGGACGCTGTAGCGCGTCAAGGCGTCCTTCCCGGCGCCGCCGTTGGGGCCGAGCACGGCCATGCGCTGGCGATGCTTCGGATCGCGCCCCAGGGCAGCTTCGATTTCGCCTTCGGCCGGGTAGGGTACGCCCCATACGACCGCGCGGTATGCGCGGTCGAGGCTATGCTCGGCGAACTGCGCGGCGAGGCTTTGGTGCGCCACGTCGGTCTTGGCGACGACCATCAGGCCGCTGGTGTCCTTGTCGAGACGATGGACGATGCCGGGCCGCCGCACGCCGCCGATGCCGGACAGGCTATCGCCGCAATGGGCGAGCAGCGCGTTGACCAGCGTGCCGTCGAGATTGCCGACGGCGGGATGGACGACGAGTCCGGGGGGCTTGTCGATGACGAGCAACTGATCGTCCTCATAAACGACGGCCAAGGGAATGGCCTGGGCGACGGGAGACGCAGCCTCAGGTTCGGGAAGGATGATGGCGAAATGTTGGCCGGGTTTGACCCTATAGGAGGCGTCCGTTATGGTTTCCTCGCTTGGCGCGCCGTCAGATGCCGCGAGCGTGACCATGCCGGTTTCGATCAAGGCGCGCGCGCGAACGCGCGAAAAACCAGGGATTTCGCGGGCCAGCACCAAGCTCAGGGATTTGTCGAGACGCTCTCCGGCCAGCGAGTCGTTGATCGTCACGGCGCTCTGGGACCGGGCGGGCTCGCCGAGTTTCACATTCATGTTATTGCAGTCATTCGCGGCTGAAAGGCGCCTCCGGGCGCCGGTAAACACTTCGGAGCATCGACCCTAGCATGAACGCGCTGAAAGCTCTCGTCATCGGCATGGGCGTGCTCATCGTCGCCGGCGTCATCGTCCTCGCCGTCGCCGTCGTGCGCGGCAAAAGTCCCGACGCGCCGGTCGCAGCGGATAAACCGGCGGTCGGGCTCGCGCAGAGCGCGCCCGCTCGTGCCAGCGGATCGCTGCCGAGCTTCGGCGTGCGCGACATCGCCGTGCCGGCCGGCAGCGAAGTGCTGTCGATCACCGCCGCCGATGGCCGCATCATTCTCGAATTGCAGGATGCCGAGCAAGTCACGCGCATCTTGTTGCTCGACCCGGCGACCGGCGCCGCGCTCGGCGGCTGGCGGCTGGTCGAGAGCGCGGCGCGGGGCATGACGCCTTGACGAGGCTGCTGCTGGACGACGCACAGCAGGCGGCGATGACGCGCCACGCGCTCGATTCCTATCCCAACGAATGCTGCGGCCTGCTGATCGGCGGCGACCTGCCGAGCGGCGATCTGCAAGTGCATGAGATCGTGCGCAGCCCGAATCTCGACGCGGCCGGCGGCGCGCGCGCCTTCGAGGTCGATCCGGCGCTGATCCTCGCCTGGCAGAAGCGCACGCGCGGCACGGCACAGCGGATTCTCGGCCATTACCATTCGCATCCCGACGAGCCGGCCGAACCGTCATCGACCGATCTGGCGCGCGCCTGGGAGCCGGGTCAGGTCTGGCTCATCATGACGGTGCTCGGCGGTTTGCCTGCCGAAGGCGTGATCGGCCCCCTGGTCGGCCCGATCATGGCCTTCCGCTATGCCGAGTCGGGCGCGAGCCGGGCATTCGATCCGCTCGAACTGGCGGCGCCGGCCAGCCGCGGCTAAAGCGCGCGTTTTTGCCGCTTTTCGCGCCTTTCGACCCAACTGGCCGCGGCGCGCTTGAAAGCGGGCGGTTCATCCGCTAAACACTCGCCTCCGGCCCGCGATGTCCCCATCGTCTAGAGGCCCAGGACAACGCCCTCTCACGGCGTGAACCGGGGTTCGAATCCCCGTGGGGACGCCATCTTCGCCAGCGGCTATCTGCTCCCGCCTCATGCCTCGATCATCCTGACGACGTCGCGTTTCATTTCGCGCGGCATACTTGATGCGTGCGTGCTGGCTAAGCGTTGACGGATTTCTGCGCCAAGCATAGCCTTCGCGAACAACCTCGCAGAGACGAGGAATAAAAGTCGGGGAGACGTTGCCGCATTGATTTTGCGGCAGGGAATGAACAGGGCGCCGCAACGGCATCTGGTTTTTCTCGCATATCCTGTTCGCGCCGCGCTTTTTAATCGCGCGCACGGCGAGCGCCTCCCAGACTGCGTTGAGACAGACGGCTCATGGCGAGCCGCCGTATTTCGCTTCGTGGGAACAGCATGGTCCGTCTGCAGAACATCAAAAAGTACTTCGACACCGATTGGGGCAAAGTCGCCGCCATCGACGACGTCAGCCTGGACATGAAGCCGGGCCAACTGATGACGTTGCTCGGCCCATCGGGCTGCGGCAAGACGACCACGCTTCGTTGCATCGCCGGCCTGGAAAAGCCTCATGAAGGCGTCATCAAGATCGGCGAGGAGACGGTATTCTCCAGCGCGCAGAATATCGCCCTGCCGGCCAATCGCCGCCGCATCGGCATGGTGTTTCAGAGCTACGCCATCTGGCCGCATATGAGCGTGCGCGAGAACGTCGCCTTTCCGCTCGACGGCATCGGCCTGAAGAAGGACGAAATCCAGCGCCGCGTCGATGGCGCGTTGCAATTGGTCGGCCTGCTCGACCTCGCCGACCGCCCGGCGCCGCAGCTCTCGGGCGGCCAGCAACAGCGCGTCGCCTTGGCCCGCGCGCTGGTCGCCGAACCCGAAGTGCTGCTGCTCGACGAGCCGCTCTGCAACCTCGACGCCAAGCTGCGCGTCAGCATGCGTTCGGAAATCCGCGACCTGCAACGTCGCCTCGGCATCACCACCGTTTACGTCACGCATGACCAGCAGGAAGCGCTGGCGATTTCCGATGTCGTCGTGGTCATGTCGAAGGGCCGCATCGTCGAGGTCGGCGCGCCGGGCGAGCTGTACGAGCGCCCCAAGCACCGCTTCACCGCCGATTTCATCGGCGCGGCGAATTTGCTGCCGCTCGCCGGCATCCCGACCCGGCTCGAGTCGGGTCGTTGGCAGGCGGCGACGCCGTTCGGCGTCATGCACCTCGTCAATGACGACAAGCGCGACATGGTCGTGCCGGGCGGCCTCTTGATGATCCGCCCAGAGCAAGTCCAAGTGTCCGTCGCCGCGCCGTCCGATCCGGTCAACACATGGCCAGCCAAAGTGGTCAGCGCCACCTTCCTCGGCAACTTCACCGAATGCATGCTCGATCTGCAGGGCTACCAAATCATGGCGCAGATTCCCGGCATGGTCCCGCTCGAGGCGGGCCAGAGCGTGTTTTTGCGCTTCCCGCCGGAGAAATGCCTGATCGTGCAAGACGACGAGCAGGCGGCCGCGCCAGCGGCGAGCGCGGCGGATGTTCGCGCGCCGGTGGCGGTTTGATTCTGAAATTCGACCCGCGAACGGGTCGATGACTTAACAAACAGAAATGCGACAACAGAGGAGACGGCTTCATGATTGGTACGACGGCGATGCCGCGCATGGCGCGCGGCTTGATTGGAGCGGCGGCGGCCCTGCTGATGACGGCAGGCGTGGCGGGCGCGCAAGACCTTGGCCCGGCGGGAACGACGGGGGCCACGGCCGAACTGGTCGCTGCGGCGAAGAAAGAAGGCGCGCTGACCTTCTACGGCACGGCGCAGCAAGACTCTTACGACAGAATCTTCAGCGAATTCATGAAGGACTATCCGCAGATCAAGGTGACGGCGACGCGCGTGCGCACCGCCAACTTCCTCGAGCGCGTGCTGCTCGAATATAAGAGCGGCGACATCAAATCCGACGTCGTCCATGCTTCGAGCGAAGTCGCCGATCTTGAAAAGGCCGGCGCGATCCTTCCTTACGAAGGCACGATCAAGGCGCAGCAGGATCGCTACCGCTTCCCGGCGCCCAAGGACATGCCCGGCTTGGTGACCGACGCCATCCTGGTCAAGCTCGTCGATTACAACACCAACCTGCTCAAGCCGGCCGATCTGCCCAAGAGCTGGGACGATCTGCTGCAGCCGAAGTGGAAGGGCCGGCTTGCCCTCGACATTCAAGGCTACGAATGGTTCGCCGCCATGTGGAAGCACATGGGACCCGAAAAGGCGGACAAATTCATGAAGGGCCTGGCGCAGAACGTCGTGCTTCGCGAAGGCGCGACGCAAATCATGGAACTGATGGTGGCGGGCGAATTTCCGATCTCGATCGAAGCTTACGGCCACCGCATCGTCGATTTCCAGAAGCAGGGCGCGCCGGTCGACATCATCAAGCCGCCGTTCCAGCCCGTCGTGATCATTCCGTCCTACTGGGGCGCGATCAAGAACTCGAAGAATCCCAACGCCGCCAAATTGGCGCTGCATTGGCTGATCTCGGATCGCGGCCAAGCGGCGCAAGCCGCCGCCGGCCGCGTGCCTGTGCTCAAGACCGGCAACCATCAGGTTCTCAAGTGGCTCGACGACTACAAGCCTGAGACCTTCGTGATCGAGCCCAAGACGATCGACTACACGGCGGTCGCCGAGCAGTTCAACGGCTACTTCGTCCGTTCGAAGAACTGACGCTGCCCTATCGGACCAAGCCCGCCGTCGCGCAAGCGCGGCGGGCTTGATCGTCTGCGCAGGCGGCGTCACGCGATGTCAGTCAGTTGATATGGGGATCGTTCGTGCCCAAGACCTTTGAGCGGCCTTATGGCGAGGTGCGGGACATCATCCTGGCCCGCGCCAAACACCGCCGCAATCCATGCGACAATACGGTTTACGAGACGGTGCAGGGCATCATGGACCGTTTGACCTCGGTCGCCCGCGATCCCTGGGCCGCCGCCTTTTGCGCCGCCGCCGAGCCGTTCGAAGCGCGCGCGCATGAGGCGGAAGCGCGCGGCGACGACAAGGCCGCAGCCGAGGCATGGAAGTTGGCCTACGGCTTCTACCGCGTCGCGCGCTATCCGGCGCCGAACTCGGCCGGCAAGATCCGCGCTTATAAAAAGTCTCAAGAAGCTTACGTAAACATGGAGTCCTATGCGGCCGTGAAGCTGCAAATCGTGCGGATTCCGTTTTCGGGCAAGGCAGGCGAAGGCAGCGAAATTCGCGCCTATCTCCGCCTGCCCCAGTTGCCGGGGCCGCACGCCGCGAGCCGCCATCCCGTCGTGATGATTTGGGGCGGCATCGATTCCTTCAAAGAGGAGCGTCGCACCGAGCGCTATGTGAAGGCCGGCTTTGCGACCCTTTCGATCGACATGCCGGGCGTCGGCGAAGCGCCGCTCGCCGGCTCGACTGACGCCGAGCGCATGTGGAATCCCATTTTCGATTGGATCGCGGCGCGGCCCGAGCTCGACGCCAAGCGCGTCGCCGTGGTCGGTTGCAGCACCGGCGGCTATTGGGCGACCAAGCTCGCCCACACCCACAAGGACCGCCTCGCCGCCGCCATCAATCATGGCGGCCCTGCGCATCACGCCTTCCAGCGCGAATGGATCGAGAAAGCGGCCTTCGGCGAATATCCCTTCGAACTGGCGGAGACTTTGGCCTGCGCCTTCGGGCGCGCCACCTTCGATGAATGGGTCGATTACGCGCCGCGACTGTCGCTGCTCGACATGGGGCTGCTCGACAAGCCGTGCGCGCCGCTGCTTTGCGTCAATGGCGTCGACGACTCGGTCTTTCCCATCGCCGACCATCACCTGCTGCTGCAGCATGGCGAGGCGAAATCGGCGCGGTTCTTCCCGGGCGGCCATATGGGCCATGGCGACGGATGGGACGTGACCGACATCTTGATATCATGGCTGACGGCGCGGCTCGCGCCGACGGCTCGTTAAGACAAGAAAGTATGAGTAGGGGACAAGGGGTATGACGGCAGATACGCAGATGACGGGGGGCGGACCGACGCCGTCGCGCCGGCGCAGCGAGGCGCGCGGTTTCGATTTCAGCCGCGCGACGCTGTGGGTCGTGGTCGCCTTCCTGGTCTATCAGGTGATCGTGCCGCTCGCCTTCCTGCTGTGGGGCAGCTTCCAGCTCAACCGGCCGACCGACGACGCCTATCTCAGCCTCTCCGGCCTTTCGTTCAAGAACTATACCTCAGCCCTCGGCGGCATGGATTTCTGGCAGGCCATGGGCAACACGATGATCTATTCCGTGGGCGCGACCGTGCTGTCGGCCGTCATCGGCATCGCGCTCGCCATCGTCGTCGCGCGCACCGATGCGCCGTTCCGCTCGACGATATCGACGCTCAACTATATCCGCATCATCATCCCCGGCCTGCTCACCGCCATCGCCTGGGTGTTCCTCGGCAGCCCGAAGATCGGCATCCTCAACGGCATGTGGCGCGACATGACCGGCGCGGCCGAGCCGCTGATCAACATCTACAGCATGGGCGGCATGATTTTCGCCCAAGGCATGGACGCTTTCCCGCTGGTCTTCCTCACTGTCGTCGCGGCGCTCAAATCGATGGACCCGGCGCTGGAGGAGGCGGCTTTCACTTCGGGCAAGTCGTTGGTCTATACCTTCCGCCGCATCACGATGCCGATGATCAAGCCGGCGGTCGTGGCATCCTGCATCTTGGTGTTCATCCACAACCTCGAATCCTTCGAAGTGCCGTTGGTCCTCGGCCTGCCGACCAAGACCTTCGTGCTCAGCACCGAGATCTTCTTCAAGACGACTTACGTGCCGTCCGATTACGGCGCCGCCGGCGCCTACGGCGTGCTGCTGCTGGCGATCGCGCTGCTCGGCGTCTACATCTACCAGCGCATGACGCGCCGCGCCCATGCCTACGTCACGGTCTCGGGCAAGGCCTTCCGTCCGCGCATCATCGAGCTCGGCCGCTGGCGCTGGCCGGTCGGCCTCGTGTCGTTGTTCATCGTCTTCATCGCGGTGATCCTCCCGACGCTAGTGCTGCTCTACGCCTCGTTCCTCCGCTTCTTTCAGGCGCCGTCGATGCGCGCGCTCGAAGCCATGAGCTTCAACAACTATTTTCTGGTGTTCAAGAACACGACGGTAATCAGCGGCATCCAGAACAGCTTGATGCTGGGCGTCGGCGCGGCGACGATCCTGGTTCTGTTCGTCTCGATCCTTTCTTGGATCGTCATCCGCACCAACATTCCGGGCCGCAAGTCGCTCGATTTCCTCGCCTTCGTGCCGCAGGCGGTGCCCTCGGTGCTGTTCGGCGTCTCGATGCTGTGGCTTTATCTCGTCCTGCCGCTGCCGATTTACGGCACGCTGTGGGTCATCCTGCTCGCGTACCTGACGCGCTACATGCCGCACGCCATGCGCATCATCTCGGTCGGCATGCTGCAATTCCACAAGGAGCTTGAAGAGGCGGCTTACGCGACCGGCGCGTCGTGGTGGCGGATGTTCCGCAAGATCCTGCTGCCGCTGCTGCGCCCGGTCATCGTCACCGCTTGGATCTGGGTGATGATCCACGCCTTCCGCGAGCTGGCGATTTCGGCGATCCTGTCGGGACCCAACACGCGCACCGTCGGCGTCGCCATCTACAGCCTGTGGACCGAAGGCTCCTTCGGCTTGATCTCGGCCTTCTCGATCATGATCATCGCCGTGCTGATCCTGGTCGCCTTCGCCGCCGAGATGATCGGCAGGAGATTCGGCGTCGCCGGCATGAGATAGCGCCACACGCAAGGCTCGAACAAAACAGGGCCGCCCATAGAGGGGCGGCCCTGTTTGCTTGCGCGATGCGCCGGTTCAATGGCCGGCGCGGGCGTCCTTCACGGTGTCTCGAACATCGGACCAGGCTGTGCCGCCCGAGTAGCGCGCGCGCAGGAAGTTCACCAGCGCGACGGTTTCGGCTTCGGTCAATTGCGGGCCGAAGGCCGGCATCGAGCGGCCGAGCGCGCCGACCGGCGGGCGGATGCCGCCCTGGATGGCGTGCACGACCGTGCCCGGCGTCGGCGCATGGATCGAGCTTTGCAGCGCGAGCGGCACCGTGCCGCCGTTGACATGGTGGCATTGGGCGCAACGGGCCTGGAACAGCTTGGCGCCGTCGGCATGCTCGCGCGGCACGGGCGGCGCTTCCGGATGGCCCCATTCCTTCTTCACGGCGGCGGCGCGCGCCGCCGCGCCGTCGATCCTGCGCTCGCCGGCGCGCAGGCTCATGACATATTCGGCGATGGCGAAGACGTCGATTTCGTTCTGCTCATGCAGCGCGTCGACCACCGGCTTCATCGGACCGGCGCCCATGCCATGGTCGGCGTGCCAGCCGTCCATCAGGTAGACGACCATTTCCTGCTTGGTCCAAGGCATCTGCGAGATGGCGTCTTTGTTGAGCGGCGGCGCATACCAGCCTTCCGCTTCGCCGCCGCCGTAGGCCGGGGTCGTGCGCGCGCCCATCATGTTGCGCGGCGTGTGGCAGGCGCCGCAATGGCCGAGGCCTTCGACGAGATAGGCGCCCTCGTTCCATTCGGCGCTCTTGGTCGCGTCGGGCTTGAACGGCGTCTTGTCGAGGAACAGCAGCTTCCATCCGGCGAGGATCGGGCGGATGTTCAAGGGGAACGGCAGTTCGTTCTCGCGCATCGTCTCCTTCACCGGCTTCACGCCGGCCATCAGGTAGGCGTAGATGGCGTCGATGTCCTCGTCCTTCACCTTGGTGAAGTGGTCATAGGGGAAGGCGGGATAGAGATGTTCGCCGCGCCGCCCCACCCCGTCCTTCATGGCGCGGCGGAAGGCGTCGCGCGACCAAGCGCCGATGCCGGTCTCGACATCGGGCGTGATGTTCGAGCTGTAGATGACGCCGAACGGCGTCGGCAGCCGGAAATTGCCGGCGAAGGGTTCGCCGTCCTCGCGGGTGTGGCAGGCGGTGCAGTCGCCGTAATTGGCGAGCACTTCGCCGCGTGCGACCAGTTTCGGATCGAAAGAGGCCGGATCGGGCCTGGCGATCGGCGCAAGTTCCGCCTCATGGGCCAGCACGGCGAAGCCTGCGATGCCCAAAACGGCCAAGCCGGCGACGGCCAAAACGATCTTTTGGCTTGTTTTCATTGGTATTCCCCTCTCGGCCAGCAGCCGCGTCGACGAGTGAGTCCCGTCTCTAGCCCTGTCAGCAGCCTTGTCGAAATCGCAGGCTAACATTATTGTACAGCACATATTGCGAGAACAGCTTCAAGCTGGCAAGCGCCGCGGGCACAGGGAGCCCTCGATAACGCCTTCCGAACAAAGCGCCTTCGGTGAAAGGGACCGATCATGGAATTTTCGCTGACCATCAATGGAAGCGTCCAAAAAGTGGACGTCGAACCGGAGACACCCTTGCTTTGGGTGTTGCGCGACACGATCGGCCTCACCGGCACGAAATTCGGCTGCGGCATCGCGCGCTGCGGCGCTTGCACCGTGCATGTCGACGGGCAGGCGATGAAATCCTGCCAATTGCCGGCCTCTGCCGCGGTCGGCAAGCGCATCACCACCATCGAGGGCCTGTCGGTCGACAGCTCTCATCCGGTGCAGCAAGCCTGGATGGAAATCGGCGTGCCGCAGTGCGGTTATTGTCAAAGCGGGCAGATCATGGCCGCTTCGGCTTTGTTGGCCAAACGTAAGAACCCGACCGACGCGGAGATCGAAGCGGCCATGGCCGACAATCTCTGCCGTTGCGGGACTTATCTCCGGATCGTCGCGGCGATCCATCGCGCGTCCAAGCTGTTGCAAAGCTGAGGAGCCGGCCATGACGAAACAGGAACTTTCTTCCAAGGCTTTATCGCGCCGCTCCTTCATTCAGGCGACGGCGCTCGCGAGCGGCGGCTTGATGATCGGCTTTTCGATGCCGAGCGCGCTGGCCGCGACCATCGGTCCGAAACCGCAATCGCTCACCACCGCGGCCGGCACCGAGATCAACGCCTGGCTGGTGATCGACAAGGACGGCACCGTCACGATGCGCATTCCCCACACCGAGATGGGGCAGGGCGGCATCACGTCGGTGGCCATGCTGATCGCCGAAGAGCTGAACGTCGAATGGTCGAAGATCAAGACCGAGTTTGCCGACGCCAACCGCCATCTGCGCAACAACCGCGAATACAAGGTGATGAGCACGCACGGCTCGCAGCTCGTGCGCTTGCAGCATCCGCATTTGATGCAGGCCGGCGCGTCGGCGCGCGAGCGCTTGAAGCAGGCCGCCGCCACCGCCTGGGGCGTCGACCGCTCGCAAGTCGAAGCCAAGCTCGGCGTGCTGACGTCGGGCAACCGTACGGCTGGCTACGGCGAGTTCGCCGAGGCGGCGGCGCAGGTGAAGCTCGATCAAGAGCCGGCAATCCAGCTCGACCCGACGAAATGGTGGCTGCTCGGCAAGCCGACGCAGCGCGTCGACATTCCGCTCAAGGTCAACGGCAGCGCGCAATATGCCATGGACACGCGCATCCCCGGCATGGTGTATGCCGCCGTCAAGGCGAGTCCCGTGCCGTGGGGCACGCTCAAAGGCTATGACGACAGCGCCATCAAGAGCCGCCCCGGCTTCGTCGCCGTGGTGCCGCTCAAGGCGGTGCCCGGCAAGCGCGGCCAGCCCGACTTGCAGGATGCGGTCGCCGTCGTGTTCGACAGCTACTACCGCGCCAAGACGGCGCTCGATCTGCTGCCCATCGAATGGGACTTCGGCGAAGCCGGCAAAACCAGCACCGCGCTGTACTATCAAGAAGGCCGCAAGATGCTGGATCAAACCGGCATGTTGACCGGCAAGGGCGACCCGCGCGCCGCCGAGATCATCGCCGCCTCCAACAAGGTGGTGACGGCGCAATACGAAAGGCCGTTCGAGACCCACGCCCGCATGGAGCCGATCAACGCTACCGTGCATGTGCAGGCCGATCGCGTCGATGTCTGGTCGCCGACGCAGGACCAGTCGTCGGCGGTCACGCTGGTGGCCGACCAGCTCAAGGTCGATCCCAAGATCGTTTATGCCCACACGATGTTCCTCGGCGGCGGCTACGGCGGCAACGGCTCCGGCGGCACCGGCGTCACGCGCCAGGCGGCTGAGATTTCCAAGCAGGTCGGCAAGCCGGTGAAGGTGATCTGGAGCCGCGAGGAAGATCTCGCGCAGGACAAGCAGCGTCCGTTGGCGCTCGCCAAGCTGACCGCCTCGCTCGGCGACGACGGCCTCCCGACCGCGCTGTTCACGCGCGGCGTCTGGTACGTGCCGGAAGGCGTCAACAACTACGGCAGCGCCACGGCGGACTACGGCATCTCCAACATGTCGTACAAATTCCCGGTTCGCCATCATGAGCGGCATAACGCCAAGACTCACGTTCCGGGCTCGACGCATCGGGCGCCTGGCGCCAACCAGATGGGCTTCATGTCGGAAAGCTTCATCGACGAGATCGCCATCGCTGGCGGCTGGGATCCGCTCGACTGGCGTCTCAAGATGACCGAGGGCATCGACGATTATCAGCTCGTGCTGACCACGCTGAAGGACAAGGCGGGCTTCCGCACCGACTTGCCCAAGGGCCAGGGCATGGGCATCGGCGTCGTCGAATCGCACGGCACCATCGCTGCGGCTTGCGCCACGGTGCATGTCAGCCGGCGCGGCCGTTTGACCATCGAAAAGCTGCTCGTCGTGCTCGATGCCGGCCATGTCATCAACCCGCATGCCGCCGCCGAGCAATGCGAAGGCTCGGTCTGCTGGGAGCTGTCGCACGCCTGGATGGGCGGCCTCGATTTGGAACGCGGCCGTTTCGTGAATACCAACTTCGACAGCTACAATTTGCTGCGCATCGATCAGATGCCCGAGGTCGAGACGATCTTCGCGTCGTCGGGCGGCAAGAAATGGGGCGGTCTCGGCGAACCGGCCGGCCCGCCGGCGCCGCCGGCGGTGGCCAACGCCATCTTCTATGCGACCGGCAAGCGCATCCGTTCGACGCCGTTCCGCCAGCATGACTTGAGCTGGACGTAAGCCAAGCGGCACAGACGTAAAAGGCCGGCCCTCAGGGGCCGGCCTTTTGTTTTGCGTTTCGGCGCTGCGATCAGCGCGTCGGATAGCGCTTGTCGTCGCTGACTCCGACAGCCTTGGCGGAGAGCTTGCCGTCCTTATTGGCGACGTTGGCGATATTGATCCAAGCGCCGGGCTTGAGCAGGTCCTTGTTGCCGTCTTCGATCCGCACCACCACGGCGTCGGGCGGCACGGCGATCTCGTAGTTTTGGCCGCCCGTGGTCAGGGTCAGCTTGCCCGCCGATTGGCCGGCGACGACCATGGTGGCCGGCGCGTTGGTCATGGTGGCGTTGCTGTCCGAGCCCCAAGCGCCGTGACGCTCGCTGGCGCGGGTGTTGGGCGGGAACACCACGACTTGGATCGCTTTCATGACGCCGTTCTCGGGGAGGGACGCGCCGACGCCGACGAAGGTGCCCGGCTTGATGTCGGCGAGTTTGATCGCCACGGCATGGCTGATCGTATAGCCGCCTTCCAGCGTCACATCGGCGGTTTTGCCGTCGTCGGATTTCACGGTGAGGGTGTCGCCGGAGACTTTCGTCACTTCTCCACGCAGGCGACTGGATTCTTGTGCCGCAGCAGGAAGGGCTGCGGTGAGCGCGGCGATGATAAGCGCGGCGGATAGGCGACGATGGTGGATCATGGCGGTTTCCCCTGTGAATAGACCGGAAAGACCCTAACGCCGTCTCTGAGGCGCGAGCCAATCACTTGGCCGCGATAAAAAACGGCCGCGCCTTTTAAGGACGCGGCCGTTCCTAAGCTCTCGAACGATCGGCTTAGACGATGCTGACGTTCAAATCGGTCAGGCCGTCGATATGGCCCTGCAGCTTGTCGCCCTTGACCACTGGTGCCACGCCTTCCGGGGTGCCCATGAAGATCACGTCGCCGGCGCCGAGCGGGATCGACTCGGAGAGGAAGGCGATGGTGTCGGCGACGTTCCAGATCATGTCCGACAGATCGCCGGTCTGCTTAACCGTGCCGTTCACCTTCACCCAGATCGCGCCCTTGGTCGGGTCGGCGAATTTGGCGGCGGGGGTCAGCTCGGCGCAGGGGCCGGAATGTTCGAAGCTCTTGCCCAGCTCCCACGGGCGCTGCAGCTTCTTCGCCGCGTTTTGGAGATCGCGGCGCGTCATGTCGAGGCCGACGGCATAGCCGAACACATGGTCGAGCGCATTGGCGGCGGGGATGTTGGCGCCGCCGGACTTGAGCGCCACGACAAGCTCGATCTCATGCTGATAATCGGAGGTCTGCGGCGGATAGGGGATGGCGAAACCGTTCGGCACGATGGCGTCGGTCGGCTTCATGAAGAAGAACGGCGGCTCGCGGTTCGGGTCATGGCCCATTTCGCGGGCGTGAGCGGCATAGTTGCGGCCGACGCAGTAGACGCGGCGCACGGGAAACTCGCCGCCGCCGAGGACGGGGATGGTGGTGATCGCGGGGGCGGGAATGACGAGGCTCATAGCAAACTCCAATGGTTTGTCTTGTCGCGGGGAACAATGGCATAAGCCGCGCTCGATTGCGTCGCGTCTTTGCGGCAAATAACAGAATATCCTTTATTCTCAATGATGGATTGCGGTCTTATCTACGTCTAATATGATTTTAGGCGTCTCTTATTGAGGCAGGCATATAAGCGTGGACCTCCGTCAATTCCGCTATTTCGTCGCCGTCGCGGAAGAGCTGCATTTTAGCCGCGCTGCCGAGCGACTGCATATCGGCCAGCCCCCGCTCAGCCTGCAGATTCAGGCTATCGAGCAGGAGCTCGGCGTCATGCTGCTCAAGCGCAGTCGCCGCCGTGTCGAGCTGACCGAGGCGGGCCGCGTGTTTCTGGTCGAAGCGCGCGCCGCCCTGGCGCAGGCCGCCCACGCCATCGACACTGCCAAGCGCGCGGCGACCGGCCATGTCGGCAAACTCAGCATCCATTTCACCACCTCGGCGCCGCTCACCAGCGTCTTCACGCGCGCGATTCGCGCCTACCACACGGCTTTTCCCGATGTGCAGCTCGAACTGGGCATCGCCACCTCGCAGCACACGCTCGACATGCTGGCGCTCGGCAAGCTCGATGTCGGCTTGATCCGGCCTGCGGCCCAAGCGGTGATGCCGCTTGGGCTGACCGCGCTGCCGGTCCATCGCGAGCGCCTGATGCTGGTATTGCCGCAAGGCCATGCCCTGGCCGACCTCAAGGTGCCGGTGCCGATCGAGGCGCTTGCCGATCAGCGCTTCGTGCTGCGCCGTCGCGGGACGGGCGCCGGATTCTACGAGCAGGTCTTCCAGATGTGCGCGCAGGCCGGGTTCACGCCGAATGTGGTGCAGGACGCCGCCGAAACGACGACGACGCTCGGCCTGGTCGCCGCCGGCCTCGGCCTGACCATCATGCCGGCTTCGGTCGCGGCGATCCAACTGGAGAACGTGGTGTGGCGCGAGCTCGCTGTCGGCGACGCCGCCCTCACGTCCTTGCTGCTGGTTTATAACGAGGCGAGCGACAATGCGCAGCAGCGCGACCATTTCATCCGCACCGTGCGCGAAATCGCGGCGCAGGTGGAGAGCGGCCGGTAAGGCGTTCTGCCTTCGTACCCTGCGTCCTTCAATTTTTATGGGCCGGGCTGCACCCTGCAAATCATGACATTTTATAAGAATCGCCATTTTGCGGGCGATTCCGCCATAAGCCGGCGAGTCTTATTCATCGTTACGAATAAAAGACATGAAAAAGCAAATTGGACGCTATCAGCGGTCCCTCTCATCCTGATGTCACAGCAACGGCGTTGCACGGCACTGCCGCGACAGCGCCGATCCCCCACAACACAACGGGTGCGACATGGCTCTTGCCGCGACATTGCGAAAGAAGTGGGAATCGGGCGGCGTCGCGCTCGGCGGTTGGGCGACCATCCCCTCGGGCTTCGCCGCTGAACTGATGTGCGTCGATGGCATCGACTACGTCTGCATCGACCAGCAGCACGGCCTGGTCGACTACATCAACATGCTCGACATGCTGCGCGCCATCGAAGGCCGCGGCGTCGTGCCGATCACGCGCGTGCCGGCCAATGAGCCTTGGATGATCGGCAAAGCGCTCGACGCCGGCGTGCAGGGCGTCGTCGTGCCGATGGTCAGCACCCGCGAGGAAGCCGCCAAGGCTGTGGCCGGCTGCCGCTACTTCCCCAAGGGCGTGCGCTCCTTCGGCCCGGCGCGCGCCTCTATGGTGATGAACAGCCGCGACGTGAAGGTCGTCGGCGACAGCGTGCTCTGTTTCGTCATGGTCGAGACGCGCCTTGGCGTCGAGAACGTCGAAGAGATCGCCGCGACGCCGGGCCTTGACGGCATTTACATCGGTCCCGCCGATTTGGCGCTCGGCCTCGGCTTGCCGCCGGAGCTCGACAAGACCGAGCCCGAGCATGTCGCCGCCGTCGATAAAATTTTGAAGGCTTGCCAGACGCACAATGTCATTCCGGGCATTCAGTGCGGTTCCGGCAAGGCCGCCGCGAAGGCCGTCGAAAAGGGCTTCCGTCTCGTCACCTTCACCAAGGATTCCGCCGTGCTTCCGTCATTCATCGACAAGGAATTGGTTGCCGCCCGCGGCGATGCCGGCGCAGCCGTTAAAGAAAGGGGTTACACCTGATGGCCAAGATCGACATTAGCGCCTTCCACGACGAAGCCGCGACACTGATCGCCAAATATGCCGCCGAGGTGAACGCCAAGCTCGATGCGGATATCTCGCGCTCGTCCAAGCGCGCGCTGCTCGACTCCGTGGCGGTGTCGCTCGGCGCGCTCGCCCATCCGGCATCGCTGATGGCGCGGCGCTACGCCGGCCTTTTTCCGGTCGAAGGGCCGAACGCTTGCGTGGTCTGGGGCAGCTCCAAGAAATCCACGCCAGACATCGCGGCGCTGGCGAACGGCGTTCTGTTGCGCTGCTACGACTACAACGACTTCTTCGTCGGCGGCAAGAATAGCGGCCATCCGAGCGACATGATGTGCGGCCTCATCGCTGCCGCAGAATATGCTGGCGCGACCGGCGCGGAGCTGCTGTCGGCCATCGCCGTCGGCTATGAAGTGACCGCCGCCTGCTTCGACGCACTCACCACCTATCCTGGCGGCTGGGATTACACCAATCTCACCTCGATCGGCGCTTGCTGCGCCATCGCCCGCGTCATGAAGCTAAATGCCGCGCAGACCCAGGAGGCCCTGGCGATGACGGTGATCCCGCATTTCGCCAGCGACGAGATCGAATCGGGCGATCTCAACAAGCGCGGCGATCTGACCATGTGGAAGCGTTTCAACGGCTCCGACGCCGTGCGCAACGCCCTGCAAGCCTGCATGCTCGCCTCGGTCGGCGTCGAAGGCGCCGTGCGGCCCTTCACGGGCAAATACGGCTTCATCGCCAAGATGCAGATGACGGACGATCCGCTGCCGATTCTGCGTGAGCGCCTGCAACTCTCGATTAAGCCGACGCGCGTCGCCGAGACCTACATGAAGCGCTGGCCGATCGGTTCGGTGGCGCAAAGCGCCATTCAGGCCGCCATCGAAGCGCGCACCGCCATCGGCGGCGACCTGTCCAAGATCAAAGCCGTGCGCATTTATGCCGAGGAGGGCGCTTACGACCACTTGGTGGCGATTCGCCTCGACCCCTACAACCCGATCTCGCGCGAGACGGCCGACCATTCGCTGCCTTACGCGGTCGCGACCGCGATCATCGACGGCTTCGTGCGCACCGACAGCTTCGATCTCGAGCGCGTGCTCGACCCGACGCGTGCCGCCTTCCTGCGCGACAAGGTCAAAGCCTTCCCGGCCCCCGAACTCGGCACTATCAAGGGCGGCAAGCTGAAGCGCGCGCAGGACGGCTATCTGTCGCGCGTCGAGATCGAGTTGAACGACGGGACGGTCGTGCATGGCGCGGCCAAGCCGTTCCCCGGCCATCCCAAGAACCCGTTCTCCGACGACGAGCTGCGCGCCAAAATCGTCGAAAACGCCGAGCCGATCATGGGCAAGGCGGCGGTCGAGAAACTAGTGAAGTATCTGCTCGCCATCGAAACCGCGACCAATGTCAAAGATCTGACGGCGCTGATGCAATTCGAGTGCAAGGATCAAAGCGTCGCCGCAGCGTGAACTGTCGGCTGCTGTTTGGCGGCCGAGACCCAGTGAAGGTTAAGGGATTGCCGCGAGAATGACGACATCCGCGCACGACCTGCCCGCATCCGCCGCGCCGCCGGACGATCCGCGTCCGGCGCGCGGCTCGCGGATCGTGCCTCTGGTGGTGTCTTGCGGTTTCTTCATGGAAGGCTTCGACGGCACGGTGATCACCACCGCGCTGCCGGCCATGTCGATCGATCTCGGCGCGACGCCGGTCGAATTGAGCCTCGCCGTCACCTCCTATCTGATGAGCCTGGCGGTTTTCATCCCGATCAGCGGCTGGCTCGCCGATCGCTATGGCATGAAGACGATCTTTCGCGGCGCGGTCGGGCTGTTCACGGTCGCCTCGATCCTTTGCGCCGCGGCCCAGACTCTCGAACAACTCGTCGTCGCGCGCATCCTGCTCGGCATCGCCGGCGCGATGATGGCGCCGGTCGGCCGCCTCGTCGTGCTGCGCTCGGTTCCCAAGTCTGAGTATGTCAAGGCGATGGCGCTGGTGACGACTCCCGCTCTGCTCGGGCCGCTGTTGGGGCCGCCGGTCGGCGGCTTTCTCACGACCTATGTGTCATGGCGCTGGATTTTCATCGCCAATGTGCCGATCGGACTCGCCGGCATCATCGCGATCAGCCTCTTCATCAAAGAATATAAGCCGCCGACCCAGCATAGCCTCGATTGGTTCGGCTTCGCGCTGACCACGCTGACGGTCTTTTGCCTGATGCTGGCCATGGAAATGGCGACCAACCAAGGTCAGGGTCTCCTTTCAGTTTTGATGTTGGTGAGCGGGCTCGGGCTCGGCGGGCTGGTCTGGCTCCACTCGAGCCGTGCCGCGCATCCCTTGATGAAAGTGCATCTTTTCAGCATCCCGACGTTCAATATCGCGACCGTGAGCGGCGTGCTGTTCCGCGTCATTGTCGGCGCTGTGCCGTTTCTCTTGCCGGTGCTGCTGCAAATCGGCCTCGGCATGACGGCATTCAATTCCGGCTTGCTGGTGTTTTCCATGGCGATCGGCCTCATCGCCCTAAAGGCGGCGGCGCCGGCGCTGATCAAACGCTACGGCTTTCGTCGTCTCGTGCTGGTCAACGGCACATTGAGCACGCTCATGGTCTTTGCTTGCGCGCTGTTCGATTCGTCGACGTCGATGGTCACGGTCTGCGGCGTATTGTTGCTGTTCGGCGCGTTCCGTTCGCTGCAGGTCTCGGCGCTGCAGTCGCTCACCTACGCCGATATGCCGCCATCCGACATGAGCGGCGCGACGAGCTTCTCCAACGGCCTTCTGCAATTCGGCAACGGCGCGGGCGTGGCGCTGAGCGCTTTCCTGCTGTTCCTGGTCGCCAGCTTGCGCGGCGGCGATGCCGGAAATCTCGTGACGGCCGACGTCCAGTGGGCGCTCGCCGCCATCGGCGTCGTCTCGTTCTTGTCGATGCTGCCGCTGTTCTTCTTGAAGAGGAACGCTGGCGAGGAGTTGAGCGGCCATCGCGCGGGTGCCGCGCGTGCGTAACGGGGTGCGGGTCCCGCACGCGCGTGAGGGGGGCAAGCTGGCGTGTGCTAGGGCGGAATGATTTGGCGCGGGACGCTCAGTTATTCCCGTCGCCGTCATTAGACGACGTCCCGCTTCGATTGGTTCAGTTGCTTATTTTTAAGTCTTAGTAAGTGCCGTATCTGCTGATTTTCTAGTCGTTGACTGTATTGACGATACGTAACAGGCCATGAAGCCTAACGATCATTGGCCGAAGCCTTATGGCGTTGAATCTGCAACGCCGTCAGGAGCCACGAGAGGGGAGTGAGAGAGGCCGGTGCCAGGCGTCAAAGCCGCAGCGCCGGAATGCCGGGGGAAGCCAGAACGAACTTAGCTGACGGACGATACGAATTTCAGGCGGGCCGGCTCACGAGTGCAACCAATCAGGCGAGAGATCGCCTCAGACACGAGGGTGGACCATGAAGATTACCAGACGCGCAGCTTGTCTTTTGATTGCGGGAACCCTGGCGGCGACGTCGCTGCCGTTCTCGGCCTACGCGCAAAGCGGCAAACAGGTCGTCGTCGCCGCAGACGAAATTCCCAAGCAGCTCGATCCGCTGCGCTACCAGATTTACGCGGGCTTCCGCGTCATGATCAATCTCTACGACACGCTGATCATGACCGACTACAAGGCCGACGGTAAGCTCATCCCCGGCCTCGCGACATCGTGGAGGCGTATCGACGACAAGACCCTTGAGTTGACCCTGCGCCAAGGCGTGAAGTTCCATGACGGCTCGACCATGACGGCCGAAGACGTCGCCTTCTCGCTGAGCGCCGAGCGCATCGCCACCAAGGGCTCGCCGGGCTACGGCACGGCGCAGCAGTTCCTCTCCACCATCGCCGGCGTCGAGATCGTCAATCCGACGACCGTGCGCGTCAGCAGCAGCATCACCGATCCGACGATCGAGATGCGTCTGACGGCTTGGGGCTCGCAGATCATCAGCAAGAAGGCGTTTGAGGCTGCCGGCGGCTGGGACGGCTTCGCCTTGAAGCCGGTCGGCACCGGCCCCTTCAGGCTCGGCAACATGTCGCCCGAAGAGAACCGCCTGCTGGCTTTCGCCGACTATTGGGGCGGCAAGCCGGACATCGACACGTTGATCTTCCGTGGCGTGCCGGAGCTGTCGTCGCGCATCGCCGGCTTGATCAGCGGCGACTTCGACATCGCTGTCGATATTCCGCCGGATCAGTTCGCGCCGGTGAAGAATGCCAAGATGGAGATCGTCGGCGGCACCATTCCCTCGATGCGCAACGTCAAGTTCGATACGCGCAACCCGGTTCTCAAGGATAAACGGGTGCGTCAGGCCTTGGCGATGGCGGTGGACCGCGAAGCCATCGTGAAATCCTTGTGGGCCGGCATGGTCGACGTGCCGAACGGCCACCAGCTCAAGTCCTACGGCGCCCTCTATGACCCGAGCCATCCGAAGTGGGAATACAACCCGGCCAAGGCGCGCCAACTGCTCGCCGCCGCCGGCTATAAAGGCGAGACGATTCCCTATCGCATCCGCAACAACGCTTACGGCTCTGAAGTCTCGACGGCGCAGATTCTCGTCTCGATGTGGAATGCCGTCGGCGTCAACATCGATCTGCAGATGAAAGAGAACTTCGGCCAGTTGCTGGCTTTCCCGGGCACGGGGATGCGCAACGGCGCCGACCCGATCCTGGTCAACGACCCGCTGTTCGGCTTCTGGCGCTCTTACAACGAGTCCGAGCGCGAAGTCTGGTCGAACGAGGAGTTTTATAAGTGGGGCCGCCAGCTCGAAAGCTCGATGGATGCCGGCATGCGCAAAGAAGCCCTGAAGAACATGATGACGATCTTCGATGACGATCCGCCAGCCATCATCCTGCACACCTTCGGCTTCTTCTACGGCGTCAACCCGAAGGTGAAGTGGACTCCTTATCCGCATCCCTACATGGACTTCCGCAAGGGGAACGCGGACCGGTCTTAACTAGCCTATCGCGAAGCGACTCGCCTCGACCCAAGGAACCGTCCCATGCTTGCGCCCAGCGTCCCGCCCGAAGCTCCGATCTGCGCCGTCGACAGGCTGACTGTCGAGGTGATCGATGGGCTCGCACGCAAAACGGTGGTGGAAGACGTCTCCTTCAAGATCGGCAAAGGCGAGTACTTCGCGCTCGTCGGCGAAAGCGGGAGCGGCAAGAGCGTCACGTGCCACACGTTGATGAATCTCTTGCCGTTCCCCGCCGCCGTCTATGGCCGCATCGTCGTCGATGGCCAGCCCGTGCTGTCGCTGAAGCCTTCGGCGCTTCGCAGTTTCCGCCAGAAATCCGTCGGCATGGTGTTTCAGGACCCCATGGCGGCGCTCAATCCGGTGCGCACCATCGGTTCGCAGATGTTCGAGACCTTGCGCATGCACCACTCCAAGGCCGGCCGCGAGGAATTGCGCGAGTTGGCGCTTGCCGCCCTGCGCAGCGTCCATATCGCGCAGCCCGAAGTCCGCATGAACGCCTATCCGCACCAATTGTCAGGCGGCCTAAACCAGCGCGTGATGATCGCCTTCGCGTTGCTCGGCAATCCGCCGCTATTGATCGCCGACGAGCCGACCACGGCCCTCGATATGTCGGTGCAGGCGGAAATTCTCGATTTGATGGACGAATTGCGCGCCAAGCGCGGCCTCTCCGTTCTCATGGTGACGCACGATCTGGGCATCGTCGGCGACCGCGCCTCGCATATCGCGGTGATGAAATCCGGTCGCATCGTCGAGCGCGGATTGACGCGCGAAGTGCTGGCGGCGCCGAAAGAGGATTACACCAAGCAGCTGTTCGAGGCGGCGGCGGTCAAAAACCAAGCGAAGACGCATCAGGATCACGCCTTCGGCGAGATTTGCCTATCCTTCGACAAGGTCTCCAAGCGCTTTCGCACGACGGGCGGGAAGAGCAAAGCCGAGGTCGTCGTCGCCGCCGACGAAATCAGTTTCTCCGTCAAGCAGGGCGAGATCGTCGCTCTGGTCGGCGAGAGCGGCAGCGGCAAGACCACCGCGGCCAAAATGGCGATGGGCCTGGTGCGGCCTGACTCAGGCAAAGTCACGGTCAACGCTAAGAAGGAGATCAGCGCCGAGGACGCCGGCGTTCAGATCGTCTTTCAACACCCGAAAGATTCGCTGGATCCCTTAATGAGGGTCAGCGCGCAGCTTCATGAAGTGCTGAAGGTGCATGGCGAGAAGAACGAGGCCAAGCGCGCCGTGCAGATCAGCGCGACGCTGCGCGATGTCGGCCTCAACGAGTCGATTCTCGACCGCCGGCCATCTTTTTTGAGCGGCGGCGAGGCCCAGCGGGTCGTCATCGCCCGCGCGCTATTGCTCAAGCCGAAGCTGTTGATTGCCGACGAGCCGCTCTCAGCCGTCGATGTTTGCCTGCAGAAGCAGATTCTCGATTGCTTCAAGGCGCTGCGCGACAAGCGCGGCATCGCCATTCTGCTCATCACGCATGATCTGCGCATCGTGTTCGACATCGCCGACCGCGTCGTGGTCATGAAGTCCGGCCAAGTGGTCGAAGAGATCGCCGTCGCGCAATTCGGCGACGAAAGCCGCGACCCCTATACCAAAAAGCTTATCAAGGCGATTCCCGGCCGCAAGCTGTCGGATCTGGCGGTCGCCGCGCCGTCATCCGGCCCACGCAATATTTCGGGAGCCGTCGCCTAAGCGTCAAGCCGTGCCGTCGTCCGCCCGGCCTGGCTGAAGGCGCAGGGGCGGGGAGAGAGGGACCATGAAACTCGCTGCCCGATTGTTGCGTGCCGTCGTTTCGCTCTGGCTCATCGTGACCTTCGTGTTCGTCGCGCTGCGCTTGACCGGCGATCCGGTGCTCGCCGTGCTCAATCCCGACGACATGACCAAGGACATGATCGAGTCCTATCGCAAATTGTGGGGCTTCGAGGGCACCGTCGGCGAGCAGTACCTCATCTACGTCACCAACGTGATGCAAGGCAATTTCGGCAAGTCGATCCTCAACGGCCGTGACGCCTTCGATACTGTGATGGAGCGCCTACCGGCCACCCTGCAACTGATCGGTTCGAGCGCCGCCTTGATGATCCTCATCGGCTTGCCAGTCGGAACGTGGGCGGCGATCAAGTCCGGCAGCAAGTGGGATGCCGCCGTCATGAGCTTTTCGACGCTCGGATTCGCCATTCCGAACTTCTTTTTTGGTTTACTGCTGATACTTGTGTTTTCGGTCTCATTACGTTGGTTGCCCACGGGGGGCACCGGCAGTTGGGCTCACATGATCATGCCCGTGGTGACCATCGGCGTCGCCAAGTCGGCGGTGTTCACGCGCTTCGTGCGCTCGGCCATGCTGGATGCCCTGAAGCTGCAATGCGTCACGTCGGCGCGGGCGCGCGGCTTGAGCGAGGCGCGCGTGTTGGTGCGCCATGTCTTTCCGAATGCTCTTGTGCCGCTGGCGACCATCCTGCCGCTGCTGGTCGGCGGCATGATTAGCGCCGCCGCCGTGGTCGAGGCGGTGTTCGCCTGGCCCGGCATCGGCCGCCTGATTGTCGAGTCGGTGGCCCAGCGCAACCTTGCCATCGTCCAGGTCATCATCATGCTGGTGGCTTTCGTCATGATCGTCACCAATCTGCTGGTCGATCTGATTTATGCCTGGCTCGATCCGCGCGCTTCCGCCGCCGCAGCCAATTGAGGAGAGCATGATGGTTCATACCGCTTTAGCAGCGAGCTGGCAGACGGCGGTAAAAGCTCCGCTCAGCGTGAAGATTTCCGCGATTTGGCTGATACTTTGCCTCAGCCTGGTCGGCTTCGCCGCTTGGTTGCCGATTCCGGAGAAGAACACGCTTGATCTGATGTCCCGTCTGCTGCCGCCGATGGGCTGGGGCGGCACGTCGGCCCATATCCTCGGCACCGACGAACTGGGCCGCGATATTCTGTCGCGCCTAATCTCCTCGATGCGCACCAGCCTGCTGTTGGCGCTGTGCGCGACATTGATTTCGGCGACCTTGGGCACCACGCTCGGCATCCTCGCCGCCCATTTCGGCGGCTGGGTCGACGAGTTGGTCGTCGGCGCGATAGACGCGCAGGCGTCCTTGCCGTTCATCATCGTCACTTTGACGATCACCGCCTTCTTCGGCAGCAGCCTGCCGCTGTTCCTCATCATCTTGGGGCTCTACGGCTGGGAGCGCTTCGCGCGTCTGTCGCGCGCCATGACGCTGGCTTCTCGCGGGCGCGGCTACGTGCTGGCCATGCAGACGTTGGGTTTCTCCTGGTGGCGCATTTATCTCCGCCACGTGCTGCCCAATATCGCCAGCGCCTTGCTGGTGACGGCGACGATCAACTTTCCCGAGACGATCTTGTTGGAGACGTCGCTCAGCTTCCTCGGCCTCGGTATTCAGCCGCCTAACACCAGCCTCGGCAATATGGTCGGCTTCGGCCGCAATTATCTGCTGACCGGCTGGTGGATGTGCGTCGTGCCGGGCGTGACGATCTTCCTCTGCACGCTTGCCGTGTCGGTCATCGGCGACTGGGCGCGCGGCATGATTTCGCGCACGTAATAAAAACGGCCCAGCTTGCGGCTGGGCCGTTCTGTGAGCGTTGGCGTCTAGCGGCCTGTGTAGCTTTGCCACATGCCGAGTTCGAACACCTGGAGATTGCCGACCTTCAACAGGGCGCTGGCGATCACCATGATATCCGTGGCGCTGCAAGCCTGGATATTGGGCTTGAGCGGCGGAAATTTGTGACCGGCTTCGATCTTGGCGGCATAGAGCGTCACGAGCGAAGCGAGCAGCGTCTGTAGAGCTTCATTGGAAAGGCCGTCTTCGCCTTTCGCCAGCAACGCATCGAGGCGAGCGGCCATGCGCACTGCGGTTTCCGAGGCTTCTTCCGATGCCGTCTCCAGTTCGGGATTCGCGGCCGTGGCTTGCGCGGATACTGCGTTCATGTCGGACTCCTGCTTAAGCCCGCTTGAGGGCAGGGTGGATATCTGGGATTTCCTTGACGATCTTGGTCGTATCCAGGTTGAACAGTTTGGCGGCGTTAGCGCCGAGGATGTTGCGCTTGGCCTGTTCGCTCAAGAACGGCAGATCGTAGATCACGCTCGGCAGATCGAAGTCCCAGTGCGGGTAGTCGGACGACCAGACGAGCTGCGTCTCGGCGTTCAGCATCTTGAAGGTGGCTTCGAGGATGGACTTGTCCTCCGGCATCTCCATGGGCTGGGTCGCGTAGTACATCTCGCGCATATATTCGCTCGGCTTGCGCTTGAGCTGCGGACATTCGGAGGTGCGCATCATGTAGCTGTGGTCGAAGCGCTGCATCATGGCGTAGGCCCAGGTCAGGCCGCTTTCGATCCACATGACCTTCAGCTTGGGGAAGCGTTCGCACAGGCCGTTGGTCACCCAATTGGCCATATGGATCATGTTGAACCACATGAAGCCGAGCGCATGGACCGAGATGAAGCGGTTGGTCATCGACAGCGCCTGATCGCTCCAGTTGTAGGCGGCGTGGAACGAGATCGGCAGGCCCATTTCCTCGAGCAGCGCGTAGGTTTTCATATAGGCGTTGTCGTGGACCGGCTTGTAGCGCGGCGACGTGACCATGAAGCCGCAGACGCCCTTCTTGCCGCCGAACTCCTGCACGGTCTTGTAGGCCGCCTCGGGGTCGTTGAACGGAATGTAAAGCATCGACACCAGGCGCGGTTCCGCCGACAGCACGCGTTCGCACAGCCAGCGGTTGTAGGCGTTGCACAGCGCCACTTCGACATGGGGCTGCGGATGCAGGCCGAGAAACAGCATCGGCGTCGGGAACAGGCAGGCGTAATCGACGCCCATCGCGTTCATCCAGCGCTTGGTCATGGTGATGTCGCGGTGCTCGGCATCCGTCGTCTTCTCGATCTTGCGCAGGCGCTGGCGGGTGATGCGGCCGTTGATGTCCTGGTAGCCGACCTGCGAATTGAGCAGGGTGGAGCGGCCAGGACGCTCGACCGATTCGAGCGCGGCGCGCTTGATCACCGGGTCTTCGATGAAGCTGAAAACGTCCTTGTAGGACTCGTTCTCGTAATGGTGGGAATCGACGTCGACGATCAGGAAGTCTTTGTAGTTCCGGGCATGCGCCTGTTCGGCGGCGTGATGCAGGAACTTGTCGGTCTGAAACTCGTCGAACGTCAGCTTGCGGACTTCTTTCGGCGGCACATCCATGATGCGGACCCCTCGTTAGAGAACGACGAAAATGTCGTCCTGGCGCAGGACGACGGGAAACTTCTTCAGCTTGTACTTCTTGTCGCCGACGCATTCGCCGGTCTTCAGGCTGTATTCCCAGCCGTGCCATGGGCAGACGAAATGCATGTCGCCGGTGAAGCGCGACTGGCCGTGCCATTTCTTCTCGTCGTCGACGATCTCCTCGACCTTCGAGATCATGATGCCTTCGCAGGCCGGGCCGCCGGTATGGGCGCAGTAGTTGCTGTAGCCGTAGTACTCGCCGCCGGAAAAGAACACGCCGACCTCCTTGCCGTCCTCGGCGCGGACGATCTGGCGGTCGCCGTCCTTCATCTCGGAGACTTTCGAAACAAACACTTCTGCCATGGCAAACGCTCCTTTCGCGCAGCCGCCCCGCGGCGGTGGAGGGGCAGTATTGCGGCCGGCAGACGGCGACCGCGATGCTAGTTTTTGTCCTATTAGTGCTGCCAATAGGTGAGCCATGCCGCAACCGCATCTGATCCGTAACCGCTTAGGATTGTCGGAGTTTCTCCGCGCCCGGCGCGAGCAGCTCCAGCCCGGCGACTTCGGCCTGCCGACCGTCGGCCGGCGTCACACCAAGGGCCTGCGGCGCGAGGAGGTGGCAGCGCTCGCCGGCATCGGCCTCACTTGGTACACCTGGTTCGAACAGGGGCGCGAGATTCGCGTCTCCACGGCCTTTCTCGACAATCTGGCGCGGGCGCTGCGGCTTAACCCGACAGAGCGCAGCTATCTGTTCTTCCTCGCCGGCCACCACAGCAACGAGCGCGAGGCGATCGACAGCTTGGCCGTGGCGCCGAGCCTGCGCCGCCTGATCGACGGGCTCGGGCCGCGCCCGGCCTATCTCAAGAATATGCGTTGGGACGTCTTGGCCTGGAACGCGGCGGCGCGCTTCGTGTTCGGCGATTTCGCCGACATCGCGCCGGAGCGGCGCAACATCGTCTGGCTCACCTTCACCGAGTCGCGTTTTCGCGACAGCATGGCCGATTGGGAGACCGACGCGCGTCGTCTGATCGCCCGCTTTCGCGCCGATTACTCGAAAGTCTCCAACGACAGCGTGTTGCGCGAAATGCTGGCCGAGTTGGAAGTGGCTTCGGCTGATTTCCGTCGCCTGTGGCATGCCCATGACGTCTATGAGAAGGGCGACGGCATGCGGCTCGTCGCCGTGGCGGGCGTCGGCATTGTCGATTTCGATTACACCATTTGCAAGATCGGCGAGGCCGACCAGATCAAGGCAGTGATCTATGTGCCCAATCCCGACGGCATGAACGGCGAACGATTCTTATCGGCTTGCGAAGGCGCGCTGCGCGCCGGCGCGCGCGAGCGGCATGTCGTTGCAGGGTAGCAGGCCGTTGCAGGATAGCCGGCCTCTGTTATTTTGCCGGCGAATAACAGCCGGCTTGAGGAGGTATTGGACTTCCATAGGGCTGCGCCTTTCACTGAAAGCTGCGGTCATCGCGGCGTCATTCAACAGAGGTAGCCTTTCCTGATCATGGCGTCATCTAAGCCCGTCATCCTTGCGACTCGTAAATTGCCCGACGCCGTCGAGGCGCGGCTGTCTGCGGCTTACGAGGCGATTCTCAATCCTGACGATCGGCCGCTGCCGATCGAGGAGATTTTGCGCATCGCGGAAGGCTGCGACGGCATTCTCTGCACGCTGACCGACAAGATGACCGCCGACGTCATCGCCAAGCTGCCGGCGCGGGTGAAAATCCTCGCGACCTTCTCGGTCGGCTACGAGCATATCGACATCCCGGCGGCCAAGGCGCGCGGCCTGGTCGTGACCAACACGCCCGGCGCTTTGACCGACGCGACGGCGGAGATCGCCCTGCTGCTGATGCTCGGCGCGGCGCGACGCGCTTATGAAGGTGAGGCGATGCTGCGCGCCGGCAAGTGGACGGGCTGGGCCCCGACCCAGCTCATGGGCACGCAATTGCATGGCAAGCGCCTCGGCATTGCCGGCATGGGCCGCATCGGCCAGGCGGTCGCCAAGCGCGCGCTCGCCTTCGGCATGACCATCCATTATCACGGCCGCAGGCCCGTCGATCTGCCGCCCGAACTGCCGGCGAACTACCATGCCGACGACGCGGCCTTTCTCGCCCAGTGCGACTATCTCTCAATCCATATGGCCTCGACGCCGGAGACGCGCAAATGGGTCAATGCGCGCCGCGTCGGCCTGTTGCCCCAAGGCGCCATCGTGGTGAACACCGCGCGCGGCGATCTGGTGGACGACGAAGCGCTGATCCACGGCCTCACCAGCGGCCATCTCGGCGCGGCCGGGCTCGACGTCTTCGCCGGCGAACCGAACATCGACAAGCGCTACCTGCCGATCCCCAACGCCATGCTGCTGCCGCATCTCGGCAGCGCCACGCTGCAGACGCGCTGCGCCATGGGCTTTCGCGCGCTCGACAATCTCGACGCCTATTTCGCCGGCCAGACGCCCGGAGACAAGCTTGCCTGAGCTTCTTGCCCCGCAAAGCGCCCTCGACGCATGCGCCTTGCTGCAGAGCAGCTTCGCGGCTGCGGTTGCTGCTGCCGATCCCTTGACGGTCGTCGCTAGGGCTCTGCCGTCACCCCCCAAGGGCCGCACGCTGGTGATCGGCGCCGGCAAGGCGGTGGCTGCCATGGCCAAGGCGGTCGAGACGGCCTGGCCCTCTGCGGCGCCATTGGAGGGCATCGTCATCACCCGCTACGGCCACGGCTACAGCGGCGCCGAGGCCCTGGCGCGCGTGCGGGTGATCGAGGCGGGGCACCCTGTGCCGGACGCAGCCGGCGAGGCGGCGGCGCGCGAGATCGTTGCCGCCGTGCAGTCGCTCGGCCCGGATGATTTGCTGCTGGCGCTATTCTCGGGCGGCGGCTCCAGCCTGTTCTCGCTGCCGATGCCGCCGGTCACCATGGAGGCCCTCAAGGCGACGACGAGCGAGCTGCTCAAATGCGGCGCGGCCATTCAAGAGATCAACACGGTGCGCAAGCATCTCTCGCTGGTGCAGGGCGGCCGGCTCGCGTTGATGTGCAAGGCGCCGATCGAGACGATCCTGATTTCCGACGTGGTCGGCGACCAGCCGACGCATATCGCCAGCGGCCCCACCGTGGCCGATCCGACGACCTATCAGGACGCGCTGGATATTTTGGAGCGCTATGATTGCGTCGTGCCGCTCAGCGTCCATGCGCTGCTTGAGGCAGGCGCCGACGGTGCTCACGACGAGACGCCCAAGCCCGGCGCGCCGGCCTTCGCGCAGGCCCGGGTGCAGATCGTCGCCACGGCGCATCAAAGCCTGGAAGCGGCGGCCAAGCTCTTCACCCAAGCCGGCATCACGCCGTTGATTCTCGGCGATAGCGTGACGGGCGAGGCGCGCGAAGTGGCGAAAGCCCACGCCGCCATGGTGCGCGAGGCCATCGCCGGCCATTTCATCCCGTTCCGCCCGCCCGTCGCTTTGATCTCCGGCGGCGAATGCACCGTCACCGTGAAGAACGCGTTAGGCCGCGGCGGCCGCTGCTCGGAATATCTATTGTCGCTCGCCATCGAGCTGGGCGAGGGCACAGAGGTGCACGCCTTGGCGGCCGACACGGACGGCATCGACGGCTCGGAAGACAATGCCGGCGCGTTGTTGACGCCCGGAACGCTTGCTAAAGCGCGCGCCGCCGGCTTGCGCGCCGATCAATGCTTGGCGGCGAATGACGCTTACGGCTTCTTCGCTGCGACCAATGGGCTGATCGTCACCGGCCCAACGCGCACCAACGTCAATGATTTCCGCGTGATTCTGGTGCTGTAGCGCCAGCCTTACGGCTTGTCCTTTTTCAGCACGACGCCGTCATATTCGCGGCTGTCGACCATCGCCTGGACGACGACCGGGCCTGTGGCGGCGAAGGCTCTGGCGAGGACCTCGCGCAATGCGATGGGATCGCTCGCCGTCATCACCGGCACGCCGAACAGATTGTCGCCGCCGATGCTGCCCGTGGCCCGCACCGGCGTGCCGTAAATCGGGTTGCCCTTCTTCTGCTGCTTGATGCGGATGAGGGCGAGATCGTTGTCGGTCAGCACCAGCACGACGATTTTCAGGTTGTAGCGCACGGCGGTGGCCAATTCGCCGACCGTCATCAGGAAGCCGCCGTCGCCGACCACGGCGCAGACGGTTTGCTCGGGCGCGCAGAGCTTGGCGGCGATGGCGGCGGGGATGCCGAAGCCCATCGTCGACCAGCCGTTGGTCATGATCTGCAGGCCCGGCGCCGGCGTCGGCCAAAGCTGGCCGATCAGATGGGTATGGGCGCCGACGTCGCAGGCCATGATGCCGTCGGCGGGCAGCGCCTCGCGCAGCACCTTCAGCGCGGCCTTGGGGCCGAAGCCTTGGTTGGACGGCTGCAGTTTGGCGAACATCGC
>CAZVLU010000024.1:0-13064 GCA_964628235.1 uncultured Rhizobium sp. | reverse complement strand
AGCGCCGCGAGAGAGCTTTTGATGTCGCCGACGACGTCCGCCGCCAGCTTGTAGCTTTTGCGGTCGATGTCGGCCGGCTCGATATCGAGGCTGACGAGCGCCGCCGATTTCGGCATCCACGACTCGTAGTTGAATTCGACCGGATCGTAGCCGATGCCGACGACGAGATCGGCCTGCTGATGGGTCTCGCCCACCATGTCGCTCAGCGCGTGGAACAGCACGCCGGCGTAGGAGCGGTCATCTTCGGCGAGCAGGCCTTTGGCCATCGGCGTGAGGACCACGGGGATGTCGTGCTGATGAGCCAGCGCCTTGATGTCGGCGGCGATGCCGGCCCGCACCGCCCCGAGGCCGACGGCGAGCACCGGCTTATCGGCTTTGGCGAAGAGATCGGCGGCTTTCTTCAGCCGCTTGGCGGCGGCCTTGGGCGCGCCGGCCGGGGCCTTGAAGGAGACGCTTTCCGGGCTGGCGATTGCCGCCGACAGCCCCACGGGCAGGCCGACATGGACCGGGCCGGGACGGCCCTTGAGCGCCGTGCGCGCCGCGTCGAACAGGGTCTTGCGCACGCCTTTGGCGGCGAGCCGCGTCGTCTTTTTGGTCAGCGGCTTGAACAGCGCTTGATGGTCGATGGCCATCTGCACCGTGCGGCCGCGCAAAGCTGCCGGCATTTCGTCGGTCAGCGCGATCATCGGCGAACGATCGAGCAGCGCCTCGCCGACGCCGGTCGCCAGGTTGGTGGCGCCGGGGCCGAAGGTGCCGAAGCAGACGCCGGGCACGCCGGTCATGCGGCCGCAGACGTCGGCCATCATGCCGGCGCCGCCTTCGTGGGTCGCCAGGATGAACTCGATGCCCTTGGCGGTGCGCAACGCCTCCATGTAATCGACCCAGCCGCCGCTCGGCACGCCGAAGACATGCTTCACGCCAAGCTCCTGCAGCGCGCCGACGACAGCCGCCGCGACGGTTTCTTTGCCAGCGGTTTTCTCAAGGGCGGGCTTTTTGACTTTGGCCATGGGCGTTCAGAGATCCTATGTGGGGCGAGGATTGGCGAGACTGTCCGACGCGTTCCGCCGACGCAAACGAGTTTTTCGATGACGACGCATGATGTTCCGGCAGGCGCGCGTAACACTCGCGCGGCGGAACCTCTAGGCGCTGATTCTCGCAATAATTTCAATAACTAAGTTTCGGGAACATTCTGCCGGCTGAGCGTTAACTCAATAAGCTTCACACGGCCAAGGAGGTTTCTATGAAACGCTTTCTAATTTCGGCGACCGTCGCTTCGATGATCATGGGCGGCGCGGGTCTCGCGATGGCGCAGTCGGGCGGCTCCAGCAAGGATGGCTCGCCGGGTCCGGATCGCGGCGCGATGCCGAGCGCCGCTGAAGTGCAGACCCTGCTCAATTCCAAGGGCTACACCAACGTCAGCGGAGTCGAGACCGGCACTGCCAACGGCAAGGTGAAAGCCCGCGCCATGAAGGGCGGCGCCCCGGTCAATCTCGAGATCGACATGAACACGGGCGGCGTCGTCGAAGTGAAGTAAGCTTCGTTTCGTGCCCGATCAAAAAGCGCGTCGCTTCGGCGGCGCGCTTTTTTTGAGTCGGGCGGGCGATGGCGAAGCGGATCTCTTGGTTCCAAAGAATTCAGGAAATAATTTCTAGGAACGAGTCGGGGCATCCGGCGGTTTATCCGGAACAGTTGTTCATGAAGGAGCTGTTTCGATGAAGTATTCGGTGCTTTCCACGGCGCTGGCGGCGATGATTGTCTGCGGCGCCAGTGTCGCTATGGCGACGGGGGGATGCGGATGCGGCGGCGGCGGTAGCGGCGGCGGCGGCACGGGCGGCGGTAGCGCCAGCAGCGAGCGGGACGGTTCCCCCGGTCCCGATCGCGATACAGAGGCCGCTTCGTCGAGCGCCAACGAGGCCTACTTGGCCATATGCGACCGCATGTTGACCGACCGGCAGATCGCCCAAGAGGGGCCCTATACGGTCAGCGAGCCGACGCTGGAGCAGCCGATGGATTGCAATCTGCCCGGCGAGGCCGAACAGAACTAGCTTGCTGAGACGCCTGCGCAAAGGGCGCGCTGTTGAGCGCGCCCTTTGTCGTCGTGCGGTCCGCATGTCCTGTCTGTCATCGCCGGCTCGCTTGGAGCTTGGAACTCGGCTTCAGTGGATGACGGTCGCGAGGCCTTTATAAAGAATCGGGCCGGTCGGGCGTCCGGTCGGCGAGCCGGTCGCCGGCTCCAGGGTGATTTCATAGAGCTGGCTCTCAATCGGCATCGGCAGGTCGGCGCCCTGCGCCAAGCGGCGCTGTTCGGCGCGCGGCAGCACGCCGCCGAGCGGCACGGGGCCGCGGGCGCGGTCCCACAACGTCCAGACCTGCAAGGCGCGGCCGGGCGGCACCTCGATGGCGCGCAGCGGCACCAAGCGCACGCTGCCGTCGGCGAAGGCTTCGATGATGGCGCCGGGCGTCGCGTCGTCGCCTTGCAGCACGGCGACCGCCACCGGGCGCGGCTGCATCTGCTGCACCAGGATGCCGGAGAAGATCGCGAGGAGGACGCTGAGGGCCGCACCGGCAAAACTGGCTGTGCGCCAGAAGCCGATGCTGCTCCACAAGCGTGGCCGTTGTGCGATGTCCGCCGGGCGCCTTTGCGGCAAGGCGACGTCATCGGCGATGCGCTGCCACAGGCCGGGCGACGGCGTCACGGGGACAGCCGCCGCGTCGAGTTCGAGCAGCCGATCGCGCCAGGCGGCGACGGCGTCGCGCAGCGCCATGTCCTGCGTCATGCGGCGCTCGATGTCGCGGGCTTCGGCGGGCTCCAGCAGGCCGAGGACATATTCGCCGGCCAGCGCCTGAAGATCGTCAGGACCGATCATGGGCTCGCTCATGCCATGCACTCGCGCAAGGCCAGCAAGCTGCGGCGAATCCAGGCTTTGACGGTGCCGAGCGGCAGGCCGAGGCGACCGGCGATCTCGCCGTGCGTCAGGCCTTCCGTGTAGGCCAGCAACAAGCTGACGCGCCGTTGCGGCTCGAGCCCGTCGAGGCAACGGCGCAGGGCGCTGCCGTCGGCCAGGCGGGCGAGCGGGTCGTCGCCGCTCAAAGAAGCGTCGCTCAATTCGGTCAGACGCTCGTCGTCGACGATATCCTCGCGGGCGCTGTCGCGCAGCCGGTTGAGCGAAAGATTGCGCACGATGGTGTAGATCCAGGCGCGCGGGGAGCCGAGCGCCGCGTTATAAAGCCCGGCCTGGCGCCAAATGCGCACGAAGGCGTCCTGCACGATGTCCTCGGCGAGGTCGCGCCGCCGCAAGATGCGCAGCGCCACGGCGATCATGCGGCCAGCCTCCTGGTCGTAGAGCGCGCGCAAGGCGGCCTGGTCGCCGTCGGCGCAACCGCGCAACGCGGCGCGGGCATCGAACGCGTCATGTGGGGCTCCGTGGTCCAAGCTCATCCTCGATTGCCCTGACGATCCATCCTGCTGGGCGACTGTATCCGGCCCGGCAGGCGCGCGCGAGCGCGGCGCGGGCCGGATCGATCACAGGATCATGACAGGGGTACCCGCCGACGGGCCGCATGGATGCAGCGACTCGAGAAAAGTTCCGAAAAAATTCTTTTTTCGGGCTGCATCCAACGGTCCGGCCGGCGGGTTTCTCCTAGGTATCGGCGAAAACGCCGTATCCCATAGGCAACACCGAGGAAGACCCCATGACCCCCAAGATTCGTCCTCTCGCCATTTTCGCCGCTGTCGCGGCGACTGGCTTTATCGCCCTGCCGGCCGCCGCCGGCACCCTCGTCGGCCTGGTCGATGGCAAGAGCCTGGTCCTGATCGACAGCGATTCCAAGAAAGTGACCAAGACGGTCGCCATCAGCGGCGCGCCGGCCCTGGTCGGCATCGACCAGCGTCCGGCCGACGGCATGCTCTACGGCCTCGCCGCCGACGGCACGGTCTTCACCGTCGACGTCGCCAGCGGCAAGGCGACGCAAAAGTCCAAGCTTTCGACCATGCTGCCGATGGGCGCCGTCGCCACGGTGGACTTCAACCCGGTCGCCGACCGCCTGCGCGTCATCGGCTCGGACGGCTCCAATCTGCGCGCCAATGTCGATGACGGCATGGTGACGACGGACGGCGCGCTCAAATACGCCGACAGCGACATGCACAAGGGCGAGAAGGCCAATATCGTCGCCGGCGCCTACACCAACTCGTTCAAGGGCACCAAGGAGACCGTGCTGTACGACATCGACGCCACGATCGGCGGCTTGATCAAGCAGGCGCCGCCGAACGATGGCGTGCTCAATGCGGTCGGCAAGCTCGGCGTGAGCGCGTCGGGCCCGATGGCCTTCGACATCCTGTCGGACGGCAAGGGCGGCAATTCCGCTTGGCTGCTCGCCGGCGGCACGTTGCATCAGGTCGATCTCGCGACCGGCAAGGCGACCGCGACCGGCAAGATCGACGGCGTGAAGGGCAACCTCACCGACATCGCCGCTTGGGCGGGGATGTAAGCCTCTGCGATAGACGTCTAGGAAAGAGGGGACGGTTTCCGTCCCCTCTTTTTATTTATGCCCGTCGCTCGGCAAGAATCATCTTGCGCGCGCGCTCCGGCGTCAGAGGCAGTTCGCGCAGGCGGACGCCGATGGCGTTGAAGACGGCGTTGCCGATGGCGCCCGGCGTCGGCCCGGCGGTGCCTTCGCCGACGCCGAGCGGCGGATCGTTCGGCCGGTCGATGAAAGCGACCTCGATCTCCGGCGCTTCCGTGAAGCTGAGGATCGGATAGCTCTCCCAATCGAGGCTGGTGATGCCCGTGGCATCGAAGCGCACGGCCTCTTTCAGCGTCCAGCTCATCGCCTGCAGGAAGCCGCCTTCGAGCTGGTTGGCGGCGCCGTCGGGGTTGATCACTTCGCCGGCGTCGCAGGCGATCCAGGCGCGCGGGATGGCGATCGTGCCCTTGGCCGCATCGACATGCGCCTCGACGGCGACGGCGACGAAGCATTTGTTGTTCTTGTAGCGGTGGAAGGCCAAGCCTTGGCCGTACCCCTTGCCCCAGGTGGCGGGATTCCAGCCGGCCATCGCGGCGGCCCTCTCGATGACGGCGCGGGCGCGCGCGTCTTTCAGATGGTTAAGACGGAAGGCGACCGGGTCTTGCCCCGCCGCATGGGCCATCTCGTCCATGAAGGATTCTTGCGCGAAGACATTGCCGAAGGTGCCGAGCGCCCGCAGCGACGAGACGCGCAGGGGATGCGGCTTGACGAGATGCTTGACGATGCGCATGGCCGGCAGGTCGTAGAGCGGCGTCGCGCCGCGATGGCCGCCGCCATGCTTGCCCTGGTTGTCGGCGGGTTTGGGCGCGGGCAGGGATGCCTCGCGGTGCCAGGCGGCGACGAAGCCGGCGCTGTCCATCTTGGCGCGCGGCCGGCCGGCATGGGCGTTGGTCCAGACGTCGCAATTCCAATCGAGCAACTTGGCGTCCTTGCCGACGCTGGCTTGCAGAGCGATCACCATGGCCGAGCCGTAAGGCTCCCAGCGGTTCTCGTCCTCGCGCATCCATTGCAGGCGCACCGGGCGGCCGGGCAGGGCGCGCGCCAGCATGGCAGCGTCCATCGCGGCGTCGTCGCTGCCGCTGTGGCCGTAAACGCCGGCCCCTTCGGCATGGATGCAGCGGATGTTCTCGGCCGGCATGGCGAAGGCGCAAGACAGCGCCGCTTGCAACGGGAAGACGCCCTGGCTCTGTTCCCAGACGGTGAGCTTATCGCCGTTCCACACCGCGATGGCGCAAGACGGGCCGATCGGCGCGTGCATCTGATAGGGCCGCGTGTAGATCGCTTCGAGGGTCTTCGTCGCCCCTGAGGGCTCTGTGATCTCGGGGACCGGGCCATCGATCGGATTGCCGCCGTCGATCAGCCAATCGTTCGTCTCCTGGCTCATCAGCCAGTCGGAGAGTGCGTCCTCGTTGGGCAGCGACGGCAGCGCGCGCCATTGCGTGTTGTCGCGCATGACCTCCCAGGCGCGCACCGCCTGATCTTCGCGCTCGGCGATGACGCCGAGGAAACGGCCGTCCTGCACGACTTTCACCACGCCGGGCATCGCCTGGATGGCGGCGGCGTCGAATGTGAGCAGTTCGGTTTTATAAGCCGGCGGATGCAGCACGCGGCCATGCAGCAGGCCGGGCATTTCCATGTCCTGAATGAAGGCGCGTCCGCCGGTCAGCTTGGCGGGAATGTCGAGACGCGGCACGTTGCGGCCGGCGAGGCGGCGGCTTTCCGGACTGCGCGGCGCGACGTCGCCGGTGACGTCGCTGTTAAACGCTTGGCCGGCCATCAATTGCCAATAGCTGACTTGCCGGTTGGTCGAGCGGCTGCTGACGATGCCGTCCTCGACGCTGAGGTCTTCGATGGCCAAGCCGAGATGCGCGGCGGCTTTTTGCAACAGAATTTGGCGCGCTTGCGCGGCGGCGTGGCGCATGGCGATGCCGCTCTGCTGCACCGAATCGGAGCCCGCCGTCAGTTTCTCGTCCACTGTGAGATCGCTGTCGGCCTCTTGCACGCGCACGCGGGCGAGCGAAACCTCCAACTCGTCGGCGCCGATCTGGGCGATGGCGGTTTTGATGCCCTGACCGAACTCGGTCTTGCCGGTCTTGAGCGTGACGGTCTCGCCGGCATCGATGCTGAGCCACGCGTCGATGCGCGGATCGACGCTCAGGCTGCCCGGGAGCTTCTTCTTCTCGGGGGCGTCGGTCATGCGCGCATCTCTTTCGCCGCCCGGCGGATGGCGCGAAACACGCGGCTATGGCTGCCGCAGCGGCAAAGATGGTCCTGCAAAGCCAAGCGAATGGCCGGCAGATCGGGGTCGGGATTGGCGTCGAGCAGCGCCTTGGCGGCGACGATGATGCCGCTGGTGCAATAGCCGCATTGCACCGCCTGTTCGGCTTCAAAGGCTTTCTGCAAAGGATGGGGTGCCTCGGCCGTGCCGATGCCTTCGAGCGTGACGATGGCTTTGCCGACAGCCTGGGCGACCGTCAGCGTGCAGGAAAAGGCTTTCTCGCCGTCGGCCAGCACGGCGCAAGCGCCGCATTGCTCGAGACCGCAACCATATTTGGTGGCGACGAGGCCGAGATCGTTGCGCAGGGCATAGAGCAGCGGCGTGTCGGGATCGGCGGCGATGTCGCGCGCCTGGCCGTTCACGGTGAGCGTGATTGTATGTGCGGCGCTCATGCGGCTCGCTCTCCCTAATGATGGCCGGCTTTATGGTTCGACGCCGCTGCCGGAAGGCGGCGTCGTTTTAATAGTCTTGCAGGCTTAGAGGATGCTGAGCACGGATTCGGGCGGGCGGCCGAGCGCGGCCTTGGCGCCCTTCACGACGATCGGGCGCTCGATCAGGATCGGGTTTTCGGCCATCGCCTTGATCAGTTCGGCGTCGCTCGCCTCGGCGAGGCCGAGGTCCTTGTAGGGCGCTTCGCCCTTGCGGATCGCTTCGCGCGGGCTCTTGCCCATCATGGCGAGCAGCTTTTTCAGTTCGGCAGCCGTCGGCGGCGTCTTGAGATATTCGATGATCGTCGGCTTCACGCCCTTCTGTTCGAGGAGGGCCAGCGTCTCGCGCGATTTGGTGCAGCGCGGGTTGTGATAGATCGTGACGGCCATCCGGCGCCTGCCGTTAGCGGCGGAATTGCGGGCGGCGCGGCGCCATGGCGGTGCTGCGTTCGTCCTTGGCGCGGAAGGTGATGCGGCCCTTGGTCAGATCGTAAGGCGTCATCTCGACGGTGACGCGGTCGCCGGCCAGGATGCGGATGCGGTTCTTGCGCATCTTGCCGGCCGAATAGGCCAGCGTCTCGTGGCCGTTATCGAGCTTCACCTTGAAGCGCGCATCGGGCAGCACTTCGAGCACGACACCGTCGAACTCCAACATATCTTCTTTGGCCATGCCTATTCCTTGAACCGTATCTTTGAAGATTGAGCGGCGCTGCGCTTAAAGCGGGGCGCGCGGCGCGACATCAAACGCGTGAAAACATCATAACCTATAAAGGGAAACAGGGCCGTCCTCGCGGCCCGGCCCTGTCCCAATTCGGTGGTCTGGCCGGTTTGGCGCCGATCCTGGCAGCCGGCCTAGGGTCTTAGGCGTTCTTCAGATTGACCGCCGAGACCTTGCCTTCGCGGCCGCTCTCGAGATCATAGCTGATGCGCTGGCCTTCGTTGAGCGTGCCGAGGCCGGAGCGCTCGACGGCGGAGATGTGCACGAACACATCCTTCGAGCCGTCTTCGGGCATAACGAAGCCATAGCCCTTGGTCGAGTTGAACCACTTAACAGTGCCGGTCGCCATTGAGAGTCTTCTCCAATTAAGAATGTGCCGCGCGCCAACGCGACGCTCGGTGTCAGCTGCGCTTTCGAGAAGACCGGGTCGGATCAAGTGACTTGAAGGACGGGCCGACCCAAGACGAGTTGACGGTCGGAAAAATAACGTCTCGCAGCCAGAAAGGCAAGGTAACTCAAGGGTGAAGGCCTCACCTGGGAAGCGTTCTACTCCGCGGCAAACCCTAAGGTCGCGTAATAATATTATTTCTTGAAGCCTAAAGTAATAATATAATTGTTGAAATCTGGCTCCACGAGGCCAAAGTGATCTCTGTGGCTGCGGCCATCGGATCGCGCGTTTCACAGCCTTCGCGGGCTCACGCCGTTCTTGGAGGCACCCCTCGACGAGAGGGGCGCCCTTCATCCGGAAGGGCTCCCAGGGGTTTTCCCAGACCCCCGGGACAAGACGGCGCAAAACGTGCGGCGACGACGCAGACCTGGCGCCAGCGGCGTCGTCGAACCGATCGGCAGGGTCCAGGCCCATTCGCCGAGGCAGAGGCCACACCGGATCAACTTACAGGGAGGGTGCGTCGAGCATGGAAGATCCACCCAGTCAGCGATAGAGGCTTTTCCGCCCCGCGCCGAAAAGCCGCAGTCCGCAGCCCTGAACCAACAGGAGGCGGGCTGTCCGATAATCGGTTAACAGCGAGCCCATGACCGGGAGCGACCCTTCCGGATGAGAAAACAGCCCGTCTCGGACGGACAGCGGCACTGCCGCGAACAAAACCGGAGCCCCGCCATTTAAAAGATCCTCGGATCTTCGGCGGGGCTTTCCGCTGACTGAGCCGGTTTTGCTCCCAACGGATTCCCAACGCGTTCCCAACGGACTCCCAACGCGTTCCCAACGGTTTCTCAACGCGCGCCCAACGGACTCCCAAGCGCTTGCCGCCGCGCTCCGCCTGTGGCACCCAGGCGGCATGAGCTTTACATCCCGTTTCGCCCGCGCCATGCCGCGCCGCCGGCTTTGGCTGATCCCTCCGGCCGTCCTATTGCTCTTGCTCGCCCTGCCGCTGGCTGCCAGCACGGCGCTGTACGCCCTGCGCGGGGGAAACCTGACCGGCGACTGGAGCCGGGCGAGCCGCGCCGCCACCGGCCAAGCGCCGGCCGCCGCGACGACGCCTGAGGCGGTCATCCAGGTCTATGCCGCGCGCGCCTTCGGCTGGCGCGGCGCGTTCGGCGTGCATATGTGGTTCGCCCTCAAGCCGGAGAACGCCGCCGGCTACACGCGCGCCGAAGTGATGGGCTTCGGCGTGCAGCGCGGCTTGCGCGCCGTGCGCGTCGCCCCCGGCATCGCCGACGGCGAATGGTTCGGCAATCCGCCTGACCTGATCAAGGAGTGGCGCGGCGCCGAGGCGCAGGCGTTGATCCCGCGCATCTTGGCGGCGGCGGAGACCTATCCCGAGCGCGACCGCTACACGATCTGGCCGGGGCCCAACAGCAACAGCTTCATCGCCGCCGTCGCCCGCGAGCTGCCCGAATTGGGCCTCGCCCTGCCGCCCAACGCGCTCGGCAAAGACTATCTCGGCCCGCGCACCATTTTCGCGCGCGCGCCGAGCGCGACCGGCTGGCAAGTCTCGTTTTGGGGCGTTTTGGGTTTGACGCTGGCGCGCGACGAAGGCTTCGAGCTGAATCTGCTCGGCTTCGTCGTCGGCGTCGATCTGGACAGCCTGGCGCTCAAGCTGCCCGGCTTCGGCAATATTTCGGTCATAGACTCGCGGTCATGACACCCATTCACGGCATTTCCTTCGGCGAAGCGACAAAGCTTTGGCTCAAAATCGGCCTGCTCGGCTTCGGCGGACCCGCCGGACAGATCGCGCTGATGCATCGGCTGCTGGTCGAGGAAAAGCGCTGGATCGGCGAGGCGCGGTTCCTGCACGCACTCAACTACTGCATGCTGCTGCCCGGCCCGGAGGCGCAGCAATTGGCCACTTATGTCGGTTGGCTGCTGCATCGGACGGCGGGCGGGCTGGTCGCCGGCCTTTTGTTCGTGCTGCCTGGCGCGCTGGTGATCTTGGGCCTGAGCGCGCTCTATGCCGGCTTCCAAGACGTGCCGCTCGTGCAAGCGCTGTTTTTCGGCATCAAGGCCGCCGTTCTCGCCGTGGTGATCGAGGCGCTGCTGCGCATTTCCAAACGCGCCTTGAAGAACGGCTGGATGGTGGCGCTCGCCGTCGCGGCCTTTATCGCCATTTTCTTGCTGCAGATCGACTTCCCGTTGATCGTGTTGGCCGCCGGCCTGATCGGCTGGTTCGGCGCGAAGGCGCGGCCTGATATTTTCCTGCCGCCGCCGGCGAAAGCCGGCGCGCCGGCCGAAACGGCGGCGGTCGATGTGGCGCTGGCGGCCGGCGCGCTGCCGCACACCAAGCCGAACGCCAAGCGTGCCGCCGGCGTTCTGGTTCTCTGGCTGGCGATCTGGTTCGCGCCGATCGCTGGGCTCGCGCTCATATTCGGCGGCGACAGCGTCTTTACCCAACTCGGCCTGTTCTTCAGCAAGATGGCGGTCGTCACCTTCGGCGGCGCTTATGCCGTGCTCGCCTATGTGGCGCAGGAAGCGGTCAACGGCTTCGGTTGGCTGGCCCCCGGCGAGATGCTCGACGGCCTGGGGCTGGCGGAAACCACGCCCGGCCCGCTGATCTTGGTGCTGGAATTCGTCGGCTTCCTCGCCGCTTATCGCCACGGCGGTTTCGATCCCTTGCTCGCCGGCGCGCTGGGCGCGGCCGTCACCCTGTGGGCGACTTTCGCGCCCTGCTTCCTGTGGATTTTCCTTGGGGCGCCCTATGTCGAGGCGCTGCGCGGCCACAAGCCGTTGGCCGGGGCGCTCGCCGCCATAACGGCGGCGGTGGTCGGCGTCATCGCCAATCTCGCCTTGTGGTTCGGGCTGCATGTGTTGTTCGCCGAGATGGACAAGCGCGCGTTCCTCGGGCTGGAATTGGATTTGCCGCGCCTTGCCAGCCTCGATATCGCGGCTTTGGCTCTTGCGGCGGCGGCGTTGATCGCCACCTTGCGCTTCAAGCTCGGGATGATCCCGGTGCTGATCGGCTGCGCCCTTCTCGGCGCGGCTTGGAAATTATGGGCGTGAGTCTGCCGCTGACCATTCACACCATCGGCCATTCGACGCGGCCGATCGACATTTTCATCGAGATGCTGCGCGCGGCTGGCGTGACGCGGCTGATCGACGTGCGCGCCGTGCCGCGCTCGCGCTTCAATCCGCACTATAACCGCGAGGCGCTGGAGCGCGCGTTGCGCGAAGCTGGCGTCGATTATCGCGCCATGCCGTCGCTCGGCGGCTTGCGCAAAGCGTCGCCGGATTCGCCGAACGTCGGGCTGAAAGAGGGCTTTCGCGGCTTTGCCGATTACGCGCTGACGCCGGCCTTCCGCGCGGCGCTCGGCGAATTGACGGCGTTGGCGGACGAGCGGCCGACGGCCGTCATGTGCGCCGAGGCCGATTGGCGCAACTGCCACCGCCAACTCATCGCCGACCGCCTGCTCGCCGAGGGGCATGAGGTGCGCCACATCATGAAGGACGGCATCGAAGAAGCCGAAATGAATCCGACCGCCAAGCGGCGGCCGGAAGGCCTCGTCTACGTCGAGCGAGGCGACGACTCAGCGCCGCGCCTGCCCGGGCTTTAGCTTATTCGTCGTCCATGCCGAGGGCGTGCTTGTAGAGCTTGAGGATTTCCTCTTGCTCCTCGCGGTCGGCGCTCTCCATCTTGCGCAGCTTGACGATCTGGCGCATCGCCTTGGTGTCGAAGCCGGTCATCTTCGCTTCGGCGAACACTTCGCGGATGTCGTTGGCGAGCGTCGCCTTTTCTTCTTCAAGCCGCTCGATGCGCTCGATGAAGCTGCGGAGCTGGTCGGCGGCGACGCCGCCGGCGTTCTTCTTGGCTGCTGCTTGGGCCATGTTTGCCGAGTCCTTACTTGTCGTCAGCGCCAACGAGCACCTTCACCATCTTGTCGGGGTTCGACGGCGGCTCGCCCTTCTTGATCTTGTCGACGAATTCCATGCCTTCGGTCACTTCGCCCCACACGGTGTATTGGCCGTTGAGAAAACCCGCCGGCGCGAAGCAGATGAAGAATTGGCTGTCGCCCGAGTTCGGGTCCTGCGAACGGGCCATGCCGACCGTGCCGCGCTCGAACGGCTCCTTGGTGAATTCGGCCGGCAGCTTCTTGCCCGAGCCGCCCATGCCGCTGCCGGTCGGATCGCCGGTCTGCGCCATGAAGCCGTCGATCACCCGGTGGAACACGATGCCGTCGTAGAAACCTTCGCGCGCCAGTTCCTTGATGCGCTCGACATGCTTGGGCGCCAGATCGGGGCGCAGGCGGATGACGACGCGGCCGTCCTTGAGATGAATATGGAGGCTGTTTTCGCTGTCATCGGTCATGGCGAAGGTCCGTTCCTTAAAACGAAATATGAGGGGAGACGCGGGAAGCTCAGGGGCCGGCATTGTGCATGGAACAGGCCCTCGCGCAAGGCTGCGGCAGGGCCGGCAGCGCGGGCGCGAAAAGCCGTGAAAAGCCCTGCCGTTAGGGGCCGCAACACAAGCCCTTGGCGTTCCCTGAACTAACCACTACCTTATCGGGGGACGCCATTTTGTAACATATCCCTGTTACCCCTCCGCGCAGGATGACCGGCCGCGCAGGCGGGGACCGGGCGATGAACAAGGGAGGCAGTCATGCGTAGCGAGATGCCGGAAACCAAAAGCGTCGTCATGCGCGAGAAGATGAAAAGCGCCTTGAGCAA
>CAZVLU010000023.1:0-50765 GCA_964628235.1 uncultured Rhizobium sp. | reverse complement strand
GACCTGGCCGTTCTTGAACAGCATCAGCGTCGGGATGCCGCGCACGCCGTACTTGCTCGGCGTGCCGCCGTTCTGGTCGACGTTGATCTTGGCGATGGTCACCTGGCCGTCCATCTCCTTGGCGATCTCGTCGAGCGCCGGGGCGATCTGCTTGCAGGGGCCGCACCATTCGGCCCAGAAATCGACCAGCACGGGCTGATCGGCCTTCAGCACATCGGCTTCGAACGAAGCGTCGGAGACCTGCTTCAAACCCATGATAAATCCTTGGAACTGTGGGAAAAAATATCGGGCGGCCGCCCGATTGCTGCGAGAAATCTAGGCAGTCGGGGGTAACCCGTCAAGGCACCCGCCGGTGACTGCCGAAAGCGGCGGAACATATGGCTTTTAGCCAGCGTGACCCGTCGGCATATGGGCATCGAGCAGGTCCGCCGGGATTTCCATCCACAGGGGCCCGTCGGTCCATAGCAAGGCGCAATCGATGCGGCGGCCGACATAGATTTGCGCCAGCAGCGCTCGGTAAGCGGCGAGTTGGCGCAGATAGATCACGGGCACGTCCGCGACGCGCGTCGGCGGCGGACGGTTGCTCTTGTAATCGACCACCAGCACGCGTTCCCCATCCGCCACCAGCCGATCGATCTGGCCGCTGACGGCGCGGTCGCCGACGCGCCCGGTGATCGACAGTTCGGCGCGGCTGCCGGGACCGAACAACGCGGCGAAGCGCGGATCGTCCAGCACGCGCAAGGCTTCAGCGGCGATGGCCGTCTGTTGCGCGGTGCTTAAATTCCATAACGGCCGCGCGAGATAACGCGCGGCGGCGGACGCGCGCGCGTCGGGCGCAAGATCCGGCAAGCTCTGCAACAGGCGATGGATCAACAAGCCGCGCTGGAAGCGCGCGCCATCATCCTCTGCCGCGAAAGGCGACAGCATGGCGGGCTCGGCTTCGCTCGCCGCGTCCGGCTTCGACGGCGCCAAGGGCCGCGACGGGCGCGCCTCGGGCTTGGCCGGCAGCTTGGCGAAGTCGGGCAATGGCGACAACGCTTCCGCCGGCGCGGCGTGATCGCTCTGGGTCTTGTCCGGCGCTGCCGTCTGGGCATGGGCGAGACGCAAGCCGGCGCCGCTCCAGCCGTCCGCCGTCAAAGCGGTGAAATCGAACTCGGCCGCCGTCGCGGCGCCCTCCTCCGCCAGCGCCTGCAAGCCGTCATAGACCATGTTGTACCAGCAGCCCGGCGACGGCGCTTTCTTGTTCTGCCAGCCGCAGACATAGAGCCGGTCCTCGGCGCGCGTCAGCGCGACATAGAGCAGGCGGCGATATTCCTGCTCGGCGCGGCTCTTGGCGGCGGCGCGCGCGGCGGCGGCCACCGGATCGTCGTCGGCGACGCGCGGCGGCCAAAGCGGCAGACGCGGCGCGGCGGGATTGGGATCGGCCTCGTCGAGCGCCGTCCACAAGAGCGCGTCCTGCTGGGTCGGCACCTGCATGGTGTCGGGCAGGATCACCACCGGCGCTTGCAACCCCTTGGCGCCATGCACCGTCATGATGCGCACTTCGTCGCGTACGCTTTGTTCAAGGTCGCGCTTGATCTCCGCCTCTCCGGCGACGAACCAATGCAGGAAGCCCTGCAGCGACGGCGCGGATTCGCGCTCATAGCCGAGCGCGCGGTTGAGGAATTCGGCCACGGCATCCTCGGCTTCGGCGCCGAGCCGCGCCAGCAACTTGCGCCGGCCGCCCTCGCGCGCCAGCAATTGGCTGAAGATTTCATAGGGCCGGGCGTAATCGGCCAAGGCCAGAAAGCGCGCCAGCAGATCATGGGCGGCACGGAACGGACCCGCATCGGCATCCTTCGCGGCGCGCTTGGCGAGCGAATCCCACAAGCTGCCCGCGCGGCCATAGGCGATCTCGAACAGCTGATCTTCGCTCAACCCGACCAGCGGGCTTTTCAGCACGCAGGCCAGGGTCAAGTCGTCGTCGGGCAAGAGCAGCACCTGGCCGAAGGCGATGAGGTCCATCACCGCGAGCTGTTCGGTCAGCACCATGCGGTCAACGCCGGCCACCGGCACGCCGCGCGCTTTCAGGCCGCGCACCAATTCGCTGACGAAGCCGGTGCGGCGGCGCACCAGCACCATGACATCGCCGGCGCGCAGGGTTCGGCCGTAGCTGTCGAGGGTTTCGCGGCCGATCCAGGCGGCGATTTGCGCCGCGATGACGGCGGCCAAGCGGTTCTGCGGCGAATCGCCGGCCTCCGTCTCGGTCGGCGAAGCCCAAGGCGCGATGACGTCGGGGGCGCGCGGCTCGACCGCCGGCCACAGCTCGACGAGACCGGCCTGGCCGACGCGCTTGAGGTTGTGCTTGATGGTCTGGCCGCCCTCGGCGACGCCGACCCGCGCCGGATCGCGCGCGAACACGGCATCGACGGCGCGCAGCACCGCGTCGGTCGAGCGGTAGGACATCAAGAGATCGCGCTCGCGCCAGCTTTTGTCGCGCTGCGCGCGCTCGCGGAAATGCCCGCGCATGCGCAAGAAGGCGTCCGGATCGGCGCCCTGGAAGCTATAGATCGACTGCTTGAGATCGCCGACGACGAACACCGTGCGCGGCTGCTCGCGCGCCCCCTGGCCGGCGAAGAACTCCTCGGCGACCGCCGCCACTACTTCCCATTGCTCGGGGCTGGTGTCTTGCGCCTCGTCGACCAGGATATGGTCGAGGCCGCCGTCGAGTTTATAAAGAACCCAAGCGGCGGCTTGCGCCGCCAGCGCGCCCTCGCCTTGCAGCAGATCGCGGGTTTTCAAGATCAAGTCGTCGTAATCGAGCGCGGCGCGCGACGCTTTATGGCGCTCGTAAGCGGCGAGCAGATGGCCGGCGAGCGTGAGGAGCGCTTCGCCCAGCGCCGCGAGCTTGGCCGCGCGCAAGCGGCCGCAAATGGCGGCGAGGCGCGCCGCTTCGCTGTCCATCACCTCGACGAAGCCGGTCGTCGTCGCGAGCGCCTTGCCGACGACAGAGGCCATCTTGCGCGGCACGCCGTCGTTGGTCAGGAAAATTTTGCAATAACCGTCGAAATCGCCGAAACGCGCGTCGGCGCTGCCGAGATAAGCGTCGATCTTGCCGCTGTTCTTCTTCTGCGCCTCAGTGCCGCGCGCGAAGGCTTGCACGATGGCCTTGAGATCGGCGAGCGGCAAAGCGGCATCTGCCAAGGCAGCCGCCCGGATCGTCTCCGCCGTCTCGCCGTCCTTCAGGCCAAGGCGTTTGCGCAAGGCCTGCAGCGCGCCCGCAGCGCCGCCTTGCGTGGCGAACAGGCGCTTGAGCGTGCCGCGCTTGGCAGCTAAGCCGCGCATCAGGCCGGCGAAGGCGTCCTCGTTGGTCTCGGCCGTCACCGCCGCCCAGGCGCGGCCGATGGCATCCTCGGGTGACAGCCGCGCGGCGTGCAGCAGATCGTCGCGCGCCGCCAGCATCAACTCCGCCGCCGTCCGCTCGTCCATCACTTCAAAATGAGGCGCCAGGCCCGACTCGATGGGAAAACGCCGCAGCAGCGATTGGCAAAAGGCGTGGATCGTCTGGATCTTCATGCCGCCCGGCACGTCGAGCACCTGGCCGAACAGGCCGCGCGCGATGCGCCGTTCGTCTGGGCTCGGCGCGCGGCCGAGTAACTCTTGCAGCTCAGTGGTCAGCGCCGTCTCGTCGGCCGCCGCCCACCCGCCAAGACGGGTGTTGACGCGCAGCGACATTTCCGCCGCCGCCGCCTTGGTGAAGGTGAGGCAGAGGATGCGGCCCGGTTTGGTGCCATGCACCAGCAGGCTCAGCACGCGGCGCGTCAGAATGGTCGTCTTGCCGGCGCCGGCGGAGGCCGCCACCCAGACGGTGCGATCGGGGCGTAGCGCGTCTTCGGTGGCGTCGGTGGGAATCGAGAGTTCGCTCATGACTCCTCGCCCTCCTCGCCGGAGGCCGACCATTCCTTGACGCGCGCCAGATGCTCGTAGTCGCTGAAGCGCGGCGCATGGGCGGCGCGCGGCCGCGCCAGATAGGGAGTCTCCTGCTTGTCGAAGTCGGCGATCAAGCGCAGCAGGCCATTGTATGCATCGTCAGCGTATTGCGGCGCGTCGCAGGACTTCACTTCAGCAATGGGACGGCCCCCCGATAGACGCCAGAACTCGACCTTGGCCGCTTCTGCTGCTGGCACGCCCTTGAACGCGCCGCGCCCCACCATCATCGCTTCGAGCGGCAATTGCGGCGCGAGGCCGCGTTCCAAATCGTCCTTCGACGGCACTCCGCCAGTCTTGTAGTCGATAATGACGACGCGGCCGTCGCCAAGCCGATCGATGCGGTCGGCCTTGGCGACCAGCTCGAACGGCCCGGCCGGACCCTCGAGCATCAATTCGCCCCAACCTTCGACGGCGAGAGGCGTGGCGAGGCGGCGGCGCTCGATCTCGTTGTCGACAAACCAGCGCGCGATGCGCTCGAAGCGCGGCCACCAGAAGGCCCAGACGCCGGGCCGATCCAGCGCCGGCGCGAAGGCTTCCCGGCCCAAGGCGAGCAGGCGCGCATAAGCCGCGTCCGCCGGCTCGTCGGCGCGCCAGCTTTTGACGAAGCGGTCGAGCGCTTCGTGAATGAAGCTGCCGCGATCGGCGGCGCCCGGATCGACATCGAGCGGATCGAGCGCGCGCAAGCGCAGCACATGCTTGGCATAGATGCCGTAAGGGTCGCGCATCCAGGTCTCGATCTCGGTGACGCTGAGACGGCGCGGCCTTGCTGCGACCGGCGGCTTTGGCGCGGGCCGCTTGGACTCTTCCTTTGCTGTCGGCCGATCGAGCGCTTGCTGCCAGTCGAGCCATTGCGCGCCGCTGGACAGTTTGTCTCGCGCGTCGAGGCCGAGCAGCAGATTGTCGAGCCGTTGCAGCCAGCGCGCCGGCACGGTCGGCGTGCCGTCGACGCGCTGTGCGCGGGTCAGCGCCACGCGCGGCGCGGCAAATCCTTGCGCCACGTCATGGGCGGCAAGGCCGATGCGGCGCTCCGGCGAAGGAAGTCCGAAGGCTTCGCGCATCGGCCGGCTCATCCACGGATCGGCCCCCGGATCGGCCGGCCAGACGCCTTCATTGAGGCCGCCGAGGACGACGAGATCGGCATGCTGCAAGCGCGCCTCGAGCGGCCCCCAGATGAACAGGCGCGGATGCGCGCCGTAGCGCGGCCGCACGACGCGACCCATCAGCAGCGTCTCGAACAGCGCCGGATAGGCGCGCCCCGCCATCGGCGGCAGATCGCGCGCCGATTGCGCGAATTCGGCAAAGAAGCCGGCGAGCGCTTCGCCGTCATCGTGACGCCACAGCCGCGCCGCGCCCGTCATCGCCTCGTCCGCCGCCAGATATTCGAGCCAGCCGGCATGGGCGCGCAGCAACGCATCGACGCTCGTTTCCTGCGCCGCCAAAGCCTCGCACAGCGGCGCTGCCGCCTGGGCCAAGCCGTCGAGCCAGGGCAGCAGCTCGCCCTGCGCCTTGCTGCCGTCAAGCGCGTCGCGCAAGCCGGCGAAGCCCGGCGCGGGCCGCACGCCGCGCAGCACCGCCAATTCCAAGCGGCGCGCCTTGTCGCGGAAGGCGACGGTCTTCTCGCCGCCCGACGCCAGCGGATGTTTGAGGGCGGCGAGCAACGGCGCCGGCGCCAGCTCCTCGGCCAGCATGGCGAGGGCGAGCCGCGCAAACGCGCCGGCCGGCGTGGTGGCGAGCGGCTGGCCCGCCGAATCGTCGACCTCCAAGCCCCAACGGCCGAGCTCGGCGGCGACGCGGCGCGCCAGATCGCGGTCCGGCGTCACCAGCGCGGCGGTTTTGCCTTCGTGATCGACCGCCTCGCGCATCATCAAGGCGATGACGCCGGCCTCTTCGATGGGGCCGGGCGCATTGATGCGCGTCACCTCGGCGAGCGCCGCTACCGGATCGGGCAGCGCGGCCTTATCGTCGCCGACATGCGGATCGAGGGCGCGCGCGAGAATCTGCGCCCGAGCCGGCGACGTGCGCGGCGCGATCGGCGACGGCCATTCGGTCACATCGGCGCGCGGCACATCGAGCCGCGCCAACAAGCGAGCCAGGCCGAATTGCGGGTGACTTTCTAAAGCGCGCTCGGCGAGCAGCGCTTGCCAGCGCGGCTCGCTCATGTCGCGGTCCAAGCCGGGCAGCACCACCTGGCCCTGCGGCAGGGAGGCGATGACGGCCAGCAGATCGGCGGTCGCCGGGATCGAGCCGGTCGAGCCGGCGGCGATCACCGGACCGGCCGGCGGCTGCGTCCGCCACAGCTCCGCTTGCGCCGCCAGCACGGCGTTGCGCCGCGCCGCCGGGTCGAGCGCGCCTTCGGCCTCGAGAATCTTCGGCCAATGGTCGGTGAGGATGGCGAGGAATTCGAGGGTCTGCTGCCAGTGCCGCGCAAAGGCTTCGGGCGCCAACGCTTTCAGCTTGGCAGCGTCCGCTCGCTCGGTCTGCATTTCGTCCAACAGCCGGGCCAACGCCTCGGCCAGCCGCGCCGATTGCGCTTCGTCGGGCGCTTGTGTCAGGCTTTTCGCGCCAAGCTGGCGCACCAGTTGGGCCAATAGCAATTGGCGGCGCAGACCTGGAATCGCCGGCGGCAGATCCACCGCGCCTTCGGCAGCGCTTTCTTCCAGCAGCAACGCTTCTTCGTCGAGTTCGCCGAGCGGCAAGAGACGCGGCAGCAACAGCGGCGCGCCGCCGCCCAAGCGCAGGAAGGCTTCGCGCAAGGAGCGGATAGCGCGCCGGGTCGGCAGCAGCACGGTGACGCCGGTCAGCGCCAGCGGATCGTCCTTGCCGACCATCTGCCAGATGCCGGCGGCGAGCGCGTCGACGAAGGGCGCGCCGGCCGGGATATTGGCGACGCGGGCTTTGCTCACGACAGGCGGCTCTTGAGATGGCGTTCGGCCAGCGCCAGGCCGTCCGGCGTGCCGATGTGATACCAGTCGCCGTCATGGACGAGGCCGTGCAGACGGCCCGCAGCGGCGGCTTTGTCGTATAGCTTGTTGAGCGAAAAGGCCCCCGCCGGCGCGCCTGCGAACAGGCGCGGGTGGAGAATCTGCACGCCGGTGAAGACGAAGGGCGCGCTATCGCCGGTGCGGCGCGCCAGCTTGCCGCCGGCGAGCGCGAAATCGCCAGAGCCGTCGTAACCGATGGCCTTGTCCTTGTCCTGCACCAGCAAGAGCGCGTCCATCGCGCCATCGTTCCAAGCCGCAGCCAGGCGTTGCAAAGCGGGCGTGACCCCGTCGCGCCACAGGATGTCGCCATTGGCGACGTAAAACGGCTCGGGCGCCAGATCGGACAGCGCCTGCATGACGCCACCGCCGGTGTCCAGAATCGTGTCTTCGTGCGACAGCAAGATGCCGAGCTTGTCGCGCCCCTCGTTCATCCGCATGGCGACATGCAGGGCGATGCGCTGGCCGAGGTAATGCGCATTGACCACGGCGGTCTCCACCCCGGCGGCGGCGAAATGATCGAGCGCCCGATCCAGCATCGAGCGCCCGGCGACCGGGATGAGCGGCTTGGGCGTCGTCAGCGTCAACGGCCGCATGCGCAGGCCGAAACCCGCCGCCAGCACCATGCCCCTCGTGATTTGAATGGGCTCGATCTTCACAGTGCCTCCGGCGCGCGGCGCAAATCTGGCGGCACATATTCGTCGAACCAGGCGCGCACGCCGGCCAAGGCCGGATGTTCGAGATCGCCGTTCAATAACCGCCAGACGCGCGGCAGATGGCCGAGATAATGATGCTTGCCGTCGCGCCGGCTCAAGCGCGTGAAGATGCCGACGATCTTGGCGTTGCGCTGCGCCGCCAGCACGGCGCAGGCGGCAGCGAAACGGTCGCGGTCGAGTTTGGGAAAGGCCGCGAGATAGCGCGCGGTCATGGCTTCGGCGAGGCCCGGGGCGAGATCGCGCCGCGCGTCTTCGAGCAACGAGACAAGGTCATAAGCCGTATGGCCGACCAGCGCGTCTTGAAAATCCAGCAAGCCGCAGGCCGAGATGCCGGCGCGCGCCGGCAGACGCATCAGATTGTCGACATGATAGTCGCGCAGCACCAGCGTGTAGGGTTGGCCATCGAGCGCTTTGAACGCGCTGCGCCAAGCCGCCTCGTAAGCGGCGATTCCCTCAGTCGTCGGCGCGATGTCCATGGCCGGCAGGAACCAGTCGGTCAGCAGCCGCGCCTCTTCGAGCATCTTCGCCTCGTCGTAAGGCTGCGTATGGAGCGGCAAAACCTTATCGACGGGCACGCGATGCAACGTGATCAGCGTATCGACCGCCAATTCATAGAGTGCCGTCTCGTCGGCGCCTTTGGCGAGCAGACGCGTGAAAGTGTCATCGCCGAGATCTTCGAGCAGCAGCAACCCGTTCGCTTCATCGGCCTCGAAGACATGCGGCGCGCTGAAGCCTATTTTAGTGAGATGCCGGGCGACGCGCAGGAACGGCCGCACATCCTCTTTGGGCGGCGGCGCGTCCATCAGCATGGCGCGGCGGCCGTCGAGCGTGAGACGCTCATAGCGGCGGAACGAGGCATCGCCCGGCAGTTTGTCACGTGCGGCGGCAGCCCAATTGCATTTGGCGAGGAAGGCCGCGATCGCGGCGTCGCGGTTTTCAGCGGGCGCAGTCATGTCAGCGTCTCCAAACGCGCCGGCCAATCGCCGCCACCGACCAGCCGCGCATGGCGCTTGCCCTCTGCCGCATCGAAGCTGAGATGGACATGCAGGGCGCGGCGCGGCAGATAGCCGCCCAGCCGCTCGGGCCATTCGACAAGCGCGATGGCGTCGGCGAAGGCGTCTTCGATGCCGAGTTCGAGCGCGTCGTCGGGCGTCGCCAAGCGATAGAGATCGAAATGCCAAATCGCCGGATCGGCCATGTCGTAGACTTGCGCCAGCGTGAAAGTCGGGCTCGGCACCTCGCCGACCGCATCGCCCATCTTCGCCGTGATGAAAGCGCGGGCGAAAGCGGTCTTGCCGGCGCCCAGCGGGCCATGCAGCGCGATCACGTCGCCGCGCGCCGCGCGCGCCGCCAGCGCCGCCGCCAGAGATTCGGTGGCGGCGAGATCGGGCAAACGGAACGACAGGGCCCCGTCAGGAGCAGGAATGGGCGACGGCATCGTCATGCTCTGTTGTAGCCGTCCCTCCGAGGATCGGCAATTCGCCTGTCGGCGACGCGTTACGCCAATTCGGCGGCGGAAAGTTGGCGCTTGATCGTTTGGGCCGCGCGGCTTTTGCCGCCTAGCCCCTCCTCGGCAATGACGATGTCGGCGCATTCATCGGATGGGGCAAAGCCCCAGAGCGCAGCACCCTCCAGCACGATGACGGCGATTTCGCCGGCCCGCGCGCGCGGCGCGAGATTGAGCTTAGCGAAATTGCGCATGTCGTCGCAGGTCGGGAAGGTCTCGATCCATTTCTGCGCCTTGGCGTCGCCGGCCACGCCCTTGTGATGGTAGGGCAGCAGGAAAATCTCGGCGACATGGTTCAATAGCCGCGCATGCGGCGCGAGGCCCTTAAGGGCGGCGGCGAAGCCGGCGCTTTCAGGATGATCTTTAAACCCCGGCTCGAGCAGAAAATGCGGCGTGCGGCCGAGCAGATTGATCTTCAGCGCCTTGCGGAATGCCGCCGACCCCGCTTCGTAATCGGCGATCAACTTGGACATGCCGGGCGCCAGCCGCAGCAGAAACACCTTCGACTGGAACATCTGGCCGCGCCACGGCTGCGGCATCAAATCGAACGGCAAGGGATAGGGTTTGCGGACGTAAAAACCGTCTTCGGCATGGATGTAAGGCGGCTCGGCAAAGTCGCCACCCCAGAACTTGATCAAACGGTCCAAACGCTGCTCCTGTCGGGATTTTTCCCGATTATCCGCGCCATGGCGGGCCGCCTCAAGTTTGTTGTATTTGGCAGGCTCCGAGGCCATCTTATGGCCGCTTTACCGCGTTCCAGGAGACGTTTGCCGTGAGTGCTGAGACCGTTCAGACCGATGTCGCCATCATCGGCGCCGGCCCCGTCGGCCTGTTCGCCATTTTCGAATGCGGCATGCTCAAGCTGCGCTGCCATGTGATCGACGCGCTCGACATGGTGGGCGGCCAATGCACCGCGCTCTATCCGGAAAAGCCGATCTACGACATTCCCGGCCATCCCGCCATCGACGCCGCCGACCTGATCGACAAGCTCGCCGAGCAAGCCGCGCCCTTCAAGCCGGTCTTTCACCTTGGCCAGCAGGTCATGACGCTAAAGAAGGACGGCGACATCTTCTCGCTCGGCCTGTCCGGCGGCGGCACCATCCAAGCCAAGGCCGTCATCGTCGCCGGCGGCTGCGGCGCCTTTGGCCCCAACCGCCCGCCGCTTGACGGATTAGAAGCTTACGAAGGCAAGAGCGTCTTTTACATGGTCAAGCGACGCGAAGAATTGCGCGGCAAGCGCGTCGTCATCGCCGGCGGCGGCGATTCAGCGGTCGATTGGGCCATCGCGCTGGCCGGCGTCGCCGCCAAGGTGATGGTCGTGCATCGGCGCGACAAATTCCGCGCCGCGCCCGAGATGGCGGCGCGCTTGAAAAGCCTGGCCGACAGCGGCGAGATCGAATTGGTCGTGCCCTATCAGCTCTCATCGCTCGAAGGCGCCAACGGCCAATTGACCGGCGTCATCGTCAAAGACCTCGACGACAAGCTCCGGACATTGGAAGCCGACGTGTTGCTGCCGTTCTTCGGTTTGGCGATGAACCTCGGCCCGATCGCCGACTGGGGCCTCGGCGTCGAGAAAAATCATATCCATGTCGAGCAAGCGACCTGCCAGACCTCGACGCCGGGCATTTTCGCCATCGGCGACATCGCGCATTATCCCGGCAAGCTGAAGCTCATCCTCTCGGGCTTCGCCGAAGCGGCGAGCGCCGCTCACGGGGCGCACAGCGTGGTGCACCCCGGCGAGACGCTGCATTTCGAATATTCGACCACCAGTGGCGTTCCCGGCTCAGCGTAGCGGAGCCTTCCCATTGGTCGGCACGCCTTTGGCGTGCGGCAGCGCCTAAAGGCGCCTACTCCGCCGCGGGTTTTTCCGCCGGTTCTGGCTGGACGATCTGCGGAACCGCCTGCATCGGCAGGCGGCAGGCGACGGTGGTGCCCTGACCCGGCGTCGAGATCAATTCGATGCGGCCGCCATGCAATTCGATAAAGCTTTTGACCAGCGACAGGCCGATGCCGAGGCCCGAGGTGCGGTTGGCGTTGCCGCCGCGCTCGAACTTCTCGAAGACGCGCGCTTGATCTTCCGCCGAGATGCCGCTGCCCGAATCGGCGACCGATAGCACCAGATCGCCCTCGTCCCAGCGCGCGCCGAGCACGATCTCGCCCTCGCCGACCATATATTTCATGGCGTTGCTCACCAGGTTGAACAGCGCTTGGCGCAGCCGGCGCTCGTCGGCCATCACGACGCCGATGGCGGCCGGGCAATCGAGCGTCAGCTTGGCGCCCTGCTTGCGGGCGCGGTCGCGCGCCAAGGTGAAGACGCTGAACAGCACGCTGTGGATATTCACCGGTTTGAGATCGAGCGACAGCCGCCCGGCTTCGATCAAGGCCAGATCGAGGATATCGTCGATCAGCGCCAGCAACTGGCGCGACGATTCGAGAATGCCGCGCGTGTATTCGGTCTGGCGGTCGTTCATCGCGCCGAAATATTGGTTCGCCAGAATTTCGGTGAAGCCGATGATGGTGTTGAGCGGCGTGCGCAGCTCGTAGGACACATTGGTGATGAACTCAGACTTCAGATGGTCCGCCGCCTCGAGCGCTTCGTTGCGTTCGCGCAGCGCCATTTCGACATTGGCGCTGTCGGTGACGTCGAGATAGCTGAACATGGTCGCGCCGTCGGGCAGCGGCACGCTGTTGTAGTCGAGCACCGAATTGTCGCTGCGGCGGAAAACGCCGACACGCGCCACATGGTCGGTCGCGCGCGACGCCAGCAGCTTTTTGTAATCGTCCCAGTCGCCCTGGTGCGGCATCTGGCCCTTCACCGCTTCGACGATGTCGATGGCGCGCGGCTCGGTCGCCAGGAAGCTCGGCGACAAGGACCACATGCGGGCGAAGGCGTTGTTGTGCAGCTTCAAGCGGCCATCGGCGCCGAACACGGCAACCGCCGCATGCAGGTTGTCGAGCGTCTCGCGCTGCACGGCGATCAGGGTGTTGTAGGAGCGCTCGAGCGTCAGGCGGTCGGTGACGTCTTCGACCGTGTAAAGCAAACCGCCCAACGGATGCGGATAGATCACCATGCGCAGCACGCGCTCGTCGGGCAGATAGACCAGCTCTTCGCGCGGCTCGATCAACGAGGTATAGAGCGCCAAGCGCTCCTTTTTATAAAGCTGGAAATTGGCCTGTTCGGGCAAGCGTCGGCGGGCGCGCAGTTCTTCGAGCAGCGCGCCATGAGTGGGCGCGCTGGCGACCCAGTCTTCTTCCAGGCCCCACAGACGGCTGAAAGCCGAATTGGCGAACAGCACGCGGGTGTCGGGACCGTAAATGATGATAGCGGTGCCGAGCTTCTCCAGTACGTCGGCATGGGCGGCGATATGGCGGCCGAGCTCGGCGCGCGTCTCTTCGGCCGCCGTGCGGTCGATGGCGAAACCGGCGAGATGGCCGCTGCCGATCGGCGTTTCTGTGATTTCGAGCAGGCGGCGCGCGCCGCCGATGACGACATGCAACATGCCGCTATGCGCCTTGCCGTCGCTCGCGGCGCTGGCCGACAAGTCGCGGATCCATTCGAGCCGCGCGCCGACCAGTTCGCGCTGCGCGGCGATGGCGATGTCGGGCGTCTCGGCCTCGACGGCCCGCGCGTAAGCTTTGTTGCAGGCGATCAGCACGCCGTCGGCGCGGCGCAGCCAGACCGGCGCTTCGAGGGCATCGAATATTTCGGCGAAGATTCGCGCCTGTCCTTCGGCTGCCGCCATGCCGGCCGATTGGCGCAAGCGCTCCTGTTCGCGCTGATCGACGTCATGTACCCACAACACCGAGGCGAGCGTGCCGCCCGACGGCGCCGGGCTGCCGGTGATCTCGCAAGTTCGGCCGTTGATGCGCAGGGTGAGCGAAAAGCCGATGCGCTCTTCGCGCAGCCGCTCGACGGCTTGCGCCAATCGCTCGCGGTCGGCCTCGGCGACGAGGCGCAGCAGCGCGCCATAGCTGACCGGCTCGTCGTCGAGAAAACGGCCGAGCACGTTGGCCAATTCGGGACCGGCGATCCATTGCCCGGCGGCGGTCCAACCGGCATGGGCGCCGGGCGCCACATTGAGCGCATCGTCGCGCGCGGCAAGCGCCACCCGCAGATCGGCAGCTTCGCTGGCGAGCGCGCTGGCGCGCTGGCGTTGGCGGCGCCAGGCAAGCCCTTCGGCGATCACCGCTCCGGCGCAGACGGCAAGCAGCGCCCAGGGGGCGACGCCGCCGAGCCATTGGCCGACATCGGACAGGTTCGTGGCATGAGTTTGGGCAGCGGCGGGATAAGGCAGCAGGACGCTGGCTGCGGCCAACGCAGCGGGACGCGCCGCGTCGCACAAGACAGCCTGAGCCGAGCCGGCAAAGGCCTTGGCCGAAAGGTTTATGACGCCGCGAACCATGCTGTTCCCCCGGCGCGCAGTTTAAGTGCGCGCCGGGGCCGGAACAAGCGGCCCAAATGGGGCCTAGTAGCGGTACTGATCGGGCTTGAACGGGCCGTTCGCGGCGATCCCGAGATATTCCGACTGCTTGGGCGTCAGCTTGGTCAGCTTGGCGCCGACCTTGGCGAGATGCAGCGCCGCGACCTTCTCGTCGAGATGCTTGGGCAAGGTGTAGACCTTCTTGCCGTACTTGGTCGGGTTGGTCCACAGCTCGAGCTGGGCCAGCGTCTGGTTGGTGAAGGACGCGCTCATGACGAAGCTCGGATGGCCGGTGGCGCAGCCGAGGTTCACGAGGCGGCCCTGGGCCAACAAGATGATGCGATGGCCGTCGGGGAATTCGACTTCGTCGACCTGCGGCTTCACTTCGTGCCACTTGAGGTTCTTCAAGCCGGCGACCTGAATCTCGCTGTCGAAGTGGCCGATGTTGCAGACGATGGCGCGGTCTTTCATCTGGCGCATGTGATCGACGGTGATGACGTCGAGGTTGCCGGTCGCGGTGACGAAAATGTCGCCCTTGCTGGCGGCGTCGTCCATCGTGACGACCTCATAGCCTTCCATCGCCGCCTGCAAGGCGCAGATCGGATCGATTTCGGTGACCAGCACGCGGGCGCCAGAGCTGCGCAACGAGGCGGCCGAGCCCTTGCCGACGTCGCCGAAGCCGGCGACCACGGCGACCTTGCCCGACATCATGACGTCGGTGGCGCGGCGGATGCCGTCGACCAGGCTTTCGCGGCAACCGTAAAGGTTGTCGAACTTAGACTTGGTGACCGAGTCGTTGACGTTGATGGCCGGCCACAACAGCTTGCCGTCTTTTTCCATTTGGTAAAGACGATGCACGCCGGTCGTGGTCTCTTCGGTCACGCCGCGGATCGATTCGGCGAGCTTCTTGTAGTAGCCCGGCTTCTCTTTCACGCGCTTGGCGATCGCGGCGTAGAGCACTTCTTCCTCTTCGTTGGTCGGCTTCGAGACGACCGACAGATCGGTCTCGGCGCGCAGGCCGAGGTGGACCAGCAGAGTCGCGTCGCCGCCGTCATCGAGGATCATGTTCGGCGCGCCGCCATCGGCCCATTCGAAGATGCGGTGGGTGTATTCCCAGTAATCGACCAGGTTCTCTCCCTTCACGGCGAAGACGGGGATGCCGGCGGCGGCGATGGCCGCGGCGGCGTGATCCTGGGTCGAGTAGATGTTGCACGACGCCCAGCGGATGTCGGCGCCGAGATGCGCCAGCGTCTCGATCAGCACGGCGGTCTGGATCGTCATATGCAATGAGCCGGCGATGCGCGCACCCTTGAGCGGCTTCTTGTCGCCGTACTCGGCGCGCAAGGCCATCAGGCCGGGCATTTCTGTTTCGGCGATATTGAGCTCGCGACGGCCCCAATCGGCGAGGCCCAGATCGGCCACTTTATATTCGCTCGCGCTCAACGTCTTACTGCTCACGGGACAGCTCCTGATGGTGGGGAAGAGGGTGGGGCGCCGCCAGCGCGGCGGTCCCGACCGCAGGCGCGGATGCGCGAAACGGTCACATATAAACTCAGATTTATATTTATATATAAAGGTTTAGAGATACGGCAAGGCTTAATAAAAACCCGTGAATTCAACGGGCTAGGACATATTGTCGGCGACAAAGTGGGTGAATTACTCGCCTTCGTCGAAGCGGTTCTCGACCAAGGCGGTCAAAGCGGCCAAGGCTTCGACCGCCTGGCGGCCATCGACCTGGATGCACAATTCGCTGCCGGGGCCGGCGGCCAGCATCATCAAACCCATGATCGAGCGACCCGACACGCTGCTGCCGTCGGTCGCTGCAATGCATTTGCTCGCCGAGACGCGCACCGTGGCGTCGTAAGCGCCGGCGGTTTTGACGAACTTGGCGGCGGCGCGGGCATGCAGTCCGCGTTTGTTGATCACCTGGACGGTGCGCTGCAGCTTGCCGTCCTCTTGCATGGTGGGCGCTTGGCTCATCGCCGGCTCTTCTCGCGCTCGGCCGGCGCGTCGGCGAGCAGGCTTGAAGCGACGTTGATATATTTGCGGCCGGCTTCCTGCACGGCGGTGACGGCCTGGCCGAGCGGCAGGCTGTCGCGCACGCTGGCGAATTTGATGAGCATCGGCAAATTCACGCCGGCGATCACCTCGACGCCCGACTCGCTCATCACTGAGATGGCGAGATTGGACGGCGTGCCGCCGAACATGTCGGTCATCAGGATGACGCCGGCGCCGCTATCGACCTTGGCGACGGCGGCGACGATATCGGCGCGGCGACGCTCCATGTCGTCCTCGGGCCCGATGGAAATCGCCACGCGATCCTTCTGCGGGCCCACCACATGTTCGAGCGCGGCGACGAATTCCTCGGCCAAACGGCCATGGGTCACCAACACCAATCCGATCATCATCGTCCCCTTGCTTGTCCGGCACGTGCGGCCGTCGGTGTGCGCCGCGACCGGGCAGTCATCGATTTTATAGGCTTCGATTTTGCAGTCGCCGCTCGGGCAGGCTCGGCGCCCGAGCCGCCGCCTTGAATGTCGCGATGCAGCGTCATCACGTCGGACGCGCCGTCGAAGCGTTGGCGGCGCAGCCACGCGCTCAAGCGCTCGCTGACATAGACCGAGCGATGGCGGCCGCCGGTGCAGCCGACGGCGATGGTGAGATAGCTTTTGCCCTCTTGCGCGAAGCGCGGCAGCAGCAGGGCGAGAAGATGAGTCAAGGACTCGAAGAACTCGTCGAATCCGGCGTCGGCGGCGACATAGGCGCCGACATCCTTATCGAGCCCGGTATGCGGCTTCAAGGCCGGCACGTAATGCGGATTGCGCAGGAAGCGCGCGTCGAACACCAGATCGGCCTCGCGCGGCACGCCGAGACGATAAGAAAACGAGGTGACGCAGACGGCGAGCTGGCCGCGCTTGTCGAGGCCGTAAAGCCCTTCGACGATGCGGCGCAAATCGCCAGGCGCGAAATCGCTGCTATCGATGACGCGGTCGGCGCGCAGCCGCAGCTTGGCCAACATGCGCCGCTCATGGGCGATGCCGTCGCGCACCGGACGGTCGATGGCGAGCGGATGGCGGCGACGCGTTTCGGTATAGCGGCGCAGCAGCACATCGTCGCTGGCGTCGAGAAAGAGCAAATGAGCGTCGAGGGCGCTCTCCGTCATCAGCGCGTCGAGCGTTTCGAGCAAGGAGGCGACGCCGAAATCGCGCGTGCGGATATCGACGCCGATCGCGAGCGGCAACGCATGGCGAGCCGCCTTTTTGGAAACCGGCGCCAGCAGGCCGGCGATCAGGGAGAGCGGCAAATTGTCGACCGCTTCGTAGCCGATGTCTTCGAGCGCTTTGAGCGCCGATGAGCGCCCGGCGCCCGACATGCCGGTGACGAAGACGACGCGCGGCCGCCGGACACGCGACAAGGGGCCGGCCAGCGCCGCCTTGGCTTGGCTTGCGGCCTGGGCGGGGAGCGTCGGTTTGGCGGCGGCCGCTTTGGGCTTACGCGCGGCGGATGGGGCGCTACGGCTGGTCATGCGAGGCGCTTAATAGAACCCGACCGCCCTCCCGCCGCAAGCCGAACATTGTGCAGCGCAAGACGAAGTTTTAGCGCTGCAGAACTCTCGAATGGCGCCAGCCGGAGAAGCGGCAAGGCCAGGCCAAGCCTTTCAAATCCCTCTGAATTTTCAAGAGCAGCCGCAGTTTGCCAGTTTCCCGGCAAGCGCTCCACGTCGCCAGGCGGCACCAGGGCGACGGCCAGCAGGAGCGGCACGCTGGCGCGGCGCTGGGCCGTCGCTAGGCCCAAAATCCCAAGTCCGTAGGATTCGATCGCGCCGACCAGGCCGGCGGCAGCCGCTTCGGGCGGCGGGCTGGCGATCAGGCGCTGCCCTCGCCGCGTCAGCCGCACGCGATCATCGGCCACCAGTTTTGCCCCTTGGTCGAAGATGGCGCGCAGGGCGAGATCGGATTTGCCGCTGCCTGAGGGCCCCAGCAGCAGGACGCCGCGCGCGCCGAAGGCGACGCAGGTGGCATGAATGGTTTCGCCGCTGGTTGGGGCAGAGGGCGCCATCAGGGTCAGTCCTGCGCGCCGCCAAGTTTGCTCGCCGCCTTGGCCGGGCCGCGCGGCGCGGCCGGCAATTCGACAGTAAAACGCGCGCCTCGCACAGCGCCGCGATCGGCGGTCGGCGCGTCGTAAATATTCTCGGCCCAGATGCGCCCGTGATGGGCTTCGACGATCTGGCGCGAGATGCTGAGGCCGAGGCCGGAATGGGTGCCGAATTTCTCGCCCTTGGGCCGCTCGGTGTAAAAGCGGTCGAAGATCGCCTTGCGCTTATCTTCGGGGATGCCGGGACCTTGATCCTCGACTGTCGCCTTGACCCAGCGCCCGTCGCGCCAAACGCGCAAGCGGATCTCGCCGCCCGCCGGACTGAAGGACGCCGCGTTGCCGAGCAAATTGCGAAACACCTGGACCAGCCGGCTCTCGATGCCCTCGACGATCAGCGTGTCCGCCGGATCGGCCGCCGGCTCGTAGGTCAAGCGCGGCCCGCCGTCCGTCGCGGTGGCGGCGTAAATCTCGGCCAGCGTCGCCAGGATGCCGGCGACATCGACCGGCTCGCTCTCGGCGCGCGACAGTTCGGCATCCAAACGCGACGCGTCGGAAATGTCGCTGATGAGACGGTCGAGGCGTTTGACGTCGTCGGTGATGATCGCCATCAGCTTCTTGCGCTGCGTATCGTCTTCGATGCGCGCCGCCGTCTCGACGGCGCTGCGCAGCGAGGTCAGCGGATTCTTGATTTCGTGCGCGACGTCGGCGGCGAAGCGCTCGATGGCGTCCATGCGCGTCCACAACGCGTCGGTCATCTCGCGCAGCGACGCCGACAGATCGCCGATCTCGTCCGAGCGGCGCGAGAAGTCGGGAATCTCCACCTTGCGGCCCTGGCCGCGGCCGACGCGCTTGGCCGCCGCCGCGAGACGCCGCACCGGGCGCGCGATGGTGCCGGCGAGATAGAGCGAGACCATCACCGACATCGCCATGACGATGGCGAGCACTTGCAGGATGTCGATGCGGACGCGGCGCAGGCTGTTCTCGATATCGGCGCTGTCCTTGGTCACCACCACGGCGCCGAGCACCTGCTTGTAGCGGCTGACGGGGGCCGCCGCCGACAGGATCAGATTGTCTTGCGGATCGACACGCACCTCGGCGCGCGGCTCGCCGCGCAAGGCATAGACCGCCTCCTCGAAATCGGCGGCGATCGGCGGCGAAGATTCGCTGTAAGGCTCGTAGCGGTCCTTGTTGGGCAGCAATTCGATCGCCCACTCGTAGAAATCGAGCAGCACATCCAGCGGTCCGCGCGCCGCCGCATCTGGCGGGGCCAACGGCTGCACCGTCACCGGCCCGCCGATGACGGACGACGAGAGCGAGTCGGCGATGAGGTCGCCGTTGGCGGCGAACAGGCGCACGCGCAATCCGAGCGGACCGGCAAGACGGCGCACCAACGGGCGCGCCATGGCGGTGAGATAATCGCCGCCCTCGCCGGGGTTCGACGTCACCGCCGCTTCGCCGAGCGCCTCGGCGACGATCTGCGCCTGCACGGTCAGCGACCACAGCTCCGAGCCGATCAGGCTTTCGCGGTAGCGGTCGAGATAGAGCAGCCCGCCGGCCAGGGCCGCGAGCGCCATGACGTTGACGAACAGGATGCGCCAAGTGAGCGACAGGCCGCGTCGGCGGCGGCGCTGGCCGCGCGGCCGGCCGAGGCGCGTGCGGCTTTCATGCTCGGGACGCGGCGGCTCGGACGCCGTCGACATGTCGATTTCATCGGCGACGTCTTCGGCGCGCTCAGCCCGGCGCGCGCGCGGATCATCTCCCGGGCCCGCATGGAGTCCGCCGCCGCTCCCGGCCGAATCGCCGGGCCATCGTCGTCGCAATTGTCGCGCCAATGAAGCTTCGCCCTCTTGCGCTCCGCCCCTCGCGGGCCAACCACACTCGCGCGGCTTGTCCAGCTACTTGTCCTTGTAGCGGTAGCCGAGGCCGTAGAGCGTCTCGATCTGGTTGAACTCTTTGTCGAGCGCCTTGAGCTTGCGGCGCAGCCGCTTGATGTGGCTGTCGATGGTGCGGTCGTCGACATAGACATGCTCGCCATAAGCCGCGTCCATCAGCTGGTCGCGATTCTTGACGTGGCCGGGCCGCATGGCGAGCGACTGCAGGATGAGGAATTCGGTGACGGTGAGCTGCGCCGGCTTGCCCTGCCAGGTGCAGAGATGGCGCGCCGGGTCGAGCAACAGATCGCCGCGCACCACGGCGCCTTCGCCGCCGGCAGCGGGGACGGCGCCATCGGCCGACAACTCCTTGCGGCGCATGAGGGCGCGGATGCGCTCGATCAGCAGGCGCTGCGAGAAAGGCTTACGGATGTAATCGTCGGCGCCCATGCGCAGGCCGAGCACTTCGTCGAGCTCGTCATCCTTCGAGGTGAGAAAGATCACCGGCAATTGCGACTGGCGGCGCAGCCGCGTCAGCAATTCCATGCCGTCCATGCGCGGCATCTTGATGTCGAGGATGGCGACGTCGGGCGGCCGGTCGCTGATGCCTTTCAGCGCCTGTTCGCCGTCGGTGTATGTCCGCACCTCGAAGCCTTCGGCTTCCAGCGACATGGAAACCGAGGTCAGGATGTTCTGATCGTCGTCCACCAGGGCGATGGTGCGGCGCGTCTTGCTGGGGACGGCGGCGGCAGCGCCGCCCGCTTTGCTCGTCGTCATGTCGGATGCGGACTCATGATGGACCGGGTCGGGCGCGAGATCCAAAAGGGCCGCGCCGGGAGCGTCATTGTGCATGGTTTCCGTGCCTCTGGCAAAACCCGGTTGTCCGGGAGGGAATGAGCTGATGGTTATTAAGCCCCTGAAATTTGGCCAAAAAACGGCGCGCAGAGAGCTTCATCGCGGTTCCGGGCAGGTTTTCGACGCTAGCAGCAGTCCGCGTTCGCCGTGCGGAACGGTCAGGCCCGGCTGCGTATGATTTCCATTCCAAACGTCATACGCCGCTGTTGACCCCCCGCCACCCCCTCCTATGATGACGCCGCATGCGCCATCCATTTCGATGGCATCCGCAGTTTTCAGCGCCATCATTCAGCCGTCCTAAGTCCGCAAGGACCTCGGCGGCCAGGGAGTTGTTTCGTGATTTCGGTTTTGTTGCTCGGCCTCTTGTTCGGCATGAAGCACGCGGTCGAAGCCGATCATGTCGCCGCCGTCGCCAGCCTGGCGACGCGCAGCGCCAGCCCGCAGGAAGCGGCGCGGTTCGGCATCGCCTGGGGCCTCGGCCATACGCTGACGCTGTTCGTCATCGGCTCGGCGGTGCTGCTGCTCGGCACGGCGATCCCCGAAACCATGACCAACGCGCTGGAGCTGGCCGTCGGCGTCATGCTGGTGCTGCTCGGCCTCGACGTCGTGCGCCGCATGATCAAGCAGGGCCTGCATATCCACCCGCATCAGCATGGCAGCGAACGCCACCTGCATTTGCACCAACATGACCATGCGCCGGCGAAAGCCCAACCGCATGCGCATGTGCCCCACAGCCACAGCCATAAGCGCACGCTGCCATTGCGCGCCCTGCTGGTCGGCACCGTGCACGGCATGGCCGGCTCGGCGGCGCTGGTGCTGCTGACGCTCGGCACCATCGAGTCGGTGTGGCTCGGCATGGGCTATATCGCGCTGTTCGGCCTCGGCTCGATCGTCGGCATGGCGGCGCTGTCCTTTGCCATCGGCCTGCCGCTGCGCCTGACGGCGCATCGTCTCGGCGGGCTCTACAGCGGATTGACCGCCGCCATCGGCCTCTTGACCATCTTCCTCGGCGCGTCGATCATCTGGCAGATTGGCGTCGAAAAGGGCCTGCTACTCTAAGCTTGGCTTTTTTCGCCCCTAGAGCGAAATTGTTATACTATAACAATTGGCCGTCGCGTATAACCGACTGGCCATTCAATCTGATGCCGAGGACCATCGTCATGGACGCCGAGACCCGCCCGACTTCTGCCCAGGCCGCCACGCAGCCGCTCAGCTTGCCGCGCGCGCAAGCGGTCGCCGCTGGCGCCGTCACGCTGCTGTTTGGCGTTTTCGTGCTCTACGGCGTCGGCTTCGCGCAGCCCGAAGCGATCCACAATGCGGCGCATGACTCGCGCCATAGCTTCACCTTCCCCTGCCATTAAACGCGAGGGGACCGCGATGATCGCGCTGCTTCGCCGCATTCTCGCCGCCGGCCTGATCGCTGGCTTCGTCGCCGGCGTCGCCGTCACTGCCGTACAGCAATTGCAGGTCGTGCCGCTGATCCTCGCAGCCGAAGTGTTCGAGAGCGCCGAGCCAGCGCATGATCAGGGCCCGGCCGCCGTTGCCGACGCCGGCGACGATGCAGCCGCGCAAGATCACGGCGACGGCTGGGCGCCGCAAGACGGCCTCGAGCGCAACCTCTTCACGCTGCTCGCCAACATCGTCGCCGGCGTCGGCTACGGCGCCATCCTCGTCGCCCTGATGGTCTTCGCCGGCCGCAAGCTCGATTGGCAGCGCGGCCTGCTCTGGGGCCTCGGCGGCTTCGCCGCCTTCGCGCTCGCCCCGGCCATGGGCCTGCCGCCCGATTTGCCCGGCATGGCCGCCGCCGATCTCGCCGCCCGCCAGATGTGGTGGATCGCCACGGCGACGGCCACCATTGCCGGCCTCGGCCTGATCGTCTTCGCCCCGGCCCGCCACGCCGCGCTCAAGATCGCCGCGCCGCTGGCCGGCATCGCCCTGCTCGCCTTGCCCCACCTGATCGGCGCGCCGGAACATGCCGCCGAAGCCGGCAATGTGCCGGCCGAATTGGCGGCGCGCTTCGCCGTCGCCTCGCTGATCGCCCAAGCCGCTTTTTGGGCCGTGCTTGCCGCCATCGCCGGCCATCTGCTCGGCCGCGCCTTGCCGCAGCCCGCCCAGCCCCGCTCGCTGGCCGCCGCCTGATAGCGGCAAAAAGCCGCTACGATTCCTTAACCAATCGGCGGCTAGGCTGCAGCGTCCACAAAGCCGCCGGGGAGCCTCTTCAGCGAAGAGGTGATTGATGCAACAGCTCATCACGTTCGAGCGCCGCCATATCGCGCGCTGGCTGCTGGCCGTCGTTTGCGGCGGCTGGCTGATCGGCGCCACCTGGCATGTCGCCGTTTCGCGCGACGCTTACGTCCCGCTCGGCGGCGCCAATGCCTATATGCCCTATCAGCGTCAGCTCGCGGCCTGCAACGAATTGCGGACCTCGCAAGCGAAGTACGATTGCACGAGCAAGCTGATGATCGGGCGCGACCGCAGCCTGTTCAACCAAGTCCTGATCGTGCTGTTGCCGCCGCTCGCGCTGCTTGGCATCGTCGGCGGCATCGTCTTCACCATCCGCCTGCGCCGCGAGCGCGAACGCCAACGGCTGGCGCGCGAAGCCTACAACGCGCAATTGACCAGCTATCGCGAAAAACGCGCGGCTGAAGAGGCCGAAATCGCCAATGGCGTGCGCAAGGAAGAACTGTTCCTCGACGACAATGGCAAGCTCGTCGAGCCGCCGTCGCGCTTCGCGCGCTGGAAAGAAGAAGCCGAGGCACAGTAGCCTCGGCGCGCTTCTCGCGCTGGAAAGAAGAAAAGGCCTAATCCGCCTTAGTAGATCGCCGCCCAATCGTCGCCGACGCCGGTCTCGACGATCAGCGGCACGTCGAGCTGCAACGCCGGCAAGGTCGCGCGCTCCATCACGTCGCGCACCACCTTGGCGGTTTTCTCCGCCTCGCTTTCAGGTAGCTCGAACACCAATTCGTCATGCACTTGCAGCAGCATCGTCGCCTTTAGGCCGGCGGCCCTGAGCGCGTCCGGCACGCGGATCATGGCGCGCTTGATGATGTCGGCGGCAGCGCCCTGCAACGGCGCGTTGATGGCGGCGCGCTCGGCGAAGCTGCGGCGCGCCGGAATCTTGTCGTTGATCCAGGGTACGTGGATTTTGCGGCCGAAGATCGTCGTGACGAAGCCTTGCTTGCGCGCGATCTCCTTGGTGCGCTCCATATAGTCCTTGATGCCCGGATAGCGCTCGAAGTAGGCCTTGATGTAGGTCGAAGCTTCGCCTTGCGGGATGCCGAGCTGATTGGCGAGGCCGAAGGCGCTGATGCCGTAGATGATGCCGAAGTTGATCGCCTTGGCCTTGCGGCGGATCATCGGGTCCATGCCCTTGACCGGGACGCCGAACATTTCCGACGCCGTCATGGCGTGAATATCGAGCCCATCGCGGAACGCTTTTTTCAAGGTGTCGATGCCGGCGACATGGGCCAGCAAGCGCAGCTCGATCTGCGAATAGTCGGCGGACAAAAGCTTGCAACCCGGCTCGGCGATGAAAGCGCGGCGGATCTTGCGGCCCTCTTCGGTGCGCACCGGGATGTTCTGCAAGTTCGGATCGTTCGACGACAGGCGGCCGGTGGCGGCGCCCGTCATGCCGTAGCTGGTGTGCACGCGCCCGGTCTTGGGATGAATCTGTTCGGCCAAGGCATCGCTGTAGGTGCTTTTCAGCTTGGCGATCTGACGCCAATCGAGCACGCGCGCCGGCAGATCGTGGCCTTGCGCGGCCAATTCCTCGAGCACGTCGGCGCCCGTCGCGTAAGCGCCGGTCTTGCCCTTCTTGCCGCCCGGCAAGCTCATCTCGTCGAACAGCACTTCGCCGAGCTGCTTGGGCGAGCCGACGTTGAATTCGCGCCCGGCCAGATTGTGAATGTCGGTTTCAAGCACATGCATGCGCTTCTCGAAATCCGCCGAAAGGCCATGCAGCACGGCGCGATCGACTTTGATGCCGGCCCGCTCCATGTCGGCGAGCACGCCGATCAAGGGGCGCTCCAGCGTCTCATAGACCGTCGTCATATGGTCGGAAACCAAGCGCGGCTTGAGCAGCGTTTGCAGGCGCAACGTCACGTCGGCATCCTCGGCGGCATAGGCTGTCGCCGGCTCCAACGCCACGCTGTCGAAAGTGACTTGCTTGCGGCCGCTGCCGGTGACGTCGGCATATTTGATCGTGCTATGGCCGAAATGCAGCTCGGCCAGCTCGTCCATGCCGTGGCCGTGCAAACCGCCTTCGAGCACATAGGACAGCACCATGCTGTCGTCGACGTTGTTCAAGGTCACGCCGTAATTCGACAGCACCTGGCGGTCGTATTTGATGTTGTGGCCGACCTTGAGGACGCCGTCGCTTTCGAACAGCGGCTTGAGCAAGGCGAGCGCCGCCGCGAGATCGATTTGCTTAGGCCGGCCCTGGCTTTGCGACGGGTCCGCGCCGAGATCGAAGGCGCCCTGCGCGGCGGCGGGATCGACATGGCCGAGCGGAATATAGCAAGCCTCGCCGGGCGCCACGGCGAGCGAGACGCCGATCAAGGCGGCCTGCATCGGATCGAGCGAGTCGGTTTCGGTATCGACGGCGATGACGCCAGCCTCGTAGCAGCGCGCGATCCAATCTTTCAGCGCCGCTTCGTCTTGCACGCAAGCATAACTCTTGGCATCGGGTAGCTTGCTGAGGCTCGCCAACAAGGTCGCCTGTTGCGCGCCGAGCGCCACCGGCGCCATGTCGCTTTTACCCGGCCGCGCCACCGATGTTTTGGGCGGCGCGAAACTGTCCGGCAAAGGCTTGTCGCCTGCGGCGGCCCCGCCGAGATCCAGATCGGTGACCTTCAAGCCGCGCGCCGCGAGATCGCTGCCGACGCGGGCGAGCAAGCGGTTGAAATCCTGCGCCTTGAGAAAGCCAAGCAGCGTCGCCGGATCGGGCGGCCGGATGACGAAGTCGGTATAGACCTCGGTGACCGGCGCGTTTTCTTCCAAGCGCACAAGATCGCGCGACATACGCGCCTTGTCGGCGTTGTTGACGAGATTTTCGCGCCGCTTGGGCTGCTTAATCTCGCCGGCGCGGGCGAGCAGCGTATCCAAATCGCCGTAGGTATTGATCAGTTCGGCGGCGGTCTTGTAGCCGATGCCGGGGACGCCCGGCACGTTGTCGACCGCATCGCCGGCCAGCGACAACACATCTAGGACTTTCTCGGGCGCCACGCCGAACTTCTCATGGACCTCGGCATGGCCGATGCGCTTCTGCTTCATCGGATCGAGCAGCGTCACCTTGTCGGAGACGAGCTGCATCAAATCCTTATCTGACGACACCACCGTCACTTCGTCGCCGTTGGCGACAGCGGCCTTGGCATAGGTGGCGATCAGGTCGTCGGCCTCATAGCCTTCCATCTCGATGCAAGGCACGTTGAAGGCGCGCGTCGCTTCGCGGATCAGCGCGAACTGCGGCACCAGGTCTTCCGGCGCTTCCGGCCGGTTCGCCTTGTAGTCGGCATAAATGTCGTTGCGGTAGTTCTTGCGCGCGGCGTCGAAGATGACGGCGAGATAGTCCGTCTCGAGATCGCCTATCAATTTCATCAGCATCTGCGAGAAGCCGAAGACGGCATTGACCGGCGTGCCGTCGCGCCGCGTCATCGGCGGTAGGCCGTGATAGGCGCGGAAGATGTAACCCGAGCCGTCGATCAGATAGAGATGGTTCGGCTTGTTCGGCGTGCCCGGCGTGCCGGTCGCCTCAGGCTGCTTCGCCATCAATGCGCGGCCGGTTTCGCGCCCGCCTTCAGGACATATTTGCGGTCGCAGTAAGGGCATTCGACCTCGCCCTTGCCTTCCAGGGTGAGATAGACGCGCGGATGGCCGAGCGCGCCGCCGGGGCCGTCGCAGGCGACCGACAAGGCGTCGGTGGCGATGGTTTCGGGCGGAGCGAAGGGATTGGAGGCAGCCATGACATCTCCGAAGCGGCGATAAAGGGAACGGATGGGTGACCCCTGATAGCATGATTGGCGCGCCGTTTGACGGACTGTGCCAAGGGGGCCAAAATGACGGTCCATCATACCCCCGGGCGACATCCCGCCTCAACCCTGCGCATCCGTTCTTTTGGCCCCCCCATGTCCCCGATTTCCCCGCCCGACGCCCCCGAGTACGCCGTCGAGATTTCCGGCCTGACCAAAATCTATGCCGCCGGCAAGACCACGCTGGCCAAGACGGCCTTGCGCGGCATCGATCTGAAAATCCCGCGCGGCTCGTTTTTCGGCCTCCTGGGTCCCAACGGCGCCGGCAAATCGACGACCATCAACATTCTCGCCGGCCTGGTGAACAAAACCAGCGGCGACGTCCGCATCTGGGGCCACGACATCCAGCGCGACATGCGCGCCGCACGCCTGTCGATCGGCGTGGTGCCGCAGGAATTGAACATCGACCCGTTCTTCACGCCGCGCGCGCTGCTGAACCTGCAATCGGGCTTTTACGGCGTGCCGACGAAAGAGCGCCGCACCGACGAGATTCTGCGCGCCGTCGGCCTCACCGAACAGGCCGAAGCCTACGCCCGCACGCTGTCGGGCGGCATGCGCCGCCGCCTGCTGATCGGCAAGGCCATGCTGCACAATCCGCCGGTGCTGGTGCTCGACGAGCCGACCGCCGGCGTCGATGTCGAGCTGCGTCAAAGCTTGTGGGCTTATATGAAAGCGATGAACGAGCAGGGCACCACCATCCTGCTCACGACGCATTATCTCGAAGAAGCCGAGAAGCTGTGCGACCAGATCGCCATCATCGATCGCGGCGAAGTCGTCGCTTGCGACACGACCAGCGCGCTGCTGCATCGCCTCGACCGCAAGGAACTGATCGTGACGGCGGCCGACGACATCGCCAGCGTGCCGCCGGCGCTGAGCAAGTTTGCCGTCGAACTGCTGCCGCCGCGCCGCATCGCCTTTCGCTACCAGCCGAGCCGCACGCAGATCGGCGAGATTTTCGCGGCGCTGGCCGCCGCCGGCATCGTCATCGCCGACGTCACCACCGAGGAAAGCCGGCTGGAAGACATCTTCCTCGAACTGACCGGCGGACGGCGCGCCGCCACGCTCGCCGAAGCCGCGGCGGCCACATAAACGACGGTGCGGGAATTGCATGGCCCGACCGATCGTTACCATGGCTGTCGTTAATCCTAGGATGCCCGTCCTTGCCCGCTGTTTCGCACTTGCCGCGTTGCTCGCTATGTTGTTCGCTGGCGCTGCCTGCGCGCCGCGCTTCATTCCGGCAGGACCAGCCGTGACGTCGCCCGCGCTCGATCTCGCCGGCGATCAGCCCTTCGTGACGACGGCGGATGGCACACGTCTGCCGCTGCGCGTCTGGCCGGCTCCGGACGCCAAAGCCGTCATCCTCGCGCTGCACGGCTTCAATGATTATTCCAACGCCTTCGACATGCCGGGGCCCTATTGGGCGGCGCGCGGCGTCGCGACCTACGCTTATGATCAGCGCGGTTTCGGTCGCGGCGCCGACGCCGGCCGCTGGGCCGGCATCGACACCTACGTCGACGACGTCCGCACGACGGCCGCGCTGCTGCGCAAGCGCCATCCAGGCCTGCCGCTCTATCTCATGGGCGAAAGCATGGGCGGCGCGATCAGCATGATGGCGATGACGAGCGGCGCTGCGCCGGATGTCGATGGCGTCATCCTCGTGGCGCCCGCCGTATGGGACCGCAGCCATATGCCGTTCTATCAGACCTGGGCGTTGTGGATCGCCAGCAACACGGTGCCGTGGATGGCGCTGTCGGCCAAAGGCCTCGACATCATGCCGTCCGACAACATCGATATGCTGCGCAAATTGTCGGCGGACCCGCTGGTCATCAAATCGACCCGCATCGACAGCATCCGCGGCCTCGTCGATTTGATGGACGACGCGTTCGAAGCCGCGCCGAAATTGTCCGGGCCGAGCCTGATTCTGTACGGCGCACGCGATGAAGTGGTGCCGGAAAAGCCGACGCTCGCCATGATGTCGCGCCTGCCCAAAAGCGGCGCGCATCGTGTCGCCATCTACAGCCGCGGCTATCACATGCTGCTGCGCGATTTACAGGCCCAGGCGGTGTGGGACGACATCCTCGCCTGGATCGCCGCGCCCAAAGCCGCCCTGCCGTCCGGCGCCGACGAAGAAGGCCGTCAAAAACTTACGCCGAAGCCTTGATTATCGCGCAGATCGCTTCCGCGTCAGTCAGGCCGCTCTGTTAGACCGCACAACGCGTTCGAAGCAAGACGGGCAGATGCCGTGGCTGATCACCACGTCGTTCGGGCCAATCCGGCGATAATATTCGTCGGGCGAAATCCATGTCTTGTTTTCCGCATGAGCGCCGACCGGCCATGTCACATCATGGCAATAGCTGCACATGTTTAGAATTTGCGAGTCGTCGTATGTCATTCCCTCGGACAGCCACTTTTCCTCGGCGAACATCATCATCGGAATGCGCGAACGCTGGTGAAGCGTCTGAGATTGATAGAGCACCGCGATCGTTTCGCCGCCCTGTTGGACCGCGCTGATCGACATTCGCATATGCCGTTCGACGGCGGGCGAGTCGCAACGGTATTCGAATGAGATCAATCGCTTTTGCCGCCGCCATGCGCTGTCATGCAATTGACGATAAGCGTCTTTGACAGCGTCGCCACGAAACATCGCGAACAGCGATTTGCCGACAACGGCATCGCCATCTGCGACATCGGCCGCTGTTTCTTCGGCAAAAGCCTCCCACGCGGGCCGGCCGACCGCCATAATGATTCCCTCTCGGTCCACCATATAAGCTGTGCCGTCGAGCGCATTGAGGATGTCTTGAGGGGTCATGAATTTCATCAAGCCAATATTATACGAGTTCTCTAACTTTATATATTACCTAGTTTTTCTTATGGTTTTGTTGATCCGAAAAATAGCAGTGAAGTCTTTGTTGGATGCGCTTAGCTGCCGCCATTGCATCTCGCATTGCCGTCCGGTCGAGAATATTAGGTGGCCACAAACGGAACTCGTTTCAGACGCGGCTGCCGTGATACGGCTGGAGGAAACATCCTCTTATTGTGCGTTGCAGCATGGGCGGTGGTTACCACGCTGAGACTTGCCGGTCGTCATAAGACGGACCTACTCTCGACAGCTATTCCCTTTCCCCCGCGCATCCTCACGGAGATTCCCCATGTCCCTCTCCTTCACTCGCCGCGCCGCGCTGTTCGGCTTGGGCGCCGCCGCGCTGACGCTCGGCCCCGTTCTCGCCCATGACGCGCAAGCCCAGAGCATCCAGCAATTGAAGATCATGGCGCCCGCCGCGCCCGGCGGCGGTTGGGACTCGACCGCGCGCCAGATGCAGTCGGCCATCACCCAAGCCGGCATCGTCAAGAACGTGCAAGTGGCGAACGTCACCGGCGCCGGCGGCACCATCGGCCTCGCCTCGCTGGTCAACAACATGAAGGGCGACGGCAGCCAGCTCATGGTCAACGGCCTCGTCATGGTCGGCGCCATCCTGACCAACAAGTCGGCCGTCACCTTGCAGCAAGTCACGCCGATCGCGCGCCTGACCGGCGAATATGAAGTGATCGTCGTGCCCGCCGCCTCGCCGATCAAGACGATGAAAGAGCTCGCCGACCGCATCAAGGCGAACCCCGGCGCGGTCGCCATCGCCGGCGGCTCGGCCGGCGGCACCGACCATATCCTTGCCGGCCTGATCGCCAAAGACGTCGGCGCCGATCCGTCGAAGATCAACTACGTGCCCTTCTCGGGCGGCGGCGAAGCGCTCGCCGCGATCATGGGCAACCATGTCGCCGCCGGCATCAGCGGCTACGGCGAATTCGCCGGCCCGATCAAAGCGAATCGTCTGCGCGCCCTTGCCGTCTCGGGCGACAAGCGCATCGCCGCCCTGCCCGACGTGCCGACGCTAATGGAGAGCGGCATCAACATCGAACTGGCCAACTGGCGTTCGGTCGTCGCCCCGCCGGGCCTGAGCGCGGCGCAGACCGCCGAGCTGGTCGGCGTCGTCGATCGCATGGTGAAGAGCCCGCAGTGGAAAGCGATCCTCGAGAAGAACGATTGGGTCGATCTCTACTTGCCGGGCGATCAGTTCGCCACCTATCTGAAGGCGGAGGACGCGCGCATCACCGACATCCTCAAGACCATCGGCCTGGTGAAGTAAGCGAGCGCCGCACCTGACGAGAGGGGACCGGTCAGACGCCGGTCCCCTTCGCCGTTCATCCAACTGCGATCGACAGTCTCATGGTCCCCAGTCCCATGCTCCCCCGTTCCGCACGCTCCCGTTTCCTGCGCGGCGAAATCCTGCTCTCCCTCGCCGTCATCGCCCTCGGCATCTTCTATGTCATCGGCACGCTGGCCATTCCGGTGGCGACCAGCGGCTATTCGCGCGTCGGCCCTGCCGACTTTCCCTGGGGCATCTCGATCGCGCTCATCGTCATCGGCGGCTTCCTGCTGCGCGAGGCGCTGTCGGGCCAATGGGTCGGCGAGGGCGCGCAAGCCGACGCGCCGGCCTTCACCTGGGTGCCCTTCGCCTGGATCAGCGTCGGCCTCATTCTCGATTTTCTGCTGATCGAACGCGCCGGCTTCATCATCGCCTCGATCGCGCTGTTCGTCTGCACCGCCTACGGCTTCGGCGCGCGCAACTGGCTGGTGACGCTGCTGATCGGCGTCATTCTCTGCGTCGTCACCTACTTCGGCTTTAGCTACGGCCTCGACGTCGGCTTGCCCGGCGGCATCTTGGAAGGCGTGATCTGATGACCACCGTGGATGCGCTGCTGCACGGCTTCGCCGTCGCCCTCACGCTGCAGAATCTCGGCTGGGCGCTGCTCGGCGTCACGCTCGGCACGGCGGTCGGCGTGTTGCCCGGCATCGGCCCGGCGCTCACTGTGGCGCTCTTGCTGCCGATCACGTTCAATCTCGATCCGACCAGCGCCTTCATCATGTTCGCCGGCATTTATTACGGCGGCATGTACGGCGGCTCGACGACATCGATCCTGCTCAACACGCCGGGCGAGAGCGCGTCGATCATCACCTCGATCGAAGGCAACCTGATGGCCAAGAAGGGCCGTGGCGGCCCGGCGCTCGCCACTGCCGCCATCGGCTCCTTCATCGCCGGCACCATCGGCACCATCCTGATCACCTTCCTCGCCCCCGCCGTGGCGGACTTCGCGCTGCGCTTCGGCCCGGCCGAATATTTCGCGCTGATGGTGCTGAGCTTCACCACCGTCTCCGCCGTGCTCGGCAATTCGCTGCCGCGCGGCCTCGCCAGCTTGCTGTTCGGCGTGGCGCTCGGCCTCATCGGCATCGACAGCCAGACCGGCCAAGCGCGCTTCGCCATGGGCGTGCCGCAGATGCTCGACGGCATCGATGTCGTCATCGTCGTGATCGGCCTGTTCGCCGTCGGCGAGACCTTCTATGTCGCGACGCGCAAGACTGGGCCCGAGACGATCAACAGCCTCAAGGGCGGCACCTGGATGACCCGGCAGGACTGGTCGCGCTCGTGGAAGCCCTGGCTGCGCGGCACCGCGCTCGGCTTCCCGTTCGGCGCCATGCCGTCGGGCGGCGGCGAGATTCCGACGTTCATGTCCTACGCCATCGAAAAGCGCCTGACCAAACATCCGGAGGAGTTCGGCAAGGGCGCCATCGAAGGCGTCGCCGGCCCCGAGGCCGCCAACAACTCGGCTGCTGCCGGCGTCCTCGTGCCGCTGCTCACGCTCGGCCTGCCGACCTCGGCGACCGCCGCCATCATGCTCGCCGCGTTCCAGCAATATGGCCTGCAGCCCGGCCCGCTACTGTTCGACAATTCGCCCGACCTGGTATGGGGCCTGATCGCCAGCCTCTATATCGGCAACGTCATGCTGCTGGTGCTGAACCTGCCGCTCGTCGGCCTGTGGGTGAAGTTGCTGCAGATTCCCAGGCCCTATCTCTATGGCGGCATCTTGGTGTTCGCCACGCTCGGCACCTATAGCCTGAACAATTCTGTCGTCGATCTGATGACGCTCTATATCGTCGGCATCGTCGGTTTCCTGATGCGCCGCTTCGACATTCCGGTGGCGCCGGCGGTGATCGGCCTGATCCTCGGCCCGCTCTGCGAACAGCAGATGCGCCGCGCCCTCTCGATCAGCCAAGGCGATTTCGTCGTCTTCCTGCAAGCGCCGATTTCGGCCGGTTTGCTGGCGCTTTCGCTGGTCGTGCTGATCGGCCCGACGATTTGGAAACTGGCGCGGCGCAAAAAGCCCGCCGCTTAGCCGCGCGGTTTTTTTGCACGACCGAGATATGGGCGCATCCGCTGGATGCGCCCATTGTCGTTTATGCGCGAACCACTTTTCGCCGCACTTATAGCAAGTTGGACATATTCAGCTGGACCGCTCGGGCTATTTCTTTAAGCCCTTCATTTTGTTCGATTCTGCTCGCCGGCCTCTGCGAAATTTCTACAGGCCGCGTGAGAAAACCACGGATAGATTTTGCGCGCGCGCAGATGGGGCAAAGCTGCGCGCAACGATGGCGAGATGACGATACTGCGAAGCCTCATGGCGCCGCGCGCTCCACGCTCGGCGCGACATGAGGCCGGACTAAGCGCCCGCGCGACTGCGGCGCAGGCATGTTCTTCAACGGGGGCTATTCGTTAAAAGCTGAAAGGCGGTGGTGCCGCGGCCGCCGAAACATCGACCGCATAAATCAAGAGCTTGGCCATGGGCAAAGAGCCGGCGACACCGACGGGAATTCAACTCCCGCCATCCAACAGCATCGTTCTGCCGGGCAACATCGCGCTGAGCAGCGATATCATCATGCAAAGCGACGGCGCTCTGCCGGGATTGCCGCGAGCGCACAGCAGCATCGCGCCGCTCGGCATTCCGCTTCTGCCGGCGAACCAGGTGGTGCCGAAGGCTGAGCGGTTCGGCCGCTATCGCCGCATCGCGGCGCGGTTGCCGACCTATCTGGCCGACGCGGTCGAGAATCCGTCCTGGCTTCTGATGTTCGCTTTCGGCCGCTTCATACCGATCCGCCGGGCATACCAGCGGCGGCATCCGCCGTCGCGCCTTGCCGTTCTCGGCGATACGCTTTTTCAAGGCATCGATCTCGCGGAGGCGCTCCAGCGGCTGGAGGCCGACGGCCTCGCGCCGAATTTCGTGCTGCCGAAAACCATCGTCGATGAGGTCCATGACTTCACCCGGCGCACGCCCTGCTTCGGCAATTTCGACCGCACGCTGCCCTTCTATCCCGACGACCATGCCACGGCAGAGATGCGCTTTGCGCGGCCTCTCCTCACGGGGCATTATTTCGACAGCATCGAGCGCTGCGAGGCCGTAACGCGAATCCGGCGCGATCCAGCGCTGCAGGCGGTGGCGAACGCTTATCTCGGCCCGCAAGCGCAGTTTGCCGCCACCCGGCTGTGGTGGAGCTTCCCGACAAAAGCGCGCGAAGCAGACCTGCATCTCGCGTCGCAAGACCGCTTTCATTTCGATCTCGACGATTGGCAGACGCTGAAGTTTTTCTTCTATCTCACAGCCGTCGATCAGGAGGCCGGGCCGCATGTTTTCGTCCGCGGCAGCCATCGCGAACGCGCTTGGCGCCACCAGATGACCCTGCTGGTCGGCCACCCCGCCGCCGAAGTGATCACGGCTTATGGCGCGCATAATCTGCAAGTGGTCACCGGCGAGAGCGGTTTCGGCTTCGCCGAAGATCCGTTCGGATTCCACATGGGCACCTCGCCGCGCGGCGCGGCGCGGCTGATGCTGGAAGTCGCCTTCGGCGTCTCCGCCTTTTCCAAGAGACGGTTTTACGGCGAGCCGGTCATCGTCAAATGACCCCAAGGCGCGATAGGGTAAAAACGCTGACCGTTTAAGGCGCTGACAGGCTTCCCCGACCGCCGTAAGCTTGCGTCGCGACCAGGTTCAGCGTAAGCGCCGGCCCGTCGCGGGCGGGCTTTTCGGGGGGACATGCCATGCGCTTTGGCCACCGTTGCATCGCCGCGTTTATATGCCTCGCCAGCATCGCAACCCTGACAGGGTCACCCGCCAAAGCCGCCATCGCCGATCTCGAGATCGTCGTGCCGGCGGCACCCGGCGGCGGTTATGACCTGACGGCGCGCGCCATGCAGGCCGCCCTCACCGGCGCGAAATTGGTGTCCAACGTGACCATCACTTACGAGCCCGGGCGCGGCGGCATGCTGGCGCTCGACAAGCTGCACAACGAATGGCGCGCCGACGAGGCCATCGTCATGACCACCGGCTTCGTCATGCTCGGCGCCGCGTCGGCGGCGCGCGCCGGCAAGCTGCTCGACGCCATCACGCCCATCGCCTTGCTCGCCGAAGAGCCGGAAGTGATCGTCGTGCCGGCGGCCTCGCGTTATAAAACCTTGATCGAGCTTCTCGCCGCCGTGCGCGCGACACCTGCCGCCGTGGCCTTCGCCGGCGGCGCGTCGGGCGGCATCGACCATATCCTGATCGGCTTGATCGGCACGCAGATCAGCGTCTCCCCCGCTTTGATGCCCTATCTGCCCCATGCCGGCGGCGGCGACGCGCTGGTGACGCTGTTGCGCGGCCAGGCGACCGCCGCGGTCGGCGGCGTCAGCGAATTTTTGATTCCCCTACGTGACGGTCGCTTGCGCGCCCTTGCCGTCAGCGGCCGGGTGCGCGCCGCCAATGTCAACGCGCCAACCCTGGCGCAAGCCGGCATCAATCTCAGTTTGATGAATTGGCGCGGCCTGATCGCGCCGCCCGATGTCGGCCGCGCCCATCAGCGCGCGCTCGGCCAGCTCATGGCGCAAATGGTCAAAACGCCGCAATGGCAAGCCAGCCTCAAGCAATATGGCTGGACCGGCCAGTTCCTGCCCGACGAACGCTTCGGCGATTATTTTCAGGGCGAGCGCAAGAAGATCGACACCGCCGTGCAGGCGCTGCGCCTCGGGCCGTGATTGTTGTCTCAGCTTAAATCCGGCAAGAACCGCACGGCATGGTCGCGCGGGATACCGGCGCCCTTGGCCACGGCGCGCTTATAAATCTCCATCGCGGCGGCGACATCGCCGAGGCCGAGGCCCATGAATTTATAAAGCGTCATGTCGGCGCCCGCCGGGCGCGCGACCTTGCCGTTCGCCGCTTTGACGACCGCCGAAAGCTGCTGGACCGCGCCCCAACCGGCGCCGATTCCGGCGGCGAAGGCGTCGTTCAATTCGCGGGCGTTCTCTTGGCACTGTTGGATATTGTCGACGACGATCATCGACGCGCGGCCGACCACGTCGGGAAAAATCTCGGCATAGGCCGGGATGATCGCGCCGCCCGCCGTGACATGCACGCCCTTGGCCAGCATCTCCGCCGGCAAAAAGGGCTCGCGGGCGCGGGTGAAGGTGGCGACGATCGGCGCGTCCTTGACGCAGTCTTCCAACGAGCCGGCGTTCACCACCTCGAAGGGGAATTGCTTTTTCACCAGATCAACGAAGGCGGCGCGGTTGGCCGCCGTCGGCGAATAGACGCGCAGGCGCTTCAAGGGCCGCACGACATGGACGGCGGCGACCTGGGTGATCGACTGCTTGCCGGTGCCGACAATCGCCATGTCGTCGGCGCCCTCTGCGGCGAGATATTTCGTCGCCACCGAGGCGAGCGCGGCGGTGCGCATCTGGCCGAGCGCGATCGATTCGAAAATCGCTTTCACTTTGCCGTTGGTCGCGTCATGCAGGATCGTCAAAGGCTCCGACGAGCCGCCGACGTTGCACCACATCTTGCCGCCGACGAAGCCTTCCGAGACGAATTGCGCGCCGGTGACATTGACCGAGCCCTGGTCCCACACGGTCTGCGCCTTGTACATGTTGGCCGCCTTGCCCTCGGCCTCGAGCAGCAGCGCGCGTTCCAGCGCAGCGACGACGCCGGAGAGGTTGATCAGCGAGGTGACGTCCTTCTCGGTGAGCCAGAGGAAGGGCGGCAAGGCTTGCGCGTCGGCCATGGAAAACTCCGGAAAAGGCGGGGCGGGAGACGGCGGATAGAGCGGTGAGATAGCCCCCCCTGCGGGCGCTGGCAAGCCCTGCGCCGGACGGGCAATTCTGCTAGTCTCGACGCCCCAGTCAGGAGGCCCCCATGTATATCGCCATGAACCGTTTTCGCATCGTCAAAGGCCAGGAGGCCGCGTTCGAGCTGATTTGGAAGGAGCGCGACAGCCATCTGCACAGCGTGCCCGGCTTCGTCGAATTCCACCTGCTGCGCGGCCCCGAGGCCGAGGACCATACGGTCTATCTGTCGCACACGATCTGGCAGGACATGGACGCCTTCGTCGGCTGGACCAAGTCCGAGGCGTTCCGCCTGGCCCACGCCAACGCCGGCAAGGGCCGCGAAGGCATCTATCAGGGTCCACCCAAGTTCGAGGGCTTCCAGTCGGTGCAAACGGTGCTGCAAGACGGCAGCCGCCGGGACGGCTGAAGGGGCCAATCCGCCCGACCGGCCCATCCTCAAAACAGCCTGCCCGCCGTGGACTTGGGCGGGCCTTTCGCCTAAAGTGCCGCCGCGCCGCACCCGTAGCTCAGCTGGATAGAGCGCTGCCCTCCGAAGGCAGTTGTCAAGTCTGCTGGGTCGTTGGAAGAGAGAAAAAGGACTTATCAAGTCAAGGACTTACGCAAAGGGTATCCAGCCCTTCACAAGCGCGGAAATCCCGCGTAAGCACCGCGTAAGCAGGATGCACCCGTAGCTCAGCTGGATAGAGCGCCACCCTCCGAAGGTGGAGGTCCCGCGTTCGAATCGCGGCGGGTGCGCCATCTCTCAATCCGGTTCGGATCGCGGATCGCTCATTGTTGCATCATGTCGGGCATTGTCTGCGCGGCATCCGACGGCGAATGAGGATTACATGCACGCCGTCCGGCCGGCTCACGACTGACGGGTTGTGGAAGATTCGTTCTCGCTCTTCGGGTTGTTCGCGGTCGCCTTTCTCGCGGCAACGATCCTTCCCGCCCAATCGGAAGCCGCCCTGGTCGGGCTATTGGTTCTGGCCGAGCAATCGCCGGTTACGCTGGTGATCGTTGCAACGACTGGCAACGTGCTGGGCTCGGTGACGAATTGGCTTCTAGGCGGCTGGATCGAGCACTATCGTGACCGACGTTGGTTCCCGGTCAGTGAGCGAGCGCTTGAACGCGCAAAAAACTGGTATCGTCGGTGGGGGCGCTGGAGTCTATTGCTGAGCTGGGCGCCGCTCGGTGGCGATGCCATAACCGTGGCAGCCGGTGTGTTGCGAGAGCCATTTTGGAGTTTCGTGCTGCTCGTAACGATTGCCAAGGGTGTACGTTACATCGTGTTGGCAGCGATCACGTTGAAGGTCTTCTGATCGGGGTGGTCAGTGACTGCAACGGGAGGATAGTTGTCGGTACTCGGGTGGGCTAATCGTGCTATCAGCAGAAGCCTAAGTGTCGTCAGGGATCGGCATGCGTACCGAGGATCTAATTCAGCAATTGGTAGCTCGCCTGACCCCTACGAGATCATTGCGGCCGCCGGTTGTGCGCGCCTCGCACTGGTTCGCATTGTCGCTGGCTTATGCTGCAGCCGTAACCTTGGGTTTCAGTCTGGCCGGAGGTTCTGTCCGACTGTCACTTGAGGGCGGCTACGCTATCCAACAAGTCGCGACTTTGATTGTAGCCGGCCTCGGGGCAATCGCAGCGTTGGCTAGCACCATACCGGGCCGCGATCATAGACTGATTGCTTTGCCGTTCTCCGCGCTGTTGGCGTGGTTGCTGATCGTTTGGTCGTTTCCGGTAGCGGTGGACCCAGGACAGGGAGGGTATGGCGCTTGGGTCTGTTTGCCTCTCTCTGGACTGCTGGGTGTTCCGCCTGCAATAGCGCTTGTCTCGATGCTACGGCGTGGGGTGCCGCTCTACCCTCGGATGACGATGACGGTCGGGGCTTTGGCTAGCGTCGGAATAGGCAATCTGGGACTGCAGCTATTCAACACGGGCGATGCGGCTCCGCTAACCATACTGGGTCACATAGCGGGCGGTGCAGCGTTTCTCCTAGTTGGTTGGGTCGTCGGCCCCTCTATCCTGCGTTGGAACAGGGTCGCCATCGAGGAGATCGGCCGTTAGGGTGTCTCGTGCCGTCGCACCAGGGCGGTCGCCCGTCGCCCTCCGGATTGCAGGCAGCAACTCGGGTTGCCCTGTGACCCCATCAGGCTCGAACGATGCTAGTAATTTGAGAAGTGCGATGTTCGCTATTGTCCGTCTGGTCGGAAGTATTGTGTTCTCGGCGGTTCTGATCGCTCTAAGCGGAGTGGCAGTGTCGGCTGATCGGGCAGAGCGCCGGTCAACTGCGGAAACGACAACCTATCTTGATCGACTGTTCGTTAGCGACCAAGTCGTACAGGTTTTCTCTAGCGCCGCGGAATGCGATCGCAGTGGGATAAACTCCTGCTGTTCGCAGACATGTGGGACGGCATCTTGTCTGGTCAGCGTATTCGGGGCGCCAGCCTCGCACATTTTCGAGGAACCGCCACGGATCATATTTTCTGAGCCGGCGAGCGATTTGCTCGCACAGCGGATGCGCTTTGGTTTGCTGCGACCACCGAGAGCGACATGAGCTAGTGCGAGTCGCCGAACGGCGACATTCAAGTACTAGCGGCCTCTATAGGCCTGATCCGCGCCCTCACCAAGAAACCATCCTGACCTCTTTCAGGGCCTAAGGTGCTTTCGTTTGGAGGGCTTCGTCGTTGCTCTTTCTATGGATTTGCTATGCTTGCGCTCGAACCCACTTTCCGCCGCACCGAAACTCTGGCCGCTAGCTTCGTCTTTCTGGTCGGCCTCGCCACCATTCTGTCCGCCTGGGGGTTCCAAATCATCGGCGGCTTCGTACCATGCGCTCTCTGCCTCGAGCAGCGCATTCCCTATTATGTCGCCTTGCCCCTGGTTCTCGTGTCGCTGGTCTCCGCATGGATAGACCGTCCCGCGTGGTTGGTACGCGGAACGCTGGCGATGGCAGGCCTTGTGTTTCTCTATGGCGCATATCTCGGTATCCATCATGCCGGCGTCGAGTGGAAATGGTGGGCCGGCCCAAACGACTGCGCGGTCGGCGGCGCCATGCCGATGACTGCGGACAATCTGCTTGAGCAACTCGAGAGCGTTCGCATCGTCTCATGCACCGAGGCGAGCTGGCGCTTCCCTGCCGGCTGGGGACTGTCGTTTGCAGGATGGAATGCGGTGATCTCGCTGGCTCTGGGCATCGTCGCAATCGCTGCCGCGGCGCGAAAGCGAGATGCAACGTAGCGTACCCGCTGGGCGCGTTCCCCAAGAGCGTTCGGCCAAACGGCAGAGCATGGCCGTTGACTGGCCGCGATAAGGGCGCGCATCGCAGAGAAGACAAAGCTTGCGCGGACGGTCTGCCGCTGTCCATTTTGCCTGGTACGGACAGCGGTTGGAACCTGCACTGGTCCCTGGTTCCGGCACCCGATCCTAACGCTCGTTCTGACGAGTGCTTTCGGTTGTCGCGATTGCCGCGCTCTCGGTCCGTTCGGAGCCGGAACACCGAACGGAACTTGCTGGCATTTTCGCCAGAGAGTCTATCGCAGCGATTCGGAATGCCGCGAGGAATGAATCGGCGCGTGCTTATCGTAGCCCGCTGCGACGAGGCAGATCGGATACCGCGCGAAACGTCGACACTGTTGTCGGACGAGAATTTCGGTCAGCTGAAGGGTGGCCAGGTCTTCCCTCCGTCGGTGCTGCTCAGTATTCGGCCTGCGTCGGTGACCGCGAACAGTCGCAGCGGATCGGTCGGATCAGCGGCAAGATGCAAGATGAGCTGATCGCCGAATGCTTCGTTGACCGGTCTCCAAGACGGCTCAAAACGAGGCAGCTTGATGAGGCCCGATCCGATGAGAAATGCATAGATGGTCCCATCCGGCATCGTTTCGACCATCGTGGCAGGCTGCGTTTGCTGCAAAGCCATTTCCCAAATCTTTCCGGCGTCGCGACTGATCATCAAGCCGCGCTTTGTTGCGGCATAGATGATGTCGGAGTTTTCTGAGGAGGCAGCGAGATCGACGATCTCGGCAGGTGCTAGTCCGGCGATGGACCAAGTTCTACCCCCATCGCGACTGATCTGGATTCCCCCGAAAGCGCCGTAGAGGACAGTTGGATCCGCTTGGCTGACGGTAATCGCATGAAAGTCGACTGGGCCGAATGCGCCTGAAGATAACTCAGTCCAGCGCTGACCTCCAGCGGTCGACGAAATCACGCCTAGGTTACCGCCCGTCGCCGGGTGGCCGCTTGCATAGAATAAGCTGGTGTCAGCCGGGTGTGGGGTGAAACCCATGTAGTCATTGGCGTCGCTGGACACGCGTCTCGCAATGCCGTCCGATGATGCGCGATAGAGCCCGCTGTGCGTCGCCAATAGGAGCTGCGATGAATCAATGGCATCGACAGCGATGCCGTGGAGGTGGGACACTGCGCCGATCGGAATGCTTCTTGCGCCCCCGAGCCTTATCGAAACAGCGATAACTGCGAATCCAAGTAGGATCGCAGCAGCGGCGAGCAAAGGCTGCTCTTGGCGCCGAACCAGCTTTTTTGTTCAGAAATCGTCATTGGACGCTGTTGCCTCACCGTTCAATTCCCAATGACGCTAGAGATTTCGCGTGTGGCAGCGCGTTCTCGCGAGAATCGGGTCGGGTGATGGAGATGTCGCAGACGCCTCATATGCCCGGTAACGGAATGCGACCCGTTGGAGGCGGATGCATGCTGCCGGGCCGAATATGAGCTCTGAAGCGTGGTGCTCCTTGGGAACAGGTGCCCATAAACGGCGTCGCTCCCGCCGCGTTTGGCACTCGAGAGCCCAACGTTGCGAGCAGGTCGGCGGCGATCAACGAGGCAGAACCAGCCGCAGCGCGAGATCGTATAAATTGGGCACGAGCATTGGTACGCGTGCCTGATAGTCGCGATAGGCCACTCCAAATTCGGCAACGAGCGCTCGCTCCTCACGTCTCGCGAGGTTCAGGTACAGGAGGAGGATTACGGGGGCGAGGAAGACCGTGACGATTGTCGGCCAGTTTATCAATTCGCCGAGAATGATGAGAAAAATGCCGACGTATTGGGGATGGCGGATGACCGCATAGACGCCCGTCTCTACAGGACGTTGTTCCGCGAAGTAGATGCGAACCCAGCCTTTCACAACAAGGAGGGCGCCCAGAGCAAGGACCGTGTAGCCAACGACTGCCTCGACAACGGCGCCCGCCTCTCCCGCGCCGAGTAGGGCCGACCATAGATGACCGTTTGCGGGAGTTGGGGGAAACTGGAAAGGCAGAAACCCGCTCAGGAGGTATAGGGTCAGCGGAAATCCATACATCTCGGCATAGAGCGCTATGATGAAGGCTTGGACGACTCCGGCGCTCGTCCATTCGCGCCAACTTGATGGCGCGAGAAAATGATAGAGGGCCCAGGACATCGCGCCGATGATCAAAAGCGCAAAGGGCCAAAGGTCGAGCCAAGCCCATTGAACAGGCATCTCAGTCATACGGAGTCCGCGTCACCTTTAGTGGTGCTGGCCCCCTCCTTCGAAAATGGCTTCTGACTGGATCATCGCCCCTCAACTACTGCGCCACCCAGGGCCGCATCTTTCGAGCGCTCGGAAGAACGCAACATCCACTCGCGAGCCAGAACAAAGGCAGTGAGAAGCACGCCTAGGACGGCAAGATACAAGCGCAGCGGCTCATAGTATGTCATCAGGGCGTTCGCGCCGAACAAGAGCAGCAGTATCTTGTTGCAGACCGGACATGCGATGCCGAGAAAGTTGAGTAGGCCCCCGGCGCCCGCGGTCCGGATTGAACAGGTCGGCCGCCAGATGGCGGCATATAGCCCGAGGAGAACGGACTGCAGGCTAAGCAGAGCGATTTCCCACCCACCGGCAGGCGTCATCCTTATGAATAGCGGATTCGGCCACAGAGCAGCGACGGTGCCGAGCACACCGAAAGACAGAATGCCGACACCAACCGCGATTGCAGCCCTGCGTATCCCAGGAAAGGTATGTGCCATCATGGCCTACATCCCTCATCATCTGTTTCCCAGCGCCCCGCTTCATTGAATTCCATAAAGCGGGGGGGCACGAAGACCGTCGCTCGACCTCCGCCGCTTCTTCGATACCGGGTTCCAGCGTGGCAAGGTCAAGCGCTTCTACGAACTGATGATGTGTCAGGCGAAGACCGGCGAAGCGCTGCGCTATTACGCTCCAAAGCGTTCCCAAGCTGTCTGGCGCGAGACTCCGACGGAACCGGACATGAAAAGCCGGCAGGCTTCCACACAGCCATCGCAAATGTGGATGCCTCCACGTCCGGCGGCCAGCTTGGCGACCTCGCGTTCCGACTTGCCACAAAACGAACAGCACAACTTGCGGCGCATTTCTAGAATGCTCGCTTGTCAGGATAGTCCTGACAGCAAGGTCATCCCTGACGTTCGTCAAACCCGCCGTGTAACAGTCGCTCATCGATCGGAGCATGGACCACGAGGTGAGCCAAGGCGCCTAATGTTCAACCGGCGGCGACGGGTCGCCGCCAGGCGCTACACGGACAACGATCGGGGTGCCGTCGGGCACGCGATTGTAGAGGTCGATCACGTCCTGATTGAACAGCCTGATACACCCGCTGGAGACGGCCTTGCCAATGCTCAACGGTTCATTCGTGCCATGTAGGCGGTACAGTGTGTCGCGTCCGTTCTGGAAGATGTAGAGGGCCCGCGCGCCGAGTGGGTTGGTGAGTCCGGGCGGCATGCCGCCGTTGGCGATGCTATATGGCTCCAGCTCGGGCTGGCGCGCGACCATGTCATCCGGCGGCGTCCAGCGCGGCCAGACGCGCTTGTACTGTATGACGCCTTGGCCCGACCATTCGAAGCCATCGCGGCCGACACCGACGCCATAGCGCAGGGCTTGGCCGTTCTCCATGACCAGGTAGAGAAACTTGGCGTGGGGATCAACCACCACTGTGCCTGCCCGCTCCTCTCCTGAGTAGGAGACGCTCTGGCGGAAAAGCTGCGGATCGATCGTTCGGACGTCCACAGGCGGGATCTGGAATGGTTCGTCGTGAATACCCGCATACATGGCGGCAAACTGCGGGTCGAACGGCCACTGGCGAGGCGCGCGCGTGGAACCGGTTTGGGCGTTAGCTGTGGCACAGCCCGCCAGGAAGGACGCTGCCCCCAGCAGAAATATCCTGCGGTTGAGGAGGGCATTTGAAATGCGTTTGGAATGACGACGATAAATATCGACCATCGGATGCTCCCGATAAATGACAGTATCAAAGCGGCTTATGGTGCGTGTTCACACAGCGCTTCGAGGCGGTCGATCGAGAGGGGGCAAAATCCACTCAGGCAGCATTGTGCTGGAGAAGTTGGCGACGACGCTTTCCGGCGGTCGCAATGGGAAGACATAGGGCAGCACGCGCGGGAGGGCCCAGCAAGAGCCAGGTCCTTGGCAGCTACGTCCGCCACTTCCGGAGGGCTCGTCGGCGGGTCGATCGGTGCCGTGGCTGGCGAGCACTTCCGCCTTGTGGCCGGGTAACTCAGAATACGCGATGGCGAGATCAGCCGCTGGCGCTACGCTGAAACCCAGCACCAGACAAAAGAGCGCTCTTCCTAGCCACGCCACCATCTGATCAATCACGATCGGCAAATCCTCGTATTGCCGGTTTTGCCTCTGATCGATTGCCACAAGGTCTTTCAGTATTACGACGTGACGGTAGGACCGAAATAGGGAGACTTGTTGACAGCCCAGACGAAGCTCGACGGCCTAGGCTCGAAGTCCTCGCAAAATGGGGTTGGCACGAGCTTGAACTCTTGGTCATGTCAGGCCAGCGAGGCTTGTCGTCGCACGGCTTGTTTGCGCGCCGAGATCCACAGATGCACAGACGCCGAGATGCGGAGGACCAGGACCAGCCCGATCAACACGAGATACCAGGGTTGAAGCGGGTTCGGCGCCGGCGTCTGGCGGTGATAGTCGAGAAACTGAAGGAAAAGAAAGTATCCGGTGTGGACGACCACGAGCGCCCACAATACGTAGGCTGCGCGCTGCACGAACTTCCACACAGGCCCACCCAATAAGCGGACGAGACGATCGGACGACGTCAGCGCAAGCGTCAGCCCATAGACGAGCGCCAGGACGCCGACCGCGTTGGCCAGTCCGAAGCCGTGCTGAACCATGACGTAGCGGCCGAGGCCCGGATGAAACTCGAACCCGAACAGACGCGCGAAGTCCCAGACGATCCAGCCGCCGAGAATAATCGCGGTATGGATTGCCGCCAGCATAACCGCGTAGATACCAAGCTCGCGACGGAAAGGGATAAGGAGGCGCAGGCGCGGCCAAAGCTGCGCCATGGGCCCGAGTGCCATCGTGATGGTCAGCAACACGAACGATGCATCGGCCGTCGCCCGGTTCCATCGGTGCATATCGCTCCACTGGCCGTGGACCACGCCGAACAAATAAACAAGCAGCAGCGCGAGAACGACTATGAGGGCGTGGCGCCAGCGTGCGTACCGAATGAGGGCATTTCCAATCACCGACAATCAAACCTCCGTGCATCGGTTTCAGTCATTTGCGACTCGCTTGGCGGCGACGTGTTTCTTCGCTCCAGGTGCTCTTGATGTACTCAAGGACCGCGACGATCTCCTCGTCGCTGAGGACACCGGCAAAACCCGGCATGTCGGATTGGTAGTCCGCTGACGTATAGTTCTGGGGCCCAAACTTCGTGAGATTGAATAGGATCTCGTTGGAGTGGTGCCAGGTATGCCCGCTCTCGTCATGGGGCGGTGCGGGCAACCGTCCGTCGGCTCGTCGTCGTTGCCAATCGGGTTGGCCTTCTAGCCGCGCCCCGTGGCAGGTCGCACAGGTCGATTGGTAGAGAGCCGCTCCCAACTCGAGGGTCGCGCGTCGTTGACTTGCGATAGCAAGACGATCCCAGACGATGTAGGAGACGGCGCCTGCAACGAGGACAAATGCCGCGCCGCCGCCAACAACGAGTCTACGCCGCCCGATCGTCATCATCGTCGTCAATACTCGCCAACGATGAATTCGAGCACCTGCGAGCTGGCGCCGTAGTCGACAGCAATCTGCCAGCGCCCTGGCATGGCGAACTGGCCATCGACCTGGAACCGTCCGGGGGCGAGCGGGCGGATAGCGCGCGGCGGCGTGGCCATGCCGTGTTCCGGCATGCGCACCTCTATGCGGGGAGTATCTTCGCGGACGCGGGAGAAGGCGAGCTCCAGCGTGAAGGAGCCGCCGCGATTCATCTGGATGCGTGCAAATGCCCCATTTTCGGAGTTGTTCGCAATCGTCGTGGGGGCGGCATCGGGTCTGATGACCGCGAGCGGATCGCCGATGAGAAAGGGAATGCTCATGAGGCCGGCGATCGGGAGTATGAAAACTGCGGCGACGCCAGCCATGACCCAGCGGAAGCGTGTGGTGCTGGCCGGCGACGGGGCCCTGTTTTCCCGCTGCCTCATACCGCTGCTGTCCGATCCGCAGTTTGCCGCCCGTCGCGGTATGCGAGCAGCCGCAGTGCGTTGACGACAACGACCAGCGTGGAGCCTTCATGCACCGCGACTGCCGCACCGATGCCAAGTCCCATGATTGTCGCCGGGACCAGCAGGACGACCACGCCGAGACTGATGAAAACGTTCTGAAGGATGATGCCGCGGGTGTGGCGGCTGAGGCCGACCGCAAACGGCAGGTGGCTGAGATCGTCCGCCATCAGCGCAACATCGGCCGTCTCAAGCGCCACGTCGGAGCCGGCCGCGCCCATCGCGATGCCGACGGTGGCGCTCGCCATCGCCGGCGCATCGTTGACCCCGTCGCCGACCATGGCGACTTTCTGCTCGTTGCGCAGCTTCTTGATCGCCTCGACCTTGTCCTCGGGCATCAGGTCGCCCCAAGCCTCGTCGAGGCCGACATCCTTGGCGATGGCATCGGCGACCTTTTGGTGGTCCCCGGAGATCATGATCATCCGCCTGATGCCGAGGGCATGGAGTTCCGCCAGGGCCTTGCGCGCGGCGGCACGAGGGGTGTCCATCAGGCCGATCGCGCCGAGCTCGCGGTCGCCCTGGCGCACGACCATGGTCGTGCGTCCCCCGTCGCGCAGCTTTTCGATGGCGGCGGCCATCGCCGAGCCAAGCGGCGCGATGCCGTCCGCGCCGAACATCTCGGCCTTGCCGATCCAGACTGGCTTGCCGTCGAGCAAAGCGGTGACGCCGCGCCCGGTGAGGCTCTTCAAGTCCTGGGCCTCGGCGATCTCGCGTCCGCCAAGGCGCTCGCGGCCGTCGCGGGCGATGGCTTCGGCGAGTGGGTGGTCGCTCAGCCGTTCGACCGCCACGGCGACCGCGAGTAGCTCGTCTTCGGAGACGCCTTCCGCGGGGACGACATCGGTGATGCGCGGGCGCCCTTCGGTCAGGGTGCCGGTCTTGTCGAAGGCGATGGCGCTGAGCGAGCCGAGGTTCTCAAGCGGCCCTCCGCCCTTCACCAGGACGCCGCCGCGTGCCGCACGCGCCACGCCCGAAAGCACTGCGCTCGGCGTCGCAATGGCTAAAGCGCAGGGACTAGCCGCCACCAGGACGGCCATGGCGCGGTAGAAGCTGTCGCTGAACGGCTCGTCGACCACCACCCAGGCGAAGAGCAGCACGAAGGCGAGCGCCAGCACGGCCGGCACGAAGTAGCGCTCGAAGCGGTCGGTGAAGCGTTGCGTCGGCGATTTCTGCGTCTCCGCCTCACTGACCATCTGCACGACCTTGGCGAGCGCGGTCTCGGTGGAGAGGCGCGTCACCTCGACATCAATGGCGCCGGCGCCGTTGATCGTGCCGGCGAAAACGCGCGAGGCCGCGCTCACGGCATTCGGCCGGGCGCGGGCCGCCGCGAGGTCCCCGACCGGCCGCTTGTCGACCGGAATGCTCTCGCCGGTCACCGGCGCCTGGTTGACGCTGGTCTCGCCCTTTACGAGGAAGCCGTCTGCGGGCAGCCGCTCGTTGGGGCGCACGACGACTATGTCGCCAAGCACCAGACCCTCGACGGCCACTTCGCGCGTCGTGCCGTCGCGCCGCACTGTGGCAGTCCTTGGCGCAAGCTCGGCTAGCGCCTCGATCGCCTTCTTGGCCCGACCCATGGCGTAGTGCTCGAGCGCGTGGCCGAGGCTGAACAGGAAGAGTAGCAGCGCGCCTTCCTCGAAGGCGCCGAGCGCCGCCGCGCCCGCCGCCGCGACCAGCATCAGCGTGTCGATCTCGAATTTCCGCTGGCGCAGATTGTCGACCGCCTCGCGCAGCGTGTAGGCGCCGCCGAAGACATAAGCCCCGAGGTATAGCGCGGTAGGAACCCAGCCCGGAGCGATGCCTGGCAGCAGCCTTTCGAGCACCACGCCGATACCGAGAAGGGCGCCGCAGGTCAGCGAGAAGATCATCTCGGTGTTGGGGCCGAGCAGGCCACCATGCCCGTGATCGTGCCCGGCGCCCTTAGCGTGGGCGCCGCCCACATGATCGTGCCCGGCGTGATTGCCGCCATCCCGTGCTGCGTCATGCGGCGCGGCGGCTAGGGCTTGCCCCGGCTGATGCGGCTGGGCGACTGCGACGTCCCTTATCGTGACCCCCATCGCGTCGAGCGCATCGCGGATCGACTGCTCCGATCCCTGCGTGCGGTCGAACTCGACGCGTAGCGTGCCCATTGCGCTCGCTTCCGCCTCCAGCACGCCGGGAAGTGTGTGGAGTTGTTCGGCGACCTCGCGCGCGCCGCGGTCGTGCCAGATTCCGTAGACCTGCCACAACACATGTCCAAATTTGTCGCTGATCCTGGCTCCGGCGCTGGACACCAATTCGCGGATGCGAGGCAGCGGCAGGACGGCCGGGTCGTAGTGGATACAAAGACGCGCTGCATCGCCGGCACCGACGATGTGGGCCCTCTCCACTCCTTCATGGCTCGCAATCTCCGAACTCAGCCGGGCGATACGAGCGTCCTTGGGGTCGAGGACACCCGGTAGCAGGATCGGAATATCCAGACGAAGCTTGTCGGCCACCTCTGGCCCCCCACTGTTATCATTGCAGCCGGCCGCCGGTCTGTTTTCCGGCGGCCGGCTCATCTTCGTTTCCAACGGGAGGAAGCAAGAGAAGCGACCCGCAAGTCCTGGCCCTTTCGTTACAGTCGCTCATTGACGCTGTGCGCCATTGAGCCGCTGGACGCCTACTGGACGCCCCGTGCCTCGAGCCATTGCCGGATGGTCGCGATTTCGGCTTCCTGGGCTCGGATGATCTCTTCGGCGAGTGTACGAACCGCGGGATCCTTGCCGTATGCGAGGGCGACCCTCGCCATGTCGATGGCGCCTTGATGGTGCGGGATCATGCCGCGCATGAAATCCACGTCGGCGTCGCCGGTGTAGTCCATCACCATGGTCTGCTGCATGCGGTTCATCGCATCCATGTAGTCCTTGGTCGAAGCACTATCCGTCGCCGCCGGCATGTTCATTTGGGACATGTCGTGGCCCGGCATGTTCATCTGGCCTTGGGCGAGCGTCAGCCCGCCGACCACGACGATGGCTCCCGCGATAAGGATGGGGGTGAGTTTGTTCATCGTCTCCTTACCTCATCACGAAGCGGTTGCTGGGTAACCCGCATTCGCAAGCGCCTGCTGTACCTGCGCCTGGCTTGCCGTCGTCTCGACCTTGACCTGGCGGGTCGCGGGGTTGGGCTCCACCTTGGCGTTGGGATCGACACCCTGGATGGCCTTGGTGACCGAGCGGGCGCAGCCGCCGCAGGTCATACCTTCAATCCGAAGTTCCATGAGAAACGCTCCTTTTTGCTGGATCTCCTGCCGCAAAGGTGGGGTTTCCAACGGTTGTAAGGTCAAGGCCGCCAGAGCAGAAAAAATCCGTATTGACCTTCCCATCGTTGGAAGCCGCAAGTTGTGCGTCAGTTGAACTCGAACAAGCGAAGGGAGGCCAATATGAACGCCCCCATCCGCGCCACGGATTTTGCTGGCGCATCCATCTCCCTGCCCATCGAGGGCATGACCTGCGCGTCCTGTGTCGCGCGGGTCGAACGCGCCCTGAAAACCGTCTCCGGCGTTGAAACCGCATCGGTCAATCTGGCGACCGAGCGCGCCAGCGTCACGACCAAAGCCGGCGTTGCCCGCGCCGACCTCGTCAAGGCGGTCGAGGAGGCTGGATACTCCGTGCTTGAGGCCGTTTCTGCGCCAACGCCTTTGCAGTTCTCGATCGAGGGCATGAATTGCGCCTCCTGTGTCGGCCGGGTCGAGCGCGCCTTGCAAGCCGTCCCCGGCGTGACGGAAGCGATTGTCAATCTCGCAACAGAGAAGGCGAGCGTTCGCGGCTCAGCGGACGTGGCTGGATTGATCGCCGCGATCAAAGCGGTCGGGTATGAGGCAAGGCTCGACGCCAAGCTCGCTACCGGTCCTCAGGGCGGTGTGGCGGATGATCAGGCGACCCGGAAGGAAGCGGAACGGCGCGGTCTGAGCCGTGACGTCACGCTTGCGGCCATCCTCACCGCGCCGGTGTTCGTGCTCGAGATGGGGGCGCATCTGATCCCCGGCGCGCACGAACTCATCGTCGCGACGATCGGCATGCAGTGGAGCTGGTACATCCAGTTCGCCCTGACCACGATCGTGCTGTTCGTTCCGGGCATCCGCTTCTACGACAAGGGCCTGCCGGCGCTGTGGCGGCTGGCGCCCGATATGAACTCGCTGGTCGCCGTCGGCACGCTGGCCGCCTATGGCTACTCGCTGGTCGCTACCTTTGCGCCCGGCTTCCTGCCGGCCGGCACGATCAACGTCTATTACGAGGCCGCCGCCGTCATCGTCACACTGGTCCTGCTTGGTCGCCTGCTCGAGGCACGAGCCAAGGGTCGCACGTCCGAGGCCATCAAGCGCCTGGTCGGTCTTCAGGCGAGGACCGCCCGGGTGCGTCGCGACGGGCAGGTAACCGATTTGCCGATCGAGACCGTCGTGGCCGGCGACGTCGTCGAGGTGAGGCCCGGCGAGCGGATTCCGGTCGACGGTGAAGTGGTCGAAGGCGACAGCTTCGTCGACGAGTCGATGATCACCGGCGAGCCGATGCCGGTCGCCAAGGCCGCAGGGGCCAGCGTCGTCGGCGGCACGGTCAACCAGACCGGCGCTTTCGCCTTTCGCGCCACGGCCGTTGGGGGCGATACCATCCTTTCCCGTATCATCCGCATGGTCGAGGAGGCGCAGGGTTCGAAGCTGCCGATCCAGGCGCTGGTCGACCGGGTGACCATGTGGTTCGTGCCGGTGGTGATGGCGCTGGCCGCTCTGACCTTCACTGCCTGGCTCGCTTTCGGGCCGTCTCCGGCATTGAGCTTCGCGCTGGTCAACGCGGTCGCCGTCCTCATCATCGCCTGCCCCTGCGCC
>CAZVLU010000022.1:0-51010 GCA_964628235.1 uncultured Rhizobium sp. | reverse complement strand
AGAGTCTCGGTGGCGGACGCCAGCGGCGAAAACTATGCGGCTGCCCTTACGCCGACCAGCCGCGCGCGGGCCTTCGTTTCCGGCGAGCGTCGCAATGGCAATGCGCCGGCTGCATCGGGGGTCAGCGCGTACGATTTCAATGCTAACAGTCTGCTAATGGGCATCGAAACTCCTGTCACCGACTCGACCATGGCGGGCGTGCATATCGGCGTCGTCAGCAGCGGCAGCAGCATCTCTAGCGGCGGCAGCAGCGCAAGCCAGGCCTATGTGATGGGCGTGCATGGCGGCTGGCGCGCCGACGCGCTGACTATCACCGCGCAAGCAAGTTTCGCCTGGGTCGACGTCAACAAGATCGAGCGCCCTACGGGTTTTTCTCCCATGCCGATGGCGAAAGGCGATACCACGGGCTGGCTCGCCGCGGGTGAAGCGGAAGCCCGTTATGCCATTCCGCTGAGCGGCGACATCATGGCGGCGCCGCTGGCCCGATTTGGCGGCTCTTTCACCCGCTTGCGCGGCTATCAGGAGACCGATGCCGGCTTTATGGACCTGACTGTCGATCGCACTTCGGTCTCGGAAGTGAGCGCCGGCTTGGGGGCTGCTATTTGGACCGATTTGCAGCGCTCGTGGGGAGCTTTGCATCCCGAGGCAACCCTCGTTTTCGATTACCAGCTACTGCGCCGCGTCGACGCGGTTGACGCGAGCTTGTCATCTGGGCAGCAACTGACCGCGCTGCCCGACCGTCGGCGCAGCGACAGCGTCACGCTGGGGGCGCGGCTCGGGTTCGCGTTCGACAACGGCATGTCCCTCGACCTCTCGGTCGCCACCACATATGGCGACGACGGTTCGCGCATGAACGTTCTGCCCTTTATCCAGTTTTCCAAAGATTTGTGAAAACAATATTTCAATGACCTGCGCTGATTTTGTTGCTAGATTTGCGATGGGAAAGAGATTTGAGACGAAGTCTCTGGGGGGCACATGATGCCATTCCTGCCCAAAGTTTCGGGGGCTCCGGCTCTAAACATCGGAGGATACAGAAATGGCTAATGAGGAAGACCTGCTCGCCCGGCAGGCTGAAGCTAATCGAATCGTGAAAAGCTATCTGGGATGGACCGCAGGCGCCGGTATGATCCCTTTTCCGATCGTCGACATGGCCCTGATCACCGGAATCCAAATCAAGATGGTTTCCGATCTGGCGACGCTTTACGAAGTGCCGTTCTCGCGCAACGCCGTCAAGACGATCCTCGCAGGGCTGGTCGGCAGCTTGGTGCCTGGAGGCCTGACTCGTCTGGCTTCGAGCTGGGTGAAGTCGATCCCGGGCGTCGGTTCAGTCGTCGGCATGGCCGCGCTCCCGACTTTCGCAACCGCTTCGACCTATGCCGTGGGCAAGGTGTTCATCAAGCATTTCGAATCTGGCGGCAATCTTATGTCGTTCAACACTTCTGCGATGCGCCAGCATTTTAAGAAGGAATATGAGGCTGGTGCCGACAAGTCGGGCAAGACAGCCGCGCCAGCGGAAGACCTCGCCACGGCGTAATGCATTCCGCGCGGGCCGATCGAGATCGGCCCGCGCGGTCTACCATTCCGATTTCACCGTTTTCGGTTAATGTGGTCGCGATATGCAAATCATTCCGCTGGCGCTTTACGCTTTCCTTTGCCTGCTGATCGGCATACTAGGACGCCACACGCGCGTCGGCGGGGTCGCGCTGTTTCTGCTTTCGATCATTTTCACTCCGCTTCTTGTGGGAATCGTTCTGGCGCTGACCGTGCCGAAGTCGCAACTCGCGACCAATAGGTCCGCCAAGCCGCAAAATTCGAACTGATGCCTGTGGCATGAGCGCACCATCTCAGGCTCGCCAGGCCTCGCAAGCCCTGATGGCTTTTTTGCGCGAGGAGGCGACTCTATCGCCTCGCCGCGCGATCGCCGTCGCCACGACGGCAGGGCTCAGCAACGCGATGATCCTTGCGATCATCAATAATGCCGCTCAGCACGCGTCGGAATCTCACAGTCGTCCTCTGTTCGCGGTGTTATTCGTCGTCGCCATGGCGATCTATCTGGTGACGCAACGCTGGATATTGGTTCAGGCGGCCGACCAAATTGAGGGCATCATTCACCGTGTAAGGATGCGTATCGTGCGGCGGCTCCGGACCTGCGAGTTGCTGGACGTCGAGCATCTCGGTCGCGCGGTCATCTATAGCGGGCTCACGCGTCACACCCAGACGCTCTCGCAGTCGGCGTCGACGATCACCATCGCCGTCCAGATGATGATCCTCGTCATCTTCACCTCGATTTATATCGCCTGGATTTCGCTAACCGCCTTTGTCGTTCTTGCGGTGTTCATGGCCGCCGCGCTGTCGATCTATTTCCGCCGCTCATTTTCGGTTCGCAACAATCTGCAGGCGACATTGGAAATGGACAACGACGTCTACACGTCGATCGAGGACTATCTCGAAGGCTTCAAGGAAATGAAGCTGAGCCGGGCGAAGGCCTGGACAGTGCAGGGAAGAATCGGCTCGGTCAGCGAGCACGCATCCGCCGTGCGCGGCGAGACGCAGGTTCTGCTTGCGAAAAATTTCGTCTTCTCGCAGGCGGCTTTCTACCTCTTGCTCGGGACCATGGTTTTCGTCGTGCCGATGTTCACGAGCGGTTTCTCCGATGTTGTCCAGAAATCGACGACCGCCGTTCTTTTTATCATCGGGCCTTTGTCTGGCGTTATCGGTTCAATGCCGATTATTGAAAACGCGTCGGCCGCGGCACGCGCGATTCAGGACCTGGAGCGGCGCGTGGTCGATTTGTCAGGCGGCGCGAAAGACGAAACGGCGCCTGAGCCGGCGAAGGAGATGCTGCCTTTCGAATCGCTTGAGCTTCGCGGCGCAGTTTTCCGCTACGGCGCGGCCGGCGATGAGCGGCGGTTCCAGATCGGCCCGATCAATCTTAGGTTGGACAAGGGGCAAATCCTGTTCATTACCGGCGGCAACGGTTCAGGTAAATCGACCCTGCTGCGCGTGGTGACGGGGCTTTATCCTTTGGATTCTGGCGAAATCCTGCTCGACGGACGACGGGTCGATAAAAACGACCTCCAGGATTTTCGCGAGAGGTTTGCGGCGGTATTCGGCGATTTCCACTTGTCTCGCCATCTCGATGGCGTCAGTGACGACGCTCTGGCTGAATTGCCTCAGTTGCTCGCCGAATTCGGGCTGGATGCGAAGGTCGAAATGCGCGGCCGCGTATTCAATACCGTCGATCTATCGACCGGGCAGCGCAAGCGGCTGGCGTTGGTTGCGGCCCTTCTCGAAAGACGCCCCATATTGCTGCTCGATGAATGGGCGGCCGATCAGGACCCGAATTTCCGGCGCGTCTTCTATCGCGACTTGTTGCCTAAGATTCAGGCGCGCGGCGTTACCATCATCGCCGTGACGCATGATAGTCGCTACTTCTCCGTCGCGGATCGCCAAATGCATATGGAAGACGGAGTGATAGCCGACTTCAATCCGGAGACGTTCCATGATTAGGCGGTTTTCCCACTGGTTCGTATGCAAATGCGAAAAATACTGGGTTGAGCTTTTTTCCAGCACGGCGATCCTTCTGCTGCTGTTCATCGTGCTTTGGCCGCTCATCATTCACAATATTCCTCCCGGTCATGTCGGCGTGCTTTGGTTGCGCATCTTTGGCGGCACAGTCGTCGATGAGACGCTGGGCGAAGGCCTCAAACTCACCTTCCCGTGGGACAAGATCTACGTATATGACGCTCGGCTGCAGTATGTTCAGGAACATGTCAAAGGCCTCAGCATCGATGGCCTCGATGTTGGCGTGACGGTGACTGGCCGCTTCGTCATCAATGCCGAAAAAGTCGGCTACTTGCACAAGGCTCTTGGGCCATCCTACATCGATACGCTGATCCGCCCGCAGTTGCGGACGATTCTCATGACCTATATCAGCATGAACGAAGCGGATGACTTTTACTCGAGCGACCGCAGGAAGTTGCAAAACGAGATTCAGGCGGATTTCAAGAACGCTCTGGCGAATGTTGTGGCGAACGTCGATTTCTCCGGCGCATACATCAAGCTTGAGAGCGTGTTGATCGAGGAGATCGATTTGCCGCCTTTCGTGAAGCAAGCGATCGAGGAAAAGGAGCGCGTCCGTCACGCGAGTGAGGCCTATCAATACAGGCTCGTGCTCGAGGACAAGGAACGCGAGCGCAAGCGCATCGAAGCGGAAGGCATTCGCACGTTCCAGCAGATTGTCTCGCCGGGAATTACCGAGAGCTATCTGCGCTGGCGCGGTATCGAAGCGACATTGAAACTTGCGATGTCGAACAACGCCAAGGTCGTCATTATCGGCGGCGGCAAGGACGGATTGCCCATCATCCTCAACACCGAAGGCCGGCCGATCGAGACGCCGCCAGCGGCTACGGATGCCGCGTCCAATCCTGCGACCGACACAGTGTTCACTCCCCTTGGCGCTAGCACCGAGTTTCTTCCAGAGGGCCCGGAAAGCGGGTCTGGTCTTGCAGGCGCGGAGCGCAGACGCGCAGGAGCGGCCGCGGCTGGTTTGGCCAAACCGGCAGGCAATGACGCATCGCCTGCGGTCAAGCAGCAGGCCGAACGCGATATTCTTCAGCGCCTCTACGATGCCTTGGTCGACAACAAGGATGTGGTGTCATCCCCGGAAACGAAGAAGTGACCGCGGGATTGTCGGGTTAAGCGCCTCGCCGCGCGAATCCCGTGAACGCAAGGGATTGTCAAGTTAAGGACGATGGCCACGCGAGCTCCTTGAGCGCAAAGCTCACGCGCTGACGGCGGATGCAGGGAGTTGTCAGGTTAAATGCTCTGACCATGAGAACCCAACCCAAGCAAAGCCCGACGACCCATGAGATTAGAATGCACTTTCGGATCAGAAGGGTGGCTCTCGTGATCGGATGTCATTGAACGTTCTACAATTATTTACATCGCTTCGATAGCAACACTGTCGGAGCCTGAATTAGGCTGGCGAATACCCCTCCTGAAAGCCAGAGGGGTGAGGGAAATTAGCATTTCTAAGGCCGATCAACGAAATGCTTAACGCTCCTGACAGAGCCAATCCCTTTACTTCCCTGCATTCTAGGGGAAGTCCTTCGGAAACTGCTTTTCTCATGACCGCGCGCGCGGCCATTGACTTCCAAAGATCAGCGCATCAAGTGGTTCGACCCCACAAGACGTGATCAATTGGCGGCCATGCACAGCACGGCCGACGGGTTAAGTGCGTCATTTAAGGTACTAACCGCATCGCGGGGATGCCAATGGCATGCCTTAACCAGCCGATGATTTTTTAGGGAACTCATCATTAACACGTCGCAAATTCTTTTGCCGCCGTTGGAATAAAACCAATCAACTTGTTAAGGACTTCAATCTTAGGGAACCGTTGCTTCATGGCAGGATTTATTAATAATCTCCGCCGTTGAATTTTTTCCTTCGAGAAAGGCCTGCGGAGCTGGCGTGAGTCCGTCCATCCCGCGCGATATCTATGCTCAAGATTTGCAAATTACCTCGGATGCCTGAAACGCCGTGCAGTCGAGGGGGGCTATGACCTCCGAACCAACTCAAAAGCGGCGCATACTTTATGTCGAAGACGATCCTGCCTTGCGCATGTCGACATGCGACATGCTCGACGACATGGGATACGAAGTGACCGAAGCTCCAGACGCACCGACCGCGCTGGACTGGTTACTCGAAGGTCATCCGGTCGATCTGTTGCTGACGGACCTGAAGATGCCATTGATGAACGGTCAGGAGTTGGCCGCCGCTGCGCGCGTTTTGCGCCCCGGCTTGACCGTCGTCTACACGACAGGCGCCAGCGACAAGAACGCCGCAGACGCAGCCGGTCAAGGACGCACCGAATATCTCTTCAAACCCTTTGGCTTGAAAGAGCTCGAGACTCTGTTTCAAACGCTCGATTGATTTGCGCGCGTCGCTTACGCCGCGCCATCCGTGGACATTTTTCTTGCTCAAGTCAGCCCGCTTCTCGATTGCGCTCGTTGCCGTTCTGCTCGCGGCGCTCACCGGGGCGATCGTATTCACCAACAAAGCGCTCGAGAACAACAAGGACCTCAGCGGTTGGGTCTCTCATACTTATGAGGTGATCGAGACTGCCAACCAAGTGCTGACCGATCTCGTCGAAGCCGAAACCAGCCGTCGGGGCTACATGATGAGCCCGCAAGAAATCTATCTCGATAGCTACGAACGCAACACCGCCGAGGCGCGAGCCGGCATCGACTTGCTCGAACGCTTGATCGCCGACAATCCCGAGCAGCGCGGCCAAATGCACGTGGTGCGCGATTTGGTCAATCGCCGGCTGGGCGAGATGAGCGAGGGTTTACAACGCGCAAGCGAGCAGGGACTAAGCGCTGGAATCGCCCATATGAACGAGTCCGAAACCCGCGCCGCCATAACGCAATCGCGCGAGGCCATCCTGCAATTGGTCGCGACCGAAACCAACCTGCTGAATGAGCGCAAATCTGCCGCAGAGTTGGCGGTAGATCGCACGCAAATATGGACTCTCGCGATTCTCCTGATAGCTGCCATCGGAATTCTTGTGACCCTATATATGCTGACGCGCAGCAACAACCGCTTAAACCGGACGCAAGCTCTGCTCAGCGCTCAAGCCACGACCCTGCAGCGCACGCTCGACACCTGCAGTGAAGGCATCGCCGCCTTTGACAGCAGCGGCCGCATGGCGACCTACAACCGCAATTTTTTCAGCTTGCTCGATTATCCGGAAGACCTCGGAAAGCAGCGCGCCATGTTTGACGAATTCACCAAATTCGACAACAGACGCGCCGCTGATCTGCTCTCGAAGGTTTCCGTGAACGTCGATGCCACCGCCAAGCAGCGCACTACCTATGGCGGTCGCTTCCTCGAGCTTTACCGCAACCCCATGCCTGACGGCGGCTTTCTCGTGGTGTGCGAAGACTTGACAGCGCACCATCACGCCAATGCCATCCTGCGGCAGTCGCAAAAAATGGACGCGATCGGCCATCTTACCGGCGGCATTGCCCACGACTTCAATAACTTATTACAAGTCATTAGCAGCAATCTGACGCTGTTGCAGCGCGACATCGCGCAAACCCCCAAGGCCGCGCAGCGCTACAACCACGCGACCATGGCGGTCGAACGCGGCGCCAAACTAACGCGCCAGTTGCTCGCCTTCGCACGGCGCCAGCCGCTTGAGCCGCACGCTATCAATCTCAGCCGCATCATTGGCGATACGACAGAACTGCTGCGTCATACCATCGGCGAGGAGATCGAGATCGAGACCGTGGTCGCCGGCGGATTGTGGAACACGCTGGTCGATCCGACTCAAGTCGAAAACGTCATCGTCAACCTGTCGATCAACGCGCGCGACGCCATGCCAGATGGCGGCAAGCTGACGATAGAGCTGGCCAATGCCTATCTCGACGAGACCTACGCCGCTAAGCATGTCGAAGTGACGGCGGGGCAATATGTCATGCTCGCGGTCAGCGATAGCGGCACCGGCATGACTCCGGAAGTCGCCGAACGGGCTTTTGAACCCTTCTTCACGACAAAAGGCGCGCAACGCGGCACGGGCCTCGGCCTCTCGCAAGTCTATGGCTTCGTCAAGCAGTCGGGCGGCCATATCAAGCTCTATACCGAACTCGGCCATGGCACGACCTTCAAGATCTACCTGCCTCGCACGCGCCAACCGGATGAATTTTCGGATTCTGTCTCGCTCACGCCGATAGCCGGCGGCAGCGAAACCGTGCTCGTGGTCGAAGACGATGAGACTGTGCGCGCCGCGGCCTGCGATATGTTGGCCGAGATGGGCTATACGATTTTGCAAGCGAACAATCCTGACTCAGCCCTAGCCGTCCTGCGCTCCGGCGCGCCGATCGACCTGCTGTTCACCGACGTCGTGATGCCCGGCAACATATCGACCCGCGATATGGCGCGCGCCGCAAAGGAAATTTATCCGCACATGCAGGTTCTGTTCACCTCAGGCTATACGTCGAACTCTATTGTGCATGACGGCCGGCTCGACGAGGGCGTGTCGCTGCTGAGCAAGCCTTACACGAAGGACGAACTGGCGCGAAAAATTCGCAGCGTCTTCGAATTCGGCGAGACCCGCCCGCGGACGCGCCCGACGCCTTTGGCCGATTCAGTAGGCGCGCCTCTGGCGACGCAAGCGGCGAAGGCAGTGCCGTCAGTAGACATGAGTGGCGCAGCGCGTCCCTTGCACGTGCTGGTGGTCGATGACGAGGCCTTCATTCGCTTCGGCACGATCGACATTCTCACCGACCTTGAACATCTGGCCGAGGAAGCCGCCGACGCAGAGACAGCCTTGGAGCGTCTTGGACGTGAGCCCAAGATCGATTTGCTCATCACCGATTTGAAGCTGCCGGGCATGAGCGGCGAAGCGCTGGCGTCCCATGCTTTGCTCCATCATCCCGATATCCGGGTCATCATCGCCAGCGGTTCGGACCCAGAGCTTTCGCTCACAGAGAAATATGCCGCTGAGCGCGTGGCCGTCATGCGCAAACCTTTCCAGATCAAGGACCTGGAAGACGCGCTCACCCGCTTGCTGAGCTAGTTATTTGGAGCGTTCGACTCCGCTCAAGCGGCGTCAGGTTGCAGGCGATATCCGCCGCCATAGTCGCGAGCAGTCGAGAATCGCATGGTTGCGGCGCGCGCCTCCCTCGTTAGTATGGGAGGTCATACGACCACGGTGGGAATATGCCAGATTTTAGCAATCTCGATTATATCGCCTTCGCGTGGTTCGCCGTCGCCTGGACGGGCTACACCATCTACGCCGACTACAGCCCGATGCGCCGCCATAGCGTGTCGGCGGCGATGAACGGCTATCGCCGCCGCTGGATCGCCGAAATGCTCAAGCGCGAGAACCGCCTGGTCGACACGCAAACTCTCGGCAATCTCGTCACCGGCATCGGCTTCTTCGCCTCCACCACCATTCTTGTCGTCGGCGGCCTGTTCGCCTTGCTCGGCGCTTCCGATGCTGCGATCAACGCGCTCGGCGATTTGCCCATCGCTATCGCCACGACGCGACAGGCCTGGGAGACGAAGATTCTCATGCAGTTGCTGATCTTCATCTATGCCTTCTTCAAGTTCGCTTGGGCCTACCGGCTCTCGAACTATTGCGCGATCATGATCGGCTCGGCGCCGCAGAGCAGCGAGTGCGACGCCGCCGTGACCGACAATTACGTCACGCGGCTCGGCCGCGTCACCAACCTGATGGGGCACCATTTCAACCGCGGCCTGCGCAGCTACTTCTTCGCCCTGGCCGCCCTCGGCTGGTTCGTCCATCCGCTGCTGTTCATCGTCGCCGTGACTTGGGTGATTTTCGTGCTCTATCGGCGCGATTTCCGCTCACGCGAGTTTCATCTGATCGGCGGCGGCCGCGACGGCACGCTGAGCGAAATGGCCCGTGACGTTTAAAGCTCTAGCCGAGAAGAGACGTCGTCAGTCGGGAGGCCGCGTCCGGACAAACCGGACACGGCCTCACAGCCCCCAGCGGCAAACAAATGAAACTTAGTGGATGGATTCGTCGCGGCGCGGGATGGGGCGCTGCAATTCCTCGATCGCGGTGAGGATGCGCGCCCACAGTTCGGCGCCGGCGATATCGCCATTGTCGATCAGGGCTTCGGCCTGATGGGAGGCCATGCCAATAGCGTCATCGCCATGGCTGTCGATCAGGCTCATGGCGCTCGTCCAAATTTCCCGCTGAGAAAGCTGAAAACTATCGGAACTACGTTGAGCGGAAGTGTTGCGCGCCTGCATGGCGAAACCTATCGTCGTAGTAGAGAACCGACATATGTTTATACTACCAAAGGCATAATTTAAAGGGTCTAAATACATATATGGCCCTATTCCTTTGAAGTAGGCATTAATTCTCAAATTTACCAGGCTTGCAGAGCAAGAGTTTGTTATGCGACAAATGGATAAAGTACGTTCTTAAGGTAGGGTGAGCAGTAGAGATGCTAACTAATTTGCAACCGAGCGATTCTTGCTTCCCGTTAGGTTCCCATGTTCGCTTGGGGATCTGCTCCAGCCTTCTTTTGCTGACTCTGGCGGCCTGTTCAGGAGCCTCAGCGCAACAGAACGCAGCGCCGCAGGCCATCACGACCGATGCGCCGATGATGGCCCAGGCCGCAGCACCCGCAACTCCACCGGTCGCAACTCCAGCCGCGCAGCCTGCCGCCCCGCCGCCAGAATTCTCCGCCTGGCTTGCCGCGTTGCGCGCCGATGCTCTCAAGCAGGGCATCTCGCAACCGACCGTGACGGCGGCGCTCAGCAACGTGACGCCGCTCCAGCGCGTCGTGGAGTTGGATCGCAGCCAGCCCGAGTTCACCATCACGCTGCGCCAATATCTCGACCGCGTCATCTCCAACGCCCGCATCAACCAAGCGCGCGCTAAATATGCCGAGCACAAAGCGCTGCTCGACGAGGTCGGCCGCAAATACGGCGTGCAGCCGCGCTTCATCGTCGCTCTGTGGGGCATCGAGACCAATTTCGGCAGCAACACCGGCGGCTTCTCGGTCGTGCAGGCGCTCGCCACGCTCGCCTATGACGGCCGCCGCAGCGCCTATTTCCGCGGCGAATTGATCAACGCGCTGAAGATCATCGATGCCGGCCATATCGCCGCCAACGCCATGCGCGGCTCGTGGGCCGGCGCCATGGGGCAAAACCAGTTCATGCCGTCGAGCTTCCTCAGCTATGCGCAGGACTATAACGGCGACGGCCGCCGCGACATCTGGACCACCACCGCCGATGTCTTCGCCTCGACCGCCAATTACCTGAAGCAGTCGGGCTGGCGCGGCGACGAGACCTGGGGCAGGGAGGTCAAGCTGCCGGCCAATTTCGCCGCACAGGCGAAAGCGCTGATGCCGGCTGAGCCGCCGCCCGGCTGCCGCGCCAACCGCTTCCTCAGCGCCCGCAAACCGCTCTCCGAATGGCAAAAACTTGGCATTCGCCGGACCGACGGCGGCGATCTGCCGGCGCGCGACGTCCAGGCGTCGCTGGCGTTGCCCGAAGGCGAGAAGGGGCCGGCCATGTTGGTCTATGAGAATTTCCGCACCACGCTAAAGTGGAATTGCTCGGTCTCCTTCGCCACTGCCGTCGGCACGCTCGCAGATCGTATCGACCCGCCCTAAGCCTTGCCGCAGCGCGGCAAGGGCTATAGATTGCGCAAAGCGGTGGTTTTTAGGGGTCGGCCCACAAGATGAAGTATGCGGCACTTGCCCAGCGGGGTCTGGCGCTCGTCCTGGCGGCGGGCCTATTGGCCGCCTGCACCGAAACCGAATTTCTCATGAACACCGCCAAGCAGGTGCGGGGGCGCGACACGCCGCCGTCGCCGACCGCCGGCGGCATCTACAAAATCGGCACGCCCTATCAAATCAGCGGCACCTGGTATTATCCGGCGGTCGATTACGAATACGACGAGACCGGCATCGCCTCGTGGTACGGCCAGGACTTTCACGGCAAGGTCACGGCCAACGGCGAGCCCTATGACATGAACGCCATGACGGCGGCGCACCGCACGCTGCCGATGCCGAGCCTTGTCCAAGTTACCAATCTCGAGAACGGCCGCTCCGTGACGCTGCGCATCAACGACCGCGGCCCCTTCGCGCGCGGTCGTATCATCGATCTGTCGCGCCGCGCGGCGCAATTGCTCGGCGTGGAAAAGCAAGGCACGGCGAAAGTGCGCGTGCAAATCCTCGCCGAGGAAAGCCGCATCATGGCCGCGCAATTGACCGGCAAGGACGACACCGGAATCGTCGCGGTGAACGGCGTCAAAGGCGCGCCGCGCAGCGCGGTGGCGAGCGCCGAGCTGGCCCCGCCGCCCGGCGCCCGCGTCGCCCCCGGATCCGCGCCGCCCCCGACGCCGAGCGCGCCGCCGCCCTCCGCCGTCGCCGCCTTGTCGCAACCCGTGGTGGTGCCCGACACGGTGCGCCAAGTGACCGTAAAGCCCACGGGCATCTTCATTCAGACCGGCGCTTTCGCCGACTTCAACAACGCCAACCGCCAGAAGGTCTTGCTGTCGAGCCTCGGCCCGACCAACGTCAGCCAAACCACGCTCAACAACCAGCAGCCGTTGTTCCGCGTGCGCCTCGGGCCGATCTCATCCGTCGCCGAAGCCGACAAGCTGCTCGAACGCGTCGCCGCTTCCGGGTACCCCGACGCGCGCGTGATCGTCGACTGACGCAATCGACGGGCGCAATTTTGTCGCATTTCTTTCGCTAAACTTCGCCGTCCCCCATCTCAGTTCGCGGTACGCCCATGACCAAGTTCAACAGCTCTGTTCTTCATTCCCCGCGTCATGTCCTGCTTGGCGCGCTCGCCGGGCTGTTTCTCTCAACCGCGGCATCTGCCGCGCCGCCGACGATCGAGACTTCGGCGCGCGAAGCGGTGATGATCGACGTTACGACCGGCGCGGTGCTGTTAGCCAAAAACGCCGATCAGCGAACGCCGCCGTCCTCCATGAGCAAGCTGATGACCATCTACATGGTCTTCGACAAGCTCAAGCGCGGCGATTTGCAGATGAGCGACGAACTGCCAGTCAGCACCAAGGCTTGGCGCATGCAGGGCTCAAAGATGTTCGTGATGGTCAATTCGCAAGTGAAGGTCGAGGACCTTCTGCGCGGCGTGATCATCCAGTCAGGCAACGACGCGACTGTGGTGCTGGCCGAGGGCCTTGCCGGTTCGGAAGAAACCTTCGCCGAGCAGATGACGCGCAAAGCCAAAGAGCTCGGCATGACGGGCAGCCAGTTCAAAAATGCCTCGGGCTGGCCGGAAGAGGGCCATTACATGACCGTGCGCGACATCGCCACGCTCAGCCAGCACATCATCAAGGACTTCCCGAACTACTATCCGATTTATCGCGAGAAAGAATTTACCTACAACAAGATCAAACAGGGCAACCGCAATCCGCTGCTCTACGACCAGACCGGCGCCGACGGCCTCAAGACCGGCCACACAGAAGCCGCCGGCTACGGCCTCGCCGCGTCGGTCGAGCGCAATGGCCGCCGCCTGATCTTGGTGGTGAACGGCCTCGGCTCGATGCAGAACCGCGCTGACGAAACCCGCCGCCTCATGGAATGGGGCTTCCGCGAGTTCGAGAACTACAAGCCGTTCCGAGCCGGCGAGACGCTGGCGGAAGCCGATGTCTGGCTCGGCAGCCAGAAAACCGTGCCGCTGGTCATCGATCAGGATGTCGTTGTGACGATGCCGCGGCGCGCGCGCGACAACGCTAAGATCACGCTGAAATACGATGGCCCGCTCGCCGCGCCGATCGCGCGCGGCGCGACCGTCGGCAAGATCGTCATCGAAAGCCCGGACGCCGCGACCGTCGAAGTGCCGGTGAAGGCAGCCGCCTCGGTCGAGCGCCTCGGCTTCATGGGCCGCATGTCGGCAGCGCTCGGCTATTTGCTCTGGGGCACTGCCGGCTAACAGGCCGCTGTAGGGGACGCACGATGGCCGACGACGTCAATCCGCCGATCAGGATGCCGCCACCGCGCAAGCGTGGCCGATTCATCACCTTCGAAGGCGGGGAGGGCAGCGGCAAATCGACTCAGGTGAAGCTGCTGGCTGCCCGTTTGAAAGAGGCTGGCATTTCGTCCTCCACGACTCGCGAGCCGGGCGGCTCGCCGTCGGCCGAGGACATCCGCAAGCTGCTGGTCTCCGGCTCGGTCGCGCGCTGGGATCCGCTCACTGAACTGCTGCTGCACAATGCGGCGCGGCGCGAGCATCTGCGTAACTTGATCCAACCCGTGCTCAATCGCGGCGTTTGGCTCATCAGCGACCGCTTTGTCGATTCGACCATGGCCTATCAGGGCTATGGCCTCGGCCTCGGTCGGGATCTGGTCCAAACGCTGCATAAGATCATTGCCGAAGATTTCATGCCCGATCTCACTCTGGTGCTCGACATCACGACCGAGGTCGGAGTCGCCCGCGCCAAGGCGCGCAGCCAGGCGCTCAAGGCCAAGACCCCCGACATGAAGACCGAGGACCGCTACGAGCGCATGGCCGGGCCGTTCCACCGTCGCCTGCGCCGGGGCTTTCTCGACATCGCCAAACACGAGCCGGAACGCTGCCGCGTGATCGACGCCAGCGGCAGCATCGACGAAGTGGCGGCCAAGGTCTGGGCCGCCGTCAGCGAGAAATTCGCCCTCACCGAACCCGCCGTGTAAACTGCGGCCATGTGCGCCGCCGCCCGCGATCCCGACGACCAACCTGACGATTCGCTCACCGGCCCGCTTGCCGAGAGCGAGCTGGTCGGCCATGCCCAGGCCGAACGCGCGCTGCTCGACGCCTGGGCCGGCGGGCGCTTGCACCACGCTTGGCTGATCGCCGGACCGGAAGGCATCGGCAAGGCGACCCTCGCCGGCAGGTTTGCGCGCTTTTTGCTCGCGCATGGCATCGCTGGCAAAAAATCCCAATCGGCAGTCGATGCCGGCCCCAGTTTATTCGGCGATCCCGCGCCGGCGCCCGAGAGCGACGCGCCGGCGAACTCGCTCTATGTCGCGCCGAACCATCCGGTGTTTCAGCGCGTCAAGTCGCGCGGCCACGGCGATCTTTTCACCGTCACGCGCGGCTACGACGACAAACGCAAGCGCGAACGCAAAGTCATCGTCATCGACGACGTCCGCGAGGTCCGCGACTTCACCGGCCTGACCGCCGCCGAAGACGGCTACCGCGTCGTCCTGATCGACGGCGCCGAGGATATGAACCGCAACGCCGAAAACGCGCTGCTGAAAGTTCTCGAAGAGCCGCCCAAGCGCACGGTCTTCCTGCTCGTCAGCCACGCGCCAGGCCGCTTGCTGCCGACGACTCGCTCGCGCTGCCGCTTGCTCAGCTTGCGCGCGCTCGACGACGAGACGGTGTCGGCCTTGCTCTCCAAACATCGCCCCGACTTGGCGCCTGACGAGAAGGCGGCGCTGATTCGCCTCGCCGACGGCAGCATCGGCCGCGCGTTGCGGCTGGCGGAGGAGGGCGGCGTCGCGCTCTACCGCGAAATGGTCGGCTTGCTGGGCAAATTGCCCGATCTCGACATTTCCGCCGCCCATGCCTTCAGCGGCAAACTGGCGCCGCCGACCGCGGTCGGCTACGACCTGTTCGGCGAGTTGCTCGGCGATTGGATCGCCCGCATGGTGCGCGCCGGCGCGGGCGGCGTCGCAACGGAAGTTCTGCCGGGCGAGGGCGCCTTGATGGGACGCCTGGCCGGCGGGCGCAACCTTGATCAATGGGTGGAGGTGTGGGAAAAGATCGCCCATCTGTTCGCCCGCGCCGCCGCCGTCAACCTCGACCGCAAACAGGTCGTGCTGACGGTGCTCCTGACCCTGCAATCGGCGGCCCGCGCGTGATTCGCGCGCCATTTCGGACATCCCAATGACCTCAAGCTACTACATCACCACGCCGATCTATTACGTCAATGACGTGCCGCACATCGGCCACGCCTACACGACGCTCGCTTGCGACGCCCTGGCGCGTTTCATGCGGCTCGACGGCGTCGATGTGAAGTTCCTTACCGGCACCGACGAGCATGGCCAGAAGATCGAGAAGGCCGCCGCCGCCGCCGGCATGGCGCCGCTCGACTTCGCGACGATGAACTCCGACAATTTCCGCAAGCTCGCGGCCTTGATGAACTATTCCAACGACGACTTCATCCGCACCACCGAACCGCGCCATATCAAGGCGGCGCAAAAGCTTTGGGACGAGATGAAGGCGAGGGGGCACATTTACCTCGGCGCATACTCGGGCTGGTACTCGGTGCGCGACGAAGCCTTCTACGGCGAAGGAGAGCTGGTCGCCGGCCCGGGCGGCAAGAAGCTCGCGCCGACCGGCGCCGAAGTCGAATGGGTCGAAGAGCCGAGCTACTTCTTCGATCTCTCGAAATGGCAAGACAAGCTACTCGCCTTCTACGAGGCCCATCCGGATTTCGTGGCGCCAGCCAGCCGCTACAACGAAGTCAAAAGCTTCGTCAAAGGCGGCCTGCAGGACCTGTCGATCTCGCGCACCAGCTTCACCTGGGGCATCCCGGTGCCGGGCGACGAGAAGCATGTCATGTACGTCTGGCTCGACGCGCTGACCAACTACATGTCCGCCGTCGGCTACCCGGACACGGCCGCCGCCGATTTCGCGAAGTTTTGGCCGGCCGATCTGCATATGGTCGGCAAGGACATCGTGCGCTTTCACGCGGTCTATTGGCCGGCCTTCCTGATGGCGGCCGAGCTGCCGATTCCCAAGCGCGTCTTCGCGCATGGCTGGTGGACCAACGAAGGCCAGAAGATTTCCAAGTCGCTCGGCAACGTCATCGACCCGATCAAGCTGGTCGAGACTTATGGCCTCGACGCCGTCCGCTATTTCCTGCTGCGCGAAGTGCCGTTCGGCAACGACGGCGACTTCTCGCATAAGCAGATGATCAACCGCGTCAACGCCGACCTCGCCAACAGCTTCGGAAATCTGGCACAACGCACGCTCAGCATGATCGGCAAGAATTGCGAAGGCAAGGTGCCAACGCCCGGCGTTTTCACCGCCGACGACGAAGCCTTGCTTGCGCAGTCCGAAGAATTGCTCGGCAAGCTGCGTACGCAATTCTCCAAGCAGGTGTTCCACGACGCCCTAGAAGACATCTGGGTCGTCGTGCGCGCCGCCAACGGCTATGTCGATGTGCAGGCCCCTTGGACCCTGCGCAAGACCGATCCGGCGCGCATGGCCACCGTGCTTTACGTGCTGGGGGAAATCGTGCGCCGTTTGTCGCTGCTGTTGCAGGCGATCACGCCCGATGCCGCCGCCAAGTTGCTCGACCAGCTTGCGGTGCCATCCAACCAGCGCAGTTTTGCGTTTTTCGGCAAAGCGCACGCCTTGCAACCCGGCACGTCGTTGCCGGCGCCGACCGGCGTGTTCCCGCGCTACGTCGACCCAGCCTAACTCTTTCATAAGACACTGATTTTATCCTTTCGCTCAGCCGTTGCGCTGGCTGCAATGTCTTCGCGCAGCCTTTCTTTGGCTTATGGCCCTGTCTTTGCTATCGTTTGCGCGAGGCTCACGAAACAGGGCAACGACCGCACAAAAATAGCGGCGCGGCCCGAACTGGGAGAGGGATATGGCCAACCTGACTCGGTGGGCGTTGCCCGCCGCCGCTGTCGCGCTCGCCGGCATCATGACTGTGGGCATGATGACCCTGCCGGAGACCGCGCATGCGCAAGATTTTTATAAAGGCAAACAGATCCGCCTGATCATCGGTTACGGCACCGGCGGCGGCTATGACAGCTACGCCCGCCTGCTGACCAAACATATGGGCAAGCATATCCCGGGCAATCCGTCGGTCGTGCCGCAGAACATGCCCGGCGCCGGCAGCACGCTTGCCGCCAACCATATCTACAACCTCGCGCCGAAGGACGGCACGGCTTTCGGCACCTTCGCCCGCGCGTTGCCGCTCGCCGGCATTCTCGATCCGAACAGCCCGCAAATCAGATTCAAGCCCGAGCAATTCAGTTGGATCGGCAGTTCGTCGAGCTACAAAGACGACGCCTACATCCTGTTGGTCCGCGCCGAAATGCCGATCAAAACGGTCAACGACATCCGCGGCGACAATGCCAAGCAGATGATCATGGCGGCGACCAACGCCGGCTCGACGTCCTACGACGTGCCGGTGCAATTGCTCGAAGTCCTCGGCCTCAAGCTCAAGATCATCCATGGCTATCCGGATGGTTCGGCGATGTCGCTCGCCATCGAGCGCAAGGAGGCCGACGGCCGCATGATCGGCCTGTCCGCCATCCAGGCGACTCAGCCGGACTGGCTCGGCCCCAATGGCTTCATGCGCCCCTTGCTCCAATTCGGCCGCCGCACGCGGCATGAACTGGTCAAGGACATCCCGATGGCCCGAGAACTGGCCACAAGCAAAGAAGACTTGGCGCTTATCGAGATGCTGGAGATGCCGTTCTTCCTCGCGAGGCCCTACGCAGCACCGCCGGGCGTGCCGAAAGAGCGCACTGCGATTCTCATGAAAGCCTTCATGGAGACGCATAAGGACAAGGACTATCTAGCCGACGCCAAGAAGCAGAAGATGGACGTCAGCCCGATCGACGGCAACGACATCCGCGACATGCTCGTGCGCATGACCGACATTTCGCCGGTCGTCACCGCGCGCTACAAGCAAATCGCCGACAAGACCAAGCCGGCCGAAGGCAGCGGCAGTTCCGAATAAGCCGCCATTCATTATCTTAGGGAGAAGCGTCCATGCCGCACGACAAGGACAATAATAGCCACTGGCACGAGATCACCGGCGAGACCAAGAAGGCGGGGCTCGGCGTCTTCAAGCACCCGCCCATGCCGTATGACAGCTACATGGAGTCGCAGGAGATTCCGATCTATCGCGAGATCGGCATCAGCAAGGTGCAGAACCTGGCGCTCAAGCCGTGGAAGAAGCAGGGCGGCAACGGCTGCTTCATCCAGCTTTACGGCACCGAGGGCCTGTGGGGCATGTATGTGATCGAAGTGCCGGGCGGCGGCGCGCTCAATGTCGAGAAGCACCTGTTCGAAAAGGTCATGTATGTGATCGAGGGGCGCGGCACGACGGAAGTTTGGTGGGACGGCGAGGAAAAGACCTCCAAGCAAACCTTCGAATGGCAGAAAGGCTCGATGTTCACGGTGCCCGTCAACACCATGCACCGCATCGTCAACGCCTCGTCGTCGCCGGCCTTGATCCTCGCCGGCACCTCCGCGCCGAACATCATGAACCTGATGGACGATCTCGATTTCGTCTTCAACTGCTCGCAAACCTTCAAGCACCGCTACGACGGCAGCACCGACTATTTCAAGCCGAAGGAGGACTTGGCGCCAGATCCGGTGCGCGGCCTCGCCATGCGCCGCACCAATCTGCTGCCCGACATCGTCAACTGCGAGTTGCCGCTAGATAACCGCCGCTCGCCCGGCTATCGCCGCATCGAGCCGCATATGGGCGGCAACCGCTTCTATCAATGGATCGGCCAGCATGAGACCGGGCGCTATTCCAAAGCCCATTCGCACGGCTCGGCCGCCATCCTGATCTGCCTCAAGGGCAAGGGTTATACCTATACTTGGCCGGCCAAGCTCGGCACGCATCCCTTCAGCGAGGGCAAGCGCGACGAGGTCAAGCGCGTCGATTACGAGCCGGTCGGCATGGTCTCAGCTGCTCCGATGGCGGGCGACTGGTTCCATCAGCATTTCGGCATTTCGGCCGAACCGCTGCGCCTGACCGCTTGGTTCGGCCCCAACAACGCGCGTGGCCGCAAGCCGAGCGTGCCGGGCATCAAGAACTCCGACATGGGCGCCATCGACATCCGCGACGGCGGTTCGGCGATTCCTTACGACGAGGAAGACCCTTACATCCGCAAAGAATTCGAGGAGACGTTGCGCAAGAACGGCGCAACCTCGCGCATGGACCCGGAAATCTACGAACCTGGCAACGAGTTGGCCAAAAAGTGGGGCAGCGCGGTGTTCTGAGCGCGCGGCGCCGTTCCCAACCCAGGAAACTGGCAGAATCGGCAGTTTCCTGGGCTATCCTTCGAATTCAAAGGGCTTATCAAGGCTGGATCGATCTGCCATACTTGCAGCTATTCCGCCGAGACATTTCAAGCAATATCGCGATCACGCGAATCTCGGCCCGTTTCTTTCTGACAGGAGAGCACAACCATGCCGCACGACAAGGACAACACCCATTGGCATGAGGTCAAAGGCAACGAGCAGAAGGCCGGCTACGGCAAATTCGCCCGCCCGCTATTGCCTTATGACCGCTTCATGGAAGAGCAGGAAATTCCGATCTTCCGCGATGTCGGCATCAGCAAGGTCCAGAACCTGCCGCTCAAGCCGTGGAAGCGCCTCGGCGGCAAGGGCAGCTTCATCCAGCTTTACGGCACCGAAGGCCTTTGGGGCTCCTACGTCGTCGAAGTGCCGGGCGCCGGCGCGCTCAATGCCGAGAAGCATCTCTACGAGAAGATCTGCCTCGTCATCGAAGGCCGCGGCACCACCGAAGTCTGGCTCGACGGCCAGGAAGACAAGAAGCATGTCTTCGAATGGCAGGCCGGCTCGATGTTCTCGATTCCGGTGAACGCCATGCATCGCATCGTCAACGCCACCTCGTCGCCGGCCCTGATGCTGTGCGGCACCACGGCACCGAACGTGATGGACCTGTTCAACAACACCAACTTCGTCTTCAACTGCCCCTACGACTTCACGGACCGCTTCAGCCACGCGGCCGATTTCTACAAGCCGAAGGACGACATCACGCCCGACGACGTGCGCGGCCTGGCGGCGAAGAAGACCAACCTACTGCCCGAGATCATCAATTGCGAGCTGCCGCTCGACAACCGGCGCTCGCCGGGTTATCGCCGCATCGAGCCGAAGATGACGAACAACCAGTTCTACTTCTGGATCGCGCAGCATGAGAACGGCCGCTACTCCAAGGCCCACGCGCATGCGCCGGCCGCCGTCCTCATCTGCCTCAAGGGCAAGGGCTACACTTACACTTGGCCGAAGAAGGAAGGCTCGACGCCCTGGAAGGACGGCAAGCCCGAAGTGGTCAAACGCGTCGACTACGAGCCGGTCGGCATGGTCTCGGCAGCGCCGCTCGGCGGCGACTGGTTCCACCAGCATTTCGGCGTCTCGGCGGAGCCGCTGCGCCTGACCGCCTGGTTCGGCCCCTATCAGCCGGGCAAGTCGCTTGATCGCGGCACGCCGGGCACGGCGGCCATCGACTATTCGGCCATCGATATCCGCGACGGCGGCACCGCCGTGCCGTATGACGAGGAGGACCCGTATCTCCGCAAGGAATACGAGGAGACACTCGCCAGCTACGGGATCAAGTCCCGCATGGAGCCGGAGCTTTACGAGCCGCGCACCAAAGACGGCAAGCAGAAGCTCAGCGCCGCCGAATAATCGCCATAACCCCGCAACGGCAACGTTGCGGGGTTTTTTATAATGCCGTCGAACAATCGGGGGGACAGCGCGCCGACCTGCAACTGAAACGACCACCAAGACTGCACAAGCAGCATCATTCGAATAGGGAGGAAACAATGACTGAACAAGCTTCTGAACAGAAGCCGACCAACCGCCTGAGGAAGTTGCGACATATCGCAATCGTCTCGGTGAATCCTGGGCGTCTGGCCAAGTTCTATGAAGAAGTCTTCGGCATGGAGGTCGTCCACTCTTCCAAGAGCGGGTCAGTGTTCATGAGCGATGGCACGATCTCCCTCGCACTTCTCAAGAATAAAGCCGAAGGCAAGCCCAATGGGCTGAACCACATCGGCTTTCTCATCGATGACCATGAGGATGTCGCTTCCCAGCTTGAGAAGTGGGATCTCGCTCGGCCTGTCGAGAGGCCTGCGGACCGCCCTTATGCCGAAGTCCGCATGACAGATCCCGACGGCAACAACATCGATCTCTCCACCCACGGCTTCGATCGCGTGGAAACCAAAGCCGATCGAGAAAAGCGGGGCTAACACCCGCGACGGCAAAGAGCAATACAACAGGGAGAACGCCATGACTCGCGGAATCTGCATGATTCTTACCGCGTTGAGTTTGTGCGCCGGCATGACAATTCCATCTGCGCAAGCAAACGAGGCGGACGTGTCCGCCTTCTACAAAGGTAAAACGATCGAATTCATCATTGGGTCGTCGGCCGGCGGAACTTACGACCAATGGGCTCGCCTTATCGGCCGCCATATGGGTCGATATGTGCCGGGAAATCCAAACTTCCTGCCGCGAAACATGCCGGGCGCGGGACAGATTCTAGCGACCAATCATCTGTTCAATAAGGCCCCGAAAGATGGCACGGCGATCGGTATATTTTCGCGAAACATCCCGACGCAGGCACTTCTGAAACACCCTTCCATCCAGTTCAAGACGGAGCAATTCAACTGGATAGGCAGTCCAGAGTTGACGAATCGGGTGTGCGTCGCTCGGAAGGGCGCGAAGGTCCAGAAAGCCGAAGATTTATTCCAGCACGAATTGATCGTCGGCGGCGCCGGGGTCGGGACGACGGTGAGCAACTCGCCCGTCGTGCTCAAGGGCGTTCTCGGGATGAACTTTCGAGTCGTCGAAGGCTACAAGGGCGCGAGCGACGTGATCCTCGCGATCGAGCGAGGGGAGGTCGATGGCATTTGCCAGACCGTAGCCGGCATCAGCAGCAGCAAACCGGATTGGTTCCAGAAAGGGGATTTGATTCCCTTGTTCAGCCTCGAGCAAAAGCCCGTGCCTGAGCTACCCGGGGTACCGAGCGTCTTTCAATACGTGAATACGCTGGATCAGCGCCAGAGGCTGGCGTTCTTCTTCTCGAGCACGGAGCTTGGCAGGCCGATCGCAGCGCCGCCGGGCGTCCCGCAAGAACGGGTGGATGCCCTGCGCCGCGCCTTCGAAGCCACGATGAAGGATAAGGCGCTGCTATCGGAGGCCAAGAATATGGGCCTGGAGGTGACCGTTGTCACCGGCGAACAACTGGCTCAACTACTTGCCGAACTCGCGCAAACTCCTGAAGATATCGTCAAAGAGATTCAGGCCGTCACGCAAAGCGACGGCAAAGACTAAATCTTACGAAAGATGTCAGAAAGCCCGGCCTGACAGGGTCGGGCTTTTCTTTTGCAGGCCGCGCAAGGAAGGCGCTCAGTTCTTCTGCAGCGCCGGATGCTGGTCGAGCGCATCGACTTCGGCGTCGGTCATGTCGGCGTGGCCTTCCAACGCCTTGAGCAACGAGTCGATATGCTCGCGCGGGATGTCGCGGGTGATGAAGACGATCTTGCTGCGGTGATCGTCGCTCGGCCATTGGTCGAGCCAGCTCACCGGATGGAAGATATGCTGCACGCCATGCAGCACCGCCGGCTGGCCCGGCCGCTCGGCGATATTGAGCAAACCCTTCACGCGCAACAGATCGTCGCCCTTGTTGGCGACCAGCAGTTCCAAGAACATCGTGAAGGCGACGCCGCCGATCGGCTTGTCGCGGATGATGCTGTAGGAGCGGATATGGTCGTCGTGGCGGTTGACGTCAGGCGCTGCATGATCATGACCGTGATGATCGTGGCCGTGATCATGGCCCTCATGGCCGCCCTCATAAGCCTCGGCGCGCAGCCAGTCGTTCACGTCAGCCGTTTTGCCGGCGACATCGAACAAGCCGGCCGACAGCAGGCGGGCAGGGTCGCTCATCGCTTCGTCGGGCGTCAGATAGAGCGCCGCCGGATTCAGCGCCTTGAGGCGGGCGGTCAGCGCCGCCGTTTTCGCCTCGGGCAAATCCGTCTTGCTGATCACCAGGCGATCCGCCACGGCCGCTTGCTTGAGCGCTTCCGGGTGGGCATCGAGGCTGGCATAGCCGTTGACCGCGTCGATCACCGTCACCACGCCGTCGAGCGCGAAGTTGGCCGCGACCAGCGGATCATTGAGGAGCGTGTGCAGGATGGGGGCGGGGTCGGCGAGGCCGGTCGTCTCGATCACCACGCGCTTGAACCAGGGCACCTGGCCTTTGACGCGCTTGAGGAACAGCTCGCGCAAGGTATCGATCAAGTCGCCGCGGATGGTGCAGCACAGGCAACCGCTCGACAGCTCGACGAAATTCTCGCCGCTCTTCTCGACCAGCAGATGATCGAGCCCGACCTCGCCGAACTCGTTGATGATGACCGCCGTGTCCTTTAACGCCGGATCGCGCAATAGGCGCGAGAGCAGGGTGGTCTTGCCGGCGCCGAGAAAGCCGGTCAACACGGTGACGGGAATGACGTCGGAGATGGGCGAGGCGGGGGGCTGTGCGGTGGGGGCCACGGCGGCTGTCCTGATCGATGGCGGGGCGAATGGTTATATTGTAACATTTCGGTGCGAAACAACCAGTCGGCTTGCCGAACGGTTGTGAAGGCCTGGTTCACCGCGTATATCCCAAGCATCATGCTGGTCGATAGCCACTGTCATCTCGATTATGCCGATTACGGCGCAGACCGCGACGACGTCATGCGCCGCGCGCGGCTGGCCGGCGTCGGCGCCATGCTGACGATCTCGACCAAGCTGAGCGCCTTTCCGGCGGTGCGCGCCGTGGCCGAGCAATACCCCGATGTGTTCTGCACCGTCGGCGTCCATCCGCATGAAGCCGCCACCGAAGGCCCCGACGCCGATGCCGCCAAGCTGGTGTCGCTCGCCGCGCATCCGCGTGTCGTCGGCATCGGCGAAACCGGCCTGGATTACTATTACGAACATGCGCCGCGCCAGGCCCAGGCCGACAGTTTCCGCGCCCATATCAGCGCCGCTCGCACGACCCAATTGCCGCTCATCGTCCATACGCGCGATGCCGACGCCGACATGATCGCCATCCTGACCGAGGAGCAAGGGAAGGGCGATTTTCCGGGCCTTTTGCATTGCTTCAGTTCGGCCCGCGCCGTGGCGGAAAGCGCGCTGGAGCAGGGGTTCTACATCTCGTTTTCCGGCATCCTGACCTTCAAGAACGCCGTCGCCGTGCGCGAGGTCGCCCAGATCGTGCCGCTCGACCGGCTACTGGTCGAAACCGATGCGCCCTATCTCGCGCCAGTGCCCAACCGCGGCAAACGCAACGAGCCGGCTTTCGTCGCCCATACCGCCCAGACGCTCGCCGAACTGCGCGGCCTGACGGTGGCCGAGCTCGCCCAGATCACCACGGATAATTTCTTTAGGCTGTTCAGCAAGGCTTCACGCCCGGCAGCAGCCGCATGAGAGTCACGATTCTGGGATGCGGCGGCGCCGGCGGCGTGCCGCTGGTGGGCGGCGATTGGGGCGCTTGCGATCCGCGCGAGCCGAAGAACCGCCGCCGCCGGGTCTCGATCCTCATCGAAAACGGCCCTAAGCAGCATCCGACGCGGCTATTGGTCGACACGTCGCCCGATCTGCGCGAGCAGATGCTGGATGCCGGCGTGCAGCGGCTCGACGGCGTGGTTTTCACCCACAACCATGCCGACCATGTCCACGGCATCGACGACTTGCGCCAGTTCAACCGCCGTCAGCAAGCGGTGATCCCGGCCTATATGGACGCCGCCACCGCCAACAGCGTCGGCAAGCGCTTCGGCTATGTGTTCGGGCCGCCCGGCGAGCACAACGGCCGGCCCAATTATTACAAACCCTGCCTGACGCTCCATGAGATCGCCGCTGACCAGAGCTTCGGTGTGGACGGCCCAGGCGGCCCGATCCAGGTCCAAACCTTCGATCAAGACCACGGCTTCATGCGCACACTGGGGCTGCGCTTCGGCGACGTGGCTTATTCGACCGACGTCGTGAACATGCCCGAGGAGGGTTTCGCAGCGCTGGCCGGCGTCGGGCTATGGATCGTCGATTGCTTCGCCCGCGAGCCGCATCCGACCCATGTCCACCTGGCCAAGGTCCTGGAGTGGATCAAGCGGATCGGGCCCGACTGCGCCATCCTGACCCACATGGGCACGGCGATGGATTACGGGACACTCATCCGCGAACTGCCGGAAGGCGTCGTGCCGGCCTATGACGGCATGACCATCGAGGTGGAGCAGGATAGTCTGAGACTCATAAAGTGAACTTTGAAGATTTAGTGATTTAGGTCTAATTTCAATTTATTAAGACTCTACCTTCTCAAACTACTCTATATTTTCCATAATATACACAGGGCTGTTTTCGCGGTTACTTTGTTGCCCTTGCGTTCCCGCTGGCATCACTGAAACGGCCATCGCAACAGCCGCCGCCATGCCGCCGATTTTCTTGGCGATTTCAGCATACATCGCGCTCACCGCCGGCGATTTTGCGCGCCAGCGATTGAGGTCCATTAGCGCTTGGGTGAGATCGATCTGAGCCAGGCCGGCGAGAGTGATCATCGTTTCATCGCTCGGCCAATTGCGCTTGGTCCGCCATTGCGTGACCAAGTGCCCGCTACGGCCGATCGCCTCGCCTAACTCTCTGTCGCTCTTGAGATTTTGGGCGGTTTTCGCCCGGTCGCAGTAGTCGTCAATTGTCAGCATTTGCAACTCCGTCGCAGGGAGATTTTTAAATTAGCCGTACTAAGCGGTCTTGACAAGCTGCACTAACCCTGGGTTTCTTAGACGTACTAAGCACATCCCATGGGGCCACCCACTATCCGTCGCAGGGTTGCCGGGGCGTTCTCCCAGGGAAGGTGTTTAGGCAATGGCTCCCCAGCCGCACGAAGCCGCGTCGCCCTCGCAAGCGACGCGGCGACGGCGGGGCAGGGGCCGCAACCTGGGGAACCGCGATGTCAGCAGAAATGATCCACCTCCTCGACAAAGCGGCCGAGCAGCTCGGCCGCGCCAACGCGCTCACGGTCGGCACGGCGGCGCGCGATGTCGTCAACGTCGCCGTCGCCATCATCCGCGACCAAGAGAACCGCATCACGCGGCTTGAACGTCAGCAGCCAGCGCCGAAGCTCTGATCATGCGCCGCGTCATCGCGCAGCCGGACGGCGACACTGTGCGCGTCACCTTGCAGCCGCCGCAGTCGAACAGCGTCCCTCTGATCATCGTTTTAAAATCGCAAGAGGCGGCGCTGTTGCTCGACGCACTTCGCAAGGTGCTGCGCGCATGAGCTGCGGCTTCAAGCTGTTCCTGCTCATCGTCGGCGGCTTCACGTTCGGCCTGCATTTCGATGTCGCGCGCGCAGCTCTCGCGGCGGTCATCCTCCGTTGACAGTGACGCCGGAAATTCTCCACGGTCGCGCAGCGAAGCAGCAGGCGCACGTCGCCGCGCTGCATCGCGCGGCGAGAATTTCCGACGATGAATTTTTCGACATCACCGGCAAGATCGGCGACCAGCTCGCCGCCGACCTGGCGCAGCTCGACGCGCCGGCGCCCGAGCGCAAACGCACCCCTAAGTCACAGCTCCCAGCGCCCGCCGCGACGCCGTTTTATGCGCAGGCCAGTGAAGCTCTCTACGCCGACCGCCGCATGAAAGACAGCGCCCGCCGATTGGTGCTGATCCTTGTCCGCCTGGCGCGCGGGCGCGGGAGCTGTGACGCCTACGTTGACCAGCTCGCCGACATGATGGGCGTCACGGGCCGCACCGTGCAGTACGCGCAGCGCCGCGCCGAGGAATGCGGCTTCCTGCGCGTCGAGCACGTCAGGGAGGGGCGCATCAACGATGCCAACGTCTACCACCTGTTCGCGCCATGCTTCCCCCAGGGCCGCCCGGAGCCGCGCAAACGCACCAAGCGCAGCACCCGCCCGCCGCGCCGCCAGCGTCCTATGGGGGTGAAAAATTTTTCACCCCACGAGGAACGCTCATCTAACGATGAGCTTCCCCCCTGTAATCCCCCCGAGGGGGACTTGAAAGGCGAGCCGCTAGTCGCGGCTCAAGTCGTTTGGCCCATCGTCCCCGGCAGCATCGGCGCAGCGGCGGCCAAGCTGCTCGGCAGGGACGAGGGCTCAAAAATCATGCCAGCGACGGGTCCGCCGTAGCGCGCAGCCAGATCGGCGCGGCGGGGGAGCGAAGGCAACGGAGGAACGATGGATAGACCGAAAAACGTGGCGCTTGGAGACGCCGATTGTCCGCTCTGCGGCAAGCCGGTCGTCGTCAAGGCGATGAAAACGGGCAGGGCCGGAATGATCTGCGCCTACCCGCCCGATGGCTGCGGCTGTCAGCTCATGACCCGCAACGAAGTTTCCCACCAGCTCATGATCGGAAGGATCAAAAAATGGCGCGATACAATGCGCGAAAAAGTTCTCGGACCCGCCCAGCCCGCAAAGTCAAACCCGCCGCCGGCGTCACCGTCGCCGCCGTCGAGCAGCAGCCCGACGCCGGAACGAAAGCCCAAGGCATCCTCGACAAAATCGACGCCGCGTTCGGCCTCGGCGGCGAAACCCAAGCCGGCAGCGACGCCGGCGCCGGCGAAGCCCAAGAGCCTGTGGGAAACGCTCAAGGAACTTTAAGCCCCGAGCTGCAAGCCCTCGCCGACGAAGCGGCGACGGCATCGCCGCTCGCCGATGAGCCGAAGGCCGACGCGGCACCCGCGCCGGCGACGGGAGATGGCGACCAAATCCCCATCGGTCAGCTCACGCACATCATCGCGCCGGGCGTCGCTGTCGTCGGCAACTTCGCTTGCGATGCCTTCCGCGTCTCTCGGCTGGAAACGATAGAGGTCCGCGCGCTCGCCGAGTCTATCTGCCGTGTCGCCGACGCTTACAACGTGCTCGGCCAGCTTGATCCTCGCTCGGCCGCCTGGCTCGGCCTGGCCGCGACCGTCGCCGGCGTGGCGATGAACCGCCGTGGGCTAGCTCCACAGCCTGAGCCGGAAGTCGCCGCCGCGCGCGAGGCGAGCGGGGATGCCGCCACCGAGTAGCCGCGCCGGCGCGGATCGCCGGCTTTACGTTAACGTAAGGAAAACACCATGACCAAGATCACCATCCATGTCATCGCCGAGAGCGGCTTCCTCGCTCCCGTCGATCTGTCGCAGGAGACCGAGGAAGCCTGGCCTGCCTATATCGCCGACATGAAAAACGGCGGCCACACCGATGAGACGATCTGCCGCAACATCGCCGAGCGCATCAAGTGGATGGCGCGGCCCTATCTCGCCGTCGCGGCGCGGCCCGAGTTGAAGGTCGTGAAGCCGAAGGCGAAGAAGCCGCGCAAGCCGCGCGCGACCAAGCCGACGCCGCAGCAGCAGGACGTGTTCGCCGATGAACAGCCTACCGGCGCCTGACAACAGGCTCTATCTCGGCAAGGGCGGGAGTGGCAAAACCACTCTCGCCCTTCACCATGCCGCAGCCTTCGAGCGCGAGCTGATCTGCAATCCCAACGGCGAGGACGCGCATCAACAGCACGCGGACGTGACCGACGATCCGCGCGAGCTGATCGAGCTGGCCGCGCGCAAGGGATCATGGCGCATCTGTTTCAACTTCAACCGCACCGGCCTGGTCGCCGGCTTTCGCTGGGTCAACCGCGTGGCGCTCGCGCGCGGCGACCTCTGTCTCGTTTGGGACGAAGCCGACTTGCTCACCGAGCGCGGCCGCCTGCCGCCCGAAGCCTATGAGCTGTGGAATGCCGGGCGGCATCACCGGGTGCGCATCCTCGCGCTGTCGCGACGCCCGGCGAACGTCTCGCCGGACGTGCGCGGCAACCTGGCGCGGGCCTGCGTCTTTCGGATGATCGAGCCGCGCGATCTGCAATGGCTGGCGACTTTCATGGAGCCTGACGCGGCGCGCGCGGTGACGAAGCTGCAACGCTATGAGGCGGTCGATTGGACCGAGGCGGGCTGGTCGGTAAAAAAATCTGTGTTCCGCTGAAAATGCCTGCTTTGGTCCGTTAACGTACGTTAACGGGCCGGACAGCGCGCCCCGCGCTGTGCTTTGCCTCTCTCCTACACGCGCCGAGCGCGCGCATTTTTGGAGAGAGAGACCCCACCATGAACCTTCTCAAGCAGCTCGCCATCGTCGTCGCTGGCGTCTACATCGCCAACAAAGTCCTGCCGCGCTTCGGCCTGTAAGCGGACAGCGGAAACCCGAAGAAACAAGGGAAAGGGAACACCATGCCCGCGACGAATAAGCTGAAAGTCACCACGCGCCTCGGCCAGTTCAACAGCACCGCCGGCCGGCAATCGATGAACTTGGATATCGGCAACCCGCTGACCAAGCTCTATCTGCGCCTCAAATACACGCACACCTCCGGCGGCGCCGACGCGGTCGGCCGCCTGTTCCAGCAGAACATCCGCCTCCTGCAAAAGGTCGAAGTGATCGTGCAGGGCCGCGACACGGTGTGGAACATCACCCCGGCGCTCTATGCCGCCCGCTGCGCCTATGAGCGCGCCGGCGTCCCGCTGTCGGGCATGGAGACCGTCATCACCGCGACCGCCGCAGCCGTGACCAACGTCGACGTGATCGTGCCGCTCGACTTCACGCTGATCAACGGTCGCAAGCGCGACGACGCGGCGCTCGACCTTCGCGGCATCGCCATCGCGCAGCTCGCCGTCACCTTCGGCACCGTCGCCGATCTGTGGACGACGCCGGGCGCGGCGGCCATCACCAATCTGGTCTGCTCGGTTGAAGCCGAGTACCTGTTCAACACGAAGCCGGGCGAAGGCTTCATCACGCGCTCGCTCGATGAAATGCTCTACCCGATCACCGGCAGCAGCAACAATTTCAGCTTCGATGTCGACGGCAAGACCGGCGTCGCGGTGCGCAGCCTGCCGCTGTTCTTCCTCACCGGCAACATCGGCGACGATGCCCTTTGCCCGGTCGGCGGCGCGAACCCCGGCTGGGTCCGCCTGGTCTCCGGCTCGCAGCAGTTCATCAACAGCGAGATCGGCTTCGTGAAGGCGCGTGCGCAGGAAGAAATGCGCGTGCCTGCCGGCAACGCCATCGCGGGTCTCGACTATGTCGACATCCTGTTCGACGGCGCGCTGGCGACCAGCATCCCGACCGGCCAGCTTGACGCCAACCTGAAGTATCAGGCCAACGTCACCTATGCGGCGGGCAACAGCCAAGTCGTCTGCCAGCGCGAAGTGACGCGACCGTTCCGGTACTAAGCCCCGGCGCGCAGCACTCAGCACGGTGGGGCGAGCTTCGATCCGCGAGGCTCGCCCCATCTTTATCGGAGATGAGACATGGACTGGTTCGAGCAGCTTCTAAATTCTGGCGCTATCGTCGCCGGCACCTACGGCAACATCGAGACGGCCAAGGCGAACGCGAAGGCGCAAGCCGCCATCGCGCAAGCCCAGATGGCCTCGGCTGACAAATATTTCGCGCAGTCGATCATCAGCAAGACCACCGCCAACGCCAGCGGCATCACCTCGCCGAACATGATCCTCATCATCATGATCGGCGTCGCCGCGCTGTTCGTCATCAACCAAGCCAACAAGTAAGGGGCCAGCATGGACCCGCTCACCTTGTTGTCGCTCGGCGCCGGACTGCTCGGCGGCAAAGGCGGCGGCTCTTCGTCGCAGTCGCAGGCGACGAATACCGCCACCATCAACTTCAACCCGACCCTTGTGGGCGTGGCCGGCGAGGGCGTCGCGCCATCGTCCGGCTCGGCCAGCTCGACCAGCTCGCCGCAGCAAGAGAACACGAGCAGCGGCGGCGGCAGCAATCCGCTCGCGGGCCTGTACGGCACAAGCGGCTACGGCGGCTATGGCTACGGCGGCAGCTACGGCTACAACCCGCTCGCCGGCGGCATCCCCGGCGAGAGCGTCAAGGCGAACTTGTCCGGCTCGACGCTGCTGCTGATCGGCGGCCTCGGCCTGCTCATGGTCATGGCGTTCGGCGGCGGCGGCGGCGGCGGCGGTCGCAAGAGGCGGCGTTGATTTATGGGCGGCATCATCGACAGCGTGTTCGGCGGCGGCGGCAGTTCGTCATCGTCGCAAGCCGCCAATCAGAACACCGTCAATGTCGCCGTCGAAGTGCCGATTGCAGTGGACACCGAGGGCCTGCAAAAGGCGCTCGATGCCCTCGCCGGCGCGACCAGCTCGGGGCAGGCGTCGGTCGCGGGAGCCTTGACCGGCAGCGCCATCATCAACGCGGCGGCGCTCGGCAGCATCGGCAAGGCGCTGCAATCGGGCCTCTCATCGCTCGGCGAGCAGGGCGGCAGGAACACGGCGCTGATCGTCGCGCTAATTGGATTTGCCGGCGTGCTGATCGCCGCGCGGGTCATCAAAGTTAAGAAGGGCATCAAGCTATGAGCGCCAACCCGAACTATCAAATTTTCCGGCCCGACCTGAGCGCGGCCGGGCAAATGGACATCCCGGCGCAGTTCACCTACTTCCGCATGGTGCGCGCCTTCAATCCCACGACAGGCGTCACCGATCTTGACGCCATCGTTTTCGTGCAGCCGCGCCGCAGCGGCGGCGACGAAATCCCGATGCAGATTAACGGCCTCGTGCAGCTCCCGGCTGGCACCGACTTCGTGCGCATCCGTTGGGACGCGCAGCCCGGCACCACCGTCTGGTTGTTTATGTCCGACCAGGCGCGCGACGGCGGCGTTGACGTGGAAGCGCCGCCGACCAAGCAAATCGTCACCACCGCCATCGGCAGCGTCGTCACCGTCGCCGCCGTCACGGTCGGCGTGGTCGCCGTGCTTGTCGCGGCGGCGAACGGCCTGCGCCAGAAGCTCAACATTCAAAATCTCGGCGCGGCGGACATCTACATCGGCCCCGCCGGCGTCACCACGGCGACCGGCACCAAGGTGTTCGCCGGCGGCGGCTCTTACGAAATCGAAGGCACCACCGCCGCGCTCTACGCTATCAGCGCCAGCGCCGGCAACGATGTGCGCGTTCTGGAGGAGGCATAATCATGGGCGCGCTCAATCCGCCGTGGGTGCCGCCGTTCCCGAACAACGTGGCGCTGCGATCACGTCGGACGGATGGCACGTTAGAAGATGTTGCGAAGATCGATGCCTTCGAGCGCGTCTTTCTGGGCAACCCAAATCTGACAATGTTTCTGCAGGGCGCTGGCTTTTCTCAGCCGGTCAATAGCATTCAGCTTAAGCCCTTCATCAGCGCCCTGCAGACGATCACGTCGGGCGGCGCGCTGACGATCGCGCACGGCTTGACCGGCGCGACCAAATTCTGGGCCGGCGTGACGCTGCAATGCGTGACCGCCGAGGCGGGCTGCGGCGTCGGCGCGCGGATCATTCCGCAGACGACGCAACACGCCGGCTCTAATCGCGGCTTTGTCAGCCAATGCGACGGCACCAACATCTATGTGCGTTTCGGCGCTGACGGCAACGCCTTCGAGGCGCTCAACTACGGCACCGGCGCGGCGGTCGCTCTGACCAACGCGAACTGGCGAGCCGAATTCACGGTGTGGGCCATCGCATGACCAAATTTTTCGCTGACGCCGTGACCGGCGCTTACATTGGGGGCTTCGATGGCGTCACCGTGCGCCGTCCTGTCGCGCATGAGGGCGGCTTGCCCGACTTCGCCGAGTTCGAGCTGTGGCCCGAGCTGCCGGCCAACGGCATCGAGGTCGCGACGCCGCCGGCGAACGCCTTGCAGCTTTGGGATGGCGCGGCCTGGCGCGATACGCCGGAAATGCTGCGCACCGCCGCCGTCGCCGAGCTGTCGGACAGCGACAAGCGCATGGCGCGCGTCGGCGAGGATGTCATCGCGCTGCTGATCGGCAAGGGCATCATCACAATCGACGAGCTGCCCGACTATGCCCGCGAGCTGCTGATCGCGCGCGACGAGGCGAGGGGCAAGCTGTGATCCGCGACATCCTTCTTTTCCTCGCCGTGATCGGCGCCGGCGTCGGCGGCTGGATGTTCTACCGCGAGCGCGGCGCATCGTCGCGCGCGCCGATGCCGATGCCGGGCGATGACGTGGCGACGATGCCCGAGCCGTTGCCGCCGATGCCGCTGCCCGAGCCGGTCGTGCCGCCGCCGCTGCCGCCTGCGCTCGCACCGCTAGTGCAGCTCACCATCGAGCTGAGCGGCAACGAAGACCCGGCGCTGATCCTCGCCATCATCGAGCAGGAGAGCGACTTTAATCCGCGCGCCTACAATCCGAACGATCCCAACGGCGGCGCATGGGGCTTGATGCAGATGCTTTTGCCGACCGCGCGCGACATGGGATATGCCGGCGACGGGCCGGGCCTGTTTGATCCGCCGACCGCCATCGCCCTCGGCGTCGCCTACATCGGCTGGATACGCGGCTACCTGGCATCGCGCGGCGTCGGCGGCGACCAGGCCGTGATCGCCGCTTACAACGCCGGGGTCGGCAACGTCGCCAAGGGCTATCAGAACCTCGGCTATGTCACCTCCGTCAACGCGCGCCGCGAGAAGTGGCGCGCCCAGCTCATGGGAGCCATCGCGTGATTATTCCTGACTTCCTCGGCTACCTCATCGGCGGCGGGCAGCTCGCGCTGTTGCTCGCCATTTTCCAGCGCCTCGGCCAGCTCGGCCAGAAGCTCGAAAACCACGAGCAGCGCATCACCAGGCTAGAAGGAAAAAACCATGAACTGGCTTAAAGACCGCATGGGCGAACCGTCCACTTACGCCGGCCTCGCCGCCATCCTCGCCGGCGTCGGCCAGCTCGCCGACATCAACGAAGCGCCGGCCATCGCCGACGCCATCACCAACGCCGCGCCGCTGGCGCTGTCGGGCAACTGGGTCGGCGCGGTCGGTGCGCTGCTCATGGGTTCGCTCGCCGTGTTCATGCGAGACCGCAAGTGAAGGGCCGCACGGCGTCGGGCCGTTTCAAGAAGGGCAGCAAGGCCGCGAAGATCGCCGGCCGCAAGGGCGCGCGCAAAGTCGCCAAGCGCAAGCGCGCGCGCCGTCGCTAGGGAGTAGGGCATGGCCTTGGTCATCGGCGTGACGCCGCAGACGTTCAACGATTGGCAGCGCGTCGAGGAAAAGGCGGTGGCGGGCGGCATCTATCCGCAGTCGCTCTATGTCGATGACCAGGGACGCATCTGGGGCGAGGCTTACGATGGCGTGAAGGGCCTCGGCCTGTGGGGCGGCGAGCGCGCGGGCATGGCGGGCAACGCTTACGCCTCTGCGATGTTCGATCCGCGCTTAGAGACGCGCAGCGACGGCTTCGATCTGCCGCCGTGGCTGCGCGAGATCATCGCCACGCTGCGCAAGGCGCTCGCCGATCTTGCCGCCATGTTCGGCGTCTCGCCGCTGATCGCCATGATGATCATACTCGCGGCGTTCATCCTGTTCCTGCTCATTTTCCGAGGGTAATCATGTCTCAAGCTTTGGGCGGCGCGCTCGCCTCTGACGGCTTTCAACGAAACGCGCCGCTGACCGGCGACCAGGCGACGCACACGGCGGCGACCATGGCCAACGTCGCGCCCGACACCAAAGCGCCCAACGTCACCGAGCTGTTCGCCATGCTGTTTCCGCAAGGGGGCGCGAAAGCCGAGCAGACCGTTATCGGGCCGACGCCGCTGGTCAACGTGCAGCAAGTGCCAACCTGGGCCTGGCTTGTCGCCGGCGGCATCGCCGCCTGGCTGCTGCTCGGCAAGTGATCCGCCGCGCCGTCGCCGCCGATCTGCCGCTGCTACAGGCGCGGGCGCTGGACTATTTCGCCGAAGTCGGCGCGGGCTTTTCCGAGCCAGATGGCGAGCGGCTTGCGGCCTTTGTCGCCGACACGCTGGCGAACGGCCTTGTGCTGATCGCCGAGGATGACGCCGGCGAGTTTCTCGGCATGGCCGGGCTGGCGCGCATGAGCTTCCCTTGGAGCCGGCAGACCGTCATCAACGAGCGATGGCTGTATGTTCGGCAGGACCGGCAATGTCCCGGCGCCGGCGACGCGCTGATCGAGGCCGAGATCTTGATCGCGCGCCGGCTCGGCTTGGATCTGTGGGCCGGCGTTGTCGCCGGCCACCGGACGCCGGCGCATAGCCGCTGGCGCTGCCGCCACGGCGCGCGGGTCATGGGCGGCGTTTTTCGATTCGGCGCGGCCCTTGGCGTCGCGCAGGAAGCGCGAAACCGACTTAGGGTGACATCCGAGCACCTGAGCGATTGAGGCGTCTGTAGCGCCGCCTAATCGCATTTTGCGCGCAGTCTCCCGTTTTTTATTCCTTTCGGCATACAAATGCCGCTTCCAGACCAGCTCGACCAGAGCGACGGTGCAGCCGAATCGGCGCGCGGCGGCGGCTTTGCTGCCGTACATGATGACTGCCTGGGGAATGCGCGCCAGCTCGGCCGAGCGCGCCGCGCTGGCCTTGGCGGCGACCGCCGCGGCGACGCGCGCGGCGGCGCGGGCGCGGAGCTGACGGGCGCTGTTCTCAAACTCATCGGCGAGCGCGATCATGGCCTCGGCGTCGAGCGCCGCAAGAAGTCCCCCGGAGAGCATTGGCGCAGCCTATGGAAGTATAGGTTAAGCGAACCTAAACAACGGCAAGCTGTCATAACTGGCTCTGCGCCAGCGAAACCTGCTATTTTCCATAATATAAATTATACGATATGTGGATGCCAGATAGCGGCCTGAAATACGGCAGATTGTCCCGGCTTCCCCGCCGGTCTAGAACCGCTTGAGACTTGCCGTGCCGCGCCCATCCAGCCCGTCCCATCACCCCAGTCCGAGGCCGCTGCCATGATCCGTCCTGCCATCCTGTTCGCCTTGGCCGTCCTCGCGCTGGGCATGGCCGCCGCAGCGCCGGCAAGCGCCGAGGGCTACTGCAAGGCTGGCGACTACTACGACGAGGCCAAGGGTCTCTGCTATGTCCCGACCGCCGCTTACAAGCCGGAGGTGCCGCAAAACAATGTGATGGGCGGCGGCGCGGCTCCCGGCTCGACCGGAAGCTGGATCCCGAGCCTTGGCGGCCTCACCAGCGGCATCGCCGGCCGCGCCGCGTTCTGCCAGTACGGCGACCGCCTGGTCGGTTCGGGCGATCAGGCCTATTGCCTGTCGAAAGCCACCAACAAGCCCTACCCGGCCGGCCGCTAGCCCCCGATGAACGCCCCGGAGCAGAAGACGTCGCCGCATAAGCCGAGCGCCGCGGAAGCCCTGGAGAGGCTCCTCGGCGTCATGGCTAGGCTGCGCTCGCCTGATGGCGGCTGCCCGTGGGACGTCGAGCAGACCTTCGCCACCATCGCGCCCTACACCATCGAAGAAGCCTACGAGGTGGCCGACGCCATCGCCGGCGGCGACATCGCCAGCATCCGTGAGGAAGTCGGCGATCTGCTGTTCCAGGTCGTGTTCTATGCCCAGATGGCGCGCGAGGCCGGCCAGTTCGATTTCGCCGACGTCGCTCAAGGCATCGCCGAAAAGATGGAGCGCCGCCATCCGCATGTCTTCCAGACCGACGCGGCGCGGCCCGATAGCGCGACGGCTCAGGTTTCGGCCTGGGAGACAGTGAAGGACGGCGAACGCAAGGGCAGCACCGACAAGCCGGCCAGCGTGCTCGACGGCGTGGCGCGCGCCCTGCCCGCGCTGACGCGCGCCGAAAAACTGACCAAGCGCGCCGCGCGCCACCGCTTCGACTGGCCGGACGCTGGCCAGGTGCTCGACAAGATCGAGGAAGAGATTCAGGAGCTGCGCGCCGAGATAAATGCCGGCGCCGGCAAAGACCGCATCCGCGACGAATTGGGCGATCTGCTGCTCGCCGTCGCCAATTTGGGGCGCAAGCTCGAGGTCGATCCCGAAGCCGCCCTGCGCGACGCCAACGACAAGTTCACCCGGCGCTTCCAGCGCGTCGAGGCCCTGCTCCGCGAATGCGGCACGACGCCCGGCCAATCGACGCTCGCGGAAATGGACGCGCTGTGGGACCAGGCGAAAGCGGAAGAGCGGCGTTAGCGCGCCGTCGCCTCTTTTCGCCTGGTCGCGTCAGCCGCTCGACTTCTCGACCGCGACGATGTCTTTCTCGGTGAAAAGATATTCCTTCAGCTCTTTGGCGAAGGTCTCGTCGTTACGCCGCAGCCATTCGATGGCCATGCAAGCGTGCTCGACCTCTTCCTTCATATTGTGCAGAAGGATGCGCTTGAGGCTCTCGTCCTCGCAATCGTCGGCGCGCTGGCGGTACCAATCGGTCGCTTCCAGCTCCTCCATCAGCGAGACGATGGCCTGATGCATCGCCAGGGTCTTCTTGGACAACCGCTCGCGCGGCGCATGGAGGTCTTCGCTGGACATGGTTTTCCCTTTGAACGGTGTGTGGCGTTTTCAGGGAAAGAACGCCCTAGCCGGGCGAGAGTTTCATTCCGTCAAGGCTTGGTCAGCAGATGGATCAGGCTGGAAGTATCCCAGCGCTTGCCACCGGACGCCTGAACCTCGGCATAGAACTGATCGACCAAGGCAGCGACCGGCAAACGTGCGCCGTTGCGCCGCGCTTCGGCCAGGCAAATGCCCAGATCCTTGCGCATCCAATCGACGGCGAAGCCGAAGTCGAATTTGCCATCGGCCATCGTCTTGCCGCGATTCTCCATCTGCCAGGATTGCGCCGCGCCTTTGGAGATCACGCCGAGCAGCTTCTCGACATCAAGCCCGGCCTTCTGCGCGAAGGCGACGCCCTCGGCGAGGCCCTGGACCAAGCCGGCGATGCAAATCTGGTTGACCATCTTCGCAAGTTGGCCGCTGCCCGCCGGGCCCATCAAGGTCACGGCTTTGCCGTAGGCCTTCATCGCCGCTTCGGCTTTGCTGAAGGTGCCGGCATCTCCGCCGACCATCACGGTGAGCTGGCCGTTCTCGGCGCCCGCCTGGCCGCCCGACACCGGCGCGTCGAGGAAGCCAAGCCCCCTCGCCTTCGCCGCCGCTTCCAACTCGCGCGCAATATCGGCCGAGGCCGTCGTGTGATCGACGAAGACGGCCCCTTTGGCCATGCCGGAGAATGCGCCGTCGGGTCCGAACGTGATCGCGCGCAGATCGTCGTCGTTGCCGACGCAGGCGAAGACGATCGCGGCGTCCTTGGCCGCGGCTGCCGGCGTCGGCGCGGCAGCGCCGCCATGCTTCGCGGTCCAGGCCGCCGATTTGGCGGCGGTGCGATTATAAACCGTCACCGCGTAGCCCGCTTTCGCCAGATGGCCGGCCATGGGAAAGCCCATGACCCCGAGCCCGAGAAACGCAACCTTCTCCGCCATGTCGTCTCCGATCACTGACTCTGATAAATCAAATCGCGCAGCGCCTGCCAGCTGTCACGATCAGGCGCTACCAGTAAGGGGCGTTTACGCTGCATGAGGCTATAGGGGGCGCCATCATCCGCCATCGCGCTATAGCCGCCGGCTTCGGTATGGATGAGTACGCCTGGCGCATGATCCCACGGCATCAAACTACGATAGGTCGTGAAATGGCGGCCGCCGCGCGACAATTCCGTATATTCACGGCCGGCGCAGCGGAAATCGCTTTCGTCGCCATGAAAGAGATAGCGCTGCCGTAGTTTGGCCCGCCGCGCCTCGTCCTTTACGTCATGCGGGCTGATGGCGCCCTTCATGGCCGCCAGCGGCGGCGGCGCGGGCACGCGCAATCGTTCGCCGTTCAGCCAAGCCCCCTCGCCGCGCTCCGCCCATAGCATCTCGCGATTGATGGGATCATAAATCCAGCCGCCAATAGTCTCGCCGTGGCGCACCAACGCCACCATCACCGCGAAGATCGGAATGGCCGCGCAAAAATTCAAAGTGCCATCAATCGGATCGATGACCCAAATATCGCCGCTCGCGCCGAGGCGATCGAGCACGCTCGGATCAGCGGCGGCAGCTTCCTCGCCGACAACGACCGAGCCAGGCAGCAGCGCGCGCAAAGCAGATGTCAAACGCCGCTCGGATGCCTCATCGGCGATGGAGACCAAGTCGCCCGGTCCCTTTTCGCGAATGTCGCTGCCAAGAAGCTTACCGAATAACGGCATGACCTCGATTTCCGCAGTCTCGCGGATCGCAGCGGCGACTTTCTCAGGATCAGGCAGTTGCATATTGCCGATATTACGGCGAACGAGCGTCATCTCCATTGCAAAAAGAAAGGGGCCGCAGATGCGGCCCCTTTCCGTTTCGTCAGGCGTTGGTTGGTCGGACTTAGAAGTCCATGCCGCCCATGCCGCCCATGCCGCCGCCAGGCATCTGGGGCATGCTGTCTTTCTTCTCCGGCTTGTCGGCGATCATCGCTTCCGTGGTGATCAGCAGACCGCCGACCGAGGCGGCGTCCTGCAGAGCGGTGCGGACGACCTTGGTCGGGTCGATGATGCCGGACTTCACCAGGTCTTCGAACACGCCGGTCTGCGCGTTGTAGCCGTAGTTGGCGTCCTTGCTCTCCATCAGCTTGCCGGCGATGACGGCGCCGTCGGCGCCGGCATTTTCGGCAATCTGGCGGACCGGAGCCTGCAAAGCCTTGCGGATGATCTCGACGCCGACGCGCTGGTCGGCATCGGCTACTTCGAGCTTGTTGAGCGCCTTGATCGAGTACAGCAGCGCCGTGCCGCCGCCCGGGACGATGCCTTCTTCGACAGCGGCGCGGGTCGCGTGCAGAGCGTCGTCAACGCGATCCTTGCGTTCCTTCACTTCGACTTCGCTGCCGCCGCCGACTTTGATCACCGCAACGCCGCCGGCCAGCTTGGCCAGACGCTCTTGCAGCTTCTCGCGGTCGTAGTCGGAGGTGGTCTCTTCGATCTGCGCCTTGATCTGGGCGATGCGCGCCTGGATGTCGGACTTCTTGCCGACGCCGTCGACGATCGTGGTGTTTTCCTTCGTCATCGTGACCTTCTTGGCCTTGCCAAGCATGTCGATGGTGACGGTCTCGAGCTTAATGCCGAGATCTTCGGAGATCACCTGGCCGCCGGTCAGCACCGCGATGTCTTCGAGCATCGCCTTGCGGCGATCGCCGAAGCCCGGCGCCTTCACGGCCGCGACCTTGAGGCCGCCGCGCAGCTTGTTGACGACGAGCGTGGCCAGAGCCTCGCCTTCGACGTCTTCCGCGATGATGAGCAGCGGACGGCCGCTCTGCACCACGGCTTCGAGCAGCGGCAGCATGGCCTGCAGGCCAGACAGCTTCTTCTCGTTGATGAGGATCAAGGGGTCGTCGAGCTCGGCGACCATCTTGTCGGCGTTGGTCACGAAGTACGGCGACAGATAGCCGCGGTCGAACTGCATGCCTTCGACGACGTCCAGCTCGGTCTCCAGGCCCTTGGCCTCTTCGACCGTGATGACGCCTTCCTTGCCGACGCGGTCCATCGCTTCGGCGATCATCTTGCCGATGGCGACTTCGCCGTTGGCCGAGATGGTGCCGACTTGGGCGATTTCTTCGCTCGACTTGACCTTCTTGGAGCGCTTCTTCAGGTCTTCGATGACGCATTCGACGGCGAGGTCGATGCCGCGCTTCAAATCCATCGGGTTCATGCCGGCCGCGACCGACTTGACGCCTTCACGGATGATCGAAGCGGCGAGAACGGTGGCCGTCGTCGTGCCGTCGCCGGCCTCGTCGTTGGTGCGCGAAGCGACTTCGCGGACCATCTGAGCGCCCATGTTCTCGAACTTGTCGGTGAGCTCGATTTCCTTGGCGACGCTGACGCCGTCCTTGGTGATGCGCGGAGCTCCGAACGACTTGTCGATGACGACGTTGCGGCCTTTCGGGCCCAGCGTCACCTTCACTGCGTCGGCGAGAATCTCGACGCCGCGCAGCATGCGCGTGCGAGCGTCGGTCGAGAACTTAATGTCTTTGGCTGCCATTTTATCGGATCCTTATTCGACGATGCCCATGATGTCGGATTCTTTGATGATCAGCATATCGTCGCCGTCCACCTTCACTTCCGTGCCCGACCACTTGCCGTAAAGGACGCGGTCGCCCTTCTTGACGTCCATGGGAACGAGCTTGCCGTCTTCGCCGCGCGCGCCGGTGCCGACGGCCACGACTTTGCCCTCCATGGGCTTTTCCTTGGCGGTGTCGGGGATGATGATGCCGCCGGCGGTCTTGGTCTCAGCCTCGAGGGGCTTCACCAGCACGCGATCGTGCAGGGGCCTGAACTTCATTGTCTGGCTCTCCATGAGAGATTGGGGAAAGAATGTTTCATCGCCGAGCGAGGCTGGCTTTTGGGGCCAAGCGGCTGTTAGCACTCCCGCTCATTGAGTGCCAGCTATGTAGCCGCTGCCCTTCGGAGAGTCAACACGCGGCTGTTATAAAAGCGCATTATTGCAGGAATATGAGGCTCTTGCGGGCGATTCGACGCAATCTGGCCTAAGAGGCTTTTCGCCTATCAAAACGCGCTGCCGTGTCGGCATCCATACCTACCGTCAGACGCACCACCCCGTCATCGCCGTCTTCACGGCCCAGCACATCGGCATGGTCGTAGAGCCAGGCGATCGCCGCCCCGTCGCCGGCCGGCAAGGCCAGCTCTCGCACTTCGCGGCCGACGGCGGCCCGCTCGTCGAGCAGGGCGAGCAAGGCGTCGCAGCCTTCGCCGGTGAGCGCCGACAGCGCCACCACGTCGGGATCGCGTGCGGTGACCGAGAGCAAGCGGTGATGCGCCCCCTCGTCCAACCGGTCGAGCTTGTTGAGCACTTCGACGACGCGGCTTTCGCTGTCGGCTTCGACGCCGAGCTGCGACAGCACGCTCAACACGTCGAGGCGCTGGGCCTCGCTATTCTCATGGGCGACGTCGCGGACATGCAAGATGACATCCGCCGCCAGCACTTCTTCCAGCGTGGCGCGGAAGGCGGCGACGAGATCCGTGGGCAAATCTGAAATGAATCCCACGGTGTCTGACATGATGACGCGACGGCCTGAAGGGAGCTTGATCGCCCGCATGGTGGGATCGAGCGTGGCGAACAGCAAATCTTTGGCCAGCACGTCGGAATGGGTCAGGCGGTTGAACAGCGTCGACTTGCCGGCGTTGGTGTAGCCGACCAGCGCGATGACCGGATAGGGCACGCGCTCGCGCGCCTTGCGATGGAGCGAGCGTGTGCGGCGCACGTCTTCCAGCTCGCGCTTGAGCTTGCCGATGCGCTCGTCGATCAAGCGGCGATCCGCCTCGATCTGGGTTTCGCCGGGGCCGCCGAGGAAGCCGAAGCCGCCGCGCTGGCGCTCAAGGTGGGTCCAAGACCGCACCAGCCGGCTGCGCTGATAGTTGAGCGCGGCCAATTCGACCTGCAACCGGCCTTCGCGCGTGCGGGCGCGCGCGCCGAAAATTTCGAGGATCAGCCCGGTGCGGTCGATGACCTTGCACGACCAGGCGAGTTCCAGGTTGCGCTGCTGCACCGGCGTGAGGGAGGCATCGACGACGACGACCTGCACCTCTTCCGCTTCGACGATCTCTTTGATGCGGTCGACGGCGCCGCTGCCGAGCAGCGTGTTCGGCCGCGGTTGGCGCAGCGGAACGACTTCCGCATGGACCACCTCGAGCGAGATGGCCAATGCCAAACCGATGGCCTCTTCCAGGCGCGACTGCGGATCGCGCCCCGCTTGCGCCTCGGCTTTGGCGCCGCTGCGAAAATCAGGATGCACGACGGCCGTGCGACCGGACGTCACGCGCGTATCGACCTTGCCGGTCAGATTGACGTTCTGCTCTGGCGCGTTGCGATGTTCGGCGCGCAACGCCTTACGGCTTTTCGACGCGCCCCGAACCTTGCCGGTCCGGGGGCTGTCGTCGTCGCTCATCGTGTTGTGATCTGGACGATCGTCGTCGCGCGGCAATGGATATCCTAAAGACCGTTAGTCCTGTTCCGGCTCGAAGAGCTGGATCGGGGTCGTCGGCATCACGGTCGAAATGGCGTGCTTGTAGACGAGCTGCGAATGGCTGTCCCGACGCAGCAGCACGGAGAAATTATCAAACCAGGTCACGATGCCCTGCAGTTTGACGCCGTTGACAAGAAACACGGTCACGGAGGTTTTGTTCTTGCGGATATTGTTCAGGAACACGTCCTGGAGGTTCTGGGATTTTTCTGAAGACATTATTGACCTCGTTTTTCTTAGACTTTTTGCATTATTGCAAATGATGGCCGCGGCCGCCACGCACATGCCGCGAAAGGGTCTCGAACTCACGAAGTTCTGAAACCTCGTGTGTCATATAGGAGCTTATAGGCTCCGCACAAGGGCTGCGAGGGCGTCACAGTCCGGCAATCTCCAAGCCCCTCCAGAGGCTTGAGGAATCAGCATTTCTTGCGGGATCGGCTCGCCCGTCGGCTCGCCGACGAGAAAGCCCGTGAGGCCGGCGTTGCGCGCGCATTCGAGATCGACCGCGCCGTCGCCGACGAACCACACGGCGCTTGTCCGTTCGATAGCGCTGCCCGCCAGCGCCATATCGACCGGCTCTACCGCCGGTTTATCGCGCGCTGCGTCGGTTGCGCCGACGAGGGCGCGGAAATAACCCTGCCAGCCAAGACGTTCCGCCTCCAAGCGCAGAAATTTTCCCGTCTTGTTGCTTACGACGGCGAGATACAACCCGCGCTGGCGGAGTTCCTCGAGCAGTTCCGCCGCCCCTGCCATCGGGCGCAGCGTATCGAGATGCAGTTCGGCGAAGCTGTTGTAGTAAATCTCGCGCGCCTCGTCCCACCGTTCGCCGAACAGTTGCGGAAAACTGTCGCGCAAGGAACGCGCGATGCGCCGCTTGGCCTCAGGCAGCGACCATGGCTCATGGCCCATGGCGACGAGCGTGCGATTCACGGCGGCATGAATGGCCGGCCAACTATCGACCAGCGTATTGTCCCAGTCGAAGATGATGGCGCTCGGCCGGGGTGGTTGGAGGAGCGGCGGAATCGGGAGCATGCGCGCCCGCTTACGCCTTGGCCATATGGGCGATGTAATGCGCGCGCAGCTTGCGAGCGAAGGCGCCGGGCGTGCCGCTGCCGATCGCCTTGCCGTCGATACGGACCACGGGCATGACGAAATTGGTCGTGCTGGTGATGAAGGCTTCTTTGGCCTTGCGGGCTTCCTTCAGGCTGAAGCTGCGCTCCTCGATCGGCATTTTTTCGGCGCGCGCCAATGCCAACACGGCAAGGCGCGTGACGCCGTTGAGAATTTCCGGGCCGGCCTTGCGCGTGACCAACGCCCCCTTGGCGCTGACGATCCAGGCGTTGGTCGAAGAGCCTTCCGTCACGTCGCCCGCCGCGTCCACCAGCCAGGCTTCGTAGGCCCCCTGCTCTTTCGCCGCCTGTTTGGCCATGACGTTCGGCAGCAACGATAAGGATTTGATGTCGCAGCGGCCCCAACGGATGTCGGGCAGCGAGATCACGTCGACGCCACGCGCCACCAACTTCGGATCGGCTGGCTTCGTGCGCTTGACGGTGACGACGACGGCAGGCCGCGCCTTCTTCGGAAAGACATGGTCGCGCGGCGCGACGCCGCGCGTGATCTGCAGATAGACGATGCCATCGGCGACCGCATTGCGGCGAATCACCTCCGCGATGACATGGCCGAGCGCCGCGCGCGACATCGGCGGGGTGATGCGCATTTCGCGCAACGAGCGTTCCAGACGCTGCCAATGCAAATCCGCGTCGATCAACCGGCCGCCGGCGATGGCGACGACTTCATAGATGCCGTCGGCGAACTGGTAGCCGCGGTCGTCGATATGGACGCCGGCGCGGCGATGTTCGACATATTGGCCGTTGACGTAAGCGATGCGGGACATAGGAACGAAAACCTGACTGCAGATTAGAAAAACTCAAGACCGACCGAGAACATCTTCTCGACCTTGCGGACATCGCCCGTCGTGGCGAACAGCACGACGCGGTCTTTCGGTTTGATGACGGTGTCGGGGTCGGGAATGATGACCTCTTCGCCGCGCACCAGCGCGCCGATGATGACGCCATCAGGAAATCCGACATCCTTCAGCGCCTTGCCGACGACGCTGGAGGTTTCCAACGCTTCGACCTCGATCGCCTCGCCGAAACCGTCGCCGAGCGAATGGACGGCGCGGATACGGCCGCGACGGATATGCTGCAGGATCGTCGACACGGTGATGGCGCGCGGGCTGACGATCACGTCGATGCCCAGCGAAGAGACCAGCGGCGTGAAGTTCGAAGCGTTGATCAGCGTGATGGCGCGCTTGCAGCCGGCGCGCTTGGCGAGCAACGAGGCGAGGATGTTGACCTCGTCTTCGTTGGTGACGGCGATCACAGCTTCGGCCGAGCCGACATTGGCCTCGTCGAGGATTTCCGGATCCAGCGCGTCGCCATTGAGCACCACGGTGCGGCGCAATTCGAGGGCGATCTCTTCGGCCCTCGCCTTGCCATGTTCGATGATCTTCGCCGATACGCCAGGATGGTCTTCCAGCTCGCGAGCGATGTAGCGGCCGATATTGCCGCCGCCGAGGATGACGACGCGGCGCGCCGTCGCCTCTTCATGGCCGAAGGCCATCATGGCGCGATCGACGTGACGCGCGTCGGCGACGAAATAGACCTCGTCGCCGATCAACATCTCGGCGTCGGCATCCGGCACGAAGCCTTTGCCGTCGCGCATGATGCCGACGATGGTGATGTTAAGGTCGGGAAAGAGACCCGTGAGTTGGCGAAGCGGCGTGTTGACGATCGGCGTGTCCGCCGTGCACCGCACGCCGATCACGCGCACTTTGCCGTCCGCAAGCGGGATCATGTCGAAAGCGCCCGGCACCCAAAGGCGGCGCGTCACCGCGCGACCGACTTCCAATTCCGGCGAAATGATCGAGTCGATCGGCATGTTCTCGCGATTGAACAGGTCCGACCAGATCGGCTGCAAATAGCTTTGGTGGCGGACACGCGCAATCTTGGTCGGCACATCGAACAGCGAATGGGCCACTTGGCAGGCGATCATGTTCACTTCGTCGGAATAGGTCACGGCGATGATCATGTCGGCATCGCGAATGCCCGCGGCGACGAGCACGTCGGGATGCGAGGCAAAGCCTTCCATGGCCTGCACGTCGAGCGAATCGGCGATCTTGCGCACCAGTTCAGGCGACTGGTCGATCACGGTGACGTCGGCATTCTCGCCGGCGAGATGGCGGACGATGCTGGTGCCGACCTGTCCCGCGCCGCAAACAATGACTTTCATCTGATTCCTAAGTTGTCGGCGCGTCGCCGTTCGTCAAGCCGAGTGACTTCAGCTTGCGGTGGAGCGCCGAGCGCTCCATGCCGACGAACGTGGCGGTGCGGGTGATATTGCCGCCGAAACGCAAGATTTGCGCGGCGAGATATTCGCGTTCGAACACTTCGCGCGCATCGCGCAACGGCAAGGCCATCATCTCGCCGGAGCGGTCCCAGCGCAGCACAGCCGGGCTGATATCGAGAATTTCGGGCGGTAGCATGTCGGCGCGGATTTTCGCGCTGGCGTCGCCCGGCGCCATGATGAGCATCCATTCGATGGCGTTGCGCAGTTGGCGCACATTGCCGGGCCAGCTATGGGCTTGGAGCGCAGTCATCGCGTCGTCGCCGATCTCGCGCTCGGGCAAGCCGGACGAGCGGGCCGCCATCTGCATGAAATGGCGCACCAGCAAGGGGATGTCCTCGCGGCGCTCTTTCAGCGGCGGCACGCGGATCGGCACCACGTTCAGGCGATAATAGAGGTCCTCGCGGAAACGACCGGCGACGATCTGCTCTTGCAACTCGCGGTTGGTCGAGGCGATGACGCGGACATCGACCGCCACCTTGGTGTGGCCGCCGACGCGCTCGAAGGTCTGCTCCTGCAACACGCGAACGATCTTGCCCTGGGTCACCAGGGGCATGTCGGCCACCTCGTCGAGGAAAAGCGTACCGCCATGGGCATTCTCAAAGGTGCCGGTTTTACGCGGGCTGCCCGGGGCTTCGACACCGGCTTCGACGCCGAACAGCGCCATCTCGATATGCTCCGGCGTCATCGCCGCGCAATTGACCGGCACGAACGGCCCGGCGCTGCGGCCCGACCGGTTGTGGATCAGGCGGGCGACGACTTCCTTGCCGACGCCGGGCGGACCGCCGATCAGCACGCGGCTGTTGGTCGGCGCCACCTTGTCGATCATCAGACGGAGCTGATTGGCGAGCTGCGAGTCGCCGACCAAAGCCAGCTCGCCGCCAGCGCGCATGCGCAGTTCGGCGTTTTCGCGGCGCAAGCGCGAGGCTTCGATGGCGCGTTCGACGACCAGCAGCAGTCGGTCGGCCTTGAACGGCTTTTCGATATATTCGTAGGCGCCCTTTTTGATCGCGGTCACGGCGGTCTCGATATTGCCGTGGCCGCTGATCATCACGACCGGCAGGTCGGCATGGTCCTTGCGGATCTGGTCGAGAATTTCCAGCCCGTCGAGGCGCGAATTGTGCAGCCAGATATCGAGGATGACGAGGCTCGGCCGGCGCGCCTGAATCGCCGCCAGGGCAGAGTCGCTATCAGCCGCGTCGCGCGTCTGGTAGCCCTCGTCGCGCAGAACCCCCGACATCAACATGCGGATGTCGGCTTCGTCGTCAACGATCAGGATGTCATGACTCATGGGGTGACGGTCTTGCGCGCAAGCTGGCGGGTGATAGCGGGATCGGCTGCCTTGGGATCGGCAATCTTAGGATCGGTGGCAACCGTTTCGGCGCCCGAATGTATGTCGGCGGATTTGAAAATCAAGCTGACGCGCGCGCCGCCCTCCGGGCGGTCCTCGAGCAGCAGTTCGCCGCCGTGATCTTCCATGATTTTCCTCACGATAGCCAGCCCTAGCCCGGTCCCGGTCGATTTGGTGGTGACGTAGGGATCGGTCAGGCGGTGGCGTTTGTCGGGTGGCAGGCCGAGACCGTTGTCCGACACCACAACGGCAAAACGCCCCTCCTCCTGGATCAGCGACAGGCCGATTTCGCCGTCGCCCTGGCCCGGATTGCTGGCAAGATTCGCCGCGGCGCCGCCCGCCTGGCGCTCGCAAACCGAATCGGCGGCGTTGAGCAGCAGATTGGTCAGCGCTTGGCCGATCTGGCGCGCGTCGCACATGACCGGCAAAGCCGTATCCGGCAGATCGTTGTGATAGCGGATCGACGGATTGGCGCCTTGCTGCAGAACCAAGGCGCGGCGCAGAATCTCCATCAAATCGCATTCCTTCAGTTCAGGCGCCGGCATGCGGGCGAACGAAGAGAATTCGTCGATCATGCCGCCGATATCGTCGACTTGGCGGATTATCGTGTCGATGCAGATGCTGAAGGTCTCGGGATCGTTCTTGATCTCCGCGAGATATTTGCGGCGCAGCCGCTCGGCTGAAAGCTGGATCGGCGTCAGCGGATTTTTGATCTCATGCGCCAAGCGGCGAGCGACGTCAGACCACGTCGCCTTGCGCTGCGCCGCCAGCATTTCGGTAATGTCGTCGAAGGTCACGACATAGCCGCTGACCTGGGTCAAGCGCCCCTCGCCAGCTTCGGCGGCGATGCGCACCATCAAGGTGCGGGGGCGCCCTTCGCGCACCAGGTCGATCTGTTCTTCGTGCAGCCGGTTGGGTCGGCGGCGCGCAGCGTCCAGCAAGGGCTCGACTTCCGGCAAGGCGTCGGAGAGCGGACGACCGATCATCGAATAAAGATCGCTGCCGAGCAAGCGCACGGCCGAACGGTTGGGGAAATTGATGCGCGCCTGGGCGTCGAGGCCGACAACGCCTGCCGAGACGCCGGACAGCACCGCTTCGATGAAGCGGCGGCGGGTATCGACTTGGCGATTGGCCTCGATCAGTTCCGAACGCTGGGCCGATAGCTGGTCTGTCATGCGGTTGAAGGCGCGCGACAGGGAGCCGAGTTCGTCGCTCGGCGCCCCCTCCTCGACATGGGCGGTGAGATCACCGGCGCGCACACGCTCGGCCGCGTTGATGAGCGCGCTGATCGGCCGGGCGAGCTGGTTGGCGAGCGCCAAACCGACCCAGACTGCGGCAAATAGCAGCAACATGGCGACCATGAGGAAAATCATGGCGAAAGTGATCTGCAGGCCCGAGCGCCGCGCGTCGAGCGTTTCATAGGCGCGCACGGCGTCCTGCGTCTGCTCCATATGGTTGACGACCTTGGGATCGACGAACCTGCCGACATAGAGATAGGCGTCGTAAAGCCCTTCGAGCTTGGTCAAGGCGCGCACGCGGTCATCGGTATCGCTGACGAAGATCACCGTCTCGCCGCCGCGCGCGCGCTCCAGCGCGTCGGGCGAGATCGGCTCGAACTCCAAAACAAAGCTCAAGCGAGAGCGGGCGATGACGCGGCCCGTCTCGTCGAAGATCACCGCCTCGGTCAAGGAGCGGAGCAGCGCCTGGGTTTCGACCAGGGAGCTGAGGCGCTGCGGATTGTCATAGAGGCTCGGGCCGACACGGTTGATGTCGTTCGCCATGGCGAGAATTTCGCCGCGGATGACGTTCTGATGCTCCTGCACGTAGGCTTCCGCCACGGCCAAAGATTCTCGCACCGCTGTGCGCACGCGATCATCGAACCAGGATTCGACGCCGATATTAAAGAACAGCGCCGAGAACACGGCGACGATGATGGCCGGCGTCGCCGCCAGGGCGCTAAACAGCACGACAAGGCGGACATGCAGACGCGAGCCTGCGGAGCCGCGGCGGCGCTCGGCCCAAATTTGGACGATACGCCGCGCGACGATGCCACCGAGCGCCAGCAGCAACACCAAATCGATGTTGAGCAGAAGCAGCAGGCTATTGGTCGACGCGGTGAGCGGCGACGAGCCGGTCAGCGTGAGATATGTCGCGGTGCCCGCGATGACGGCGAGGATCGCCAGCGCGATCGCGAGCTTGCGCTCAAGGCCGACGCGGGTCGCCCAGGCGGCAAGACGCTCGCGGCGTCCGGACATGGCGCGCTCGCCGGCAGCAGACGGGGAGATGGCCTGAGGTACAGCCGTCTCAGACGAGACAGGAATGGTCATGCGGGGGTGGCTCGCCTCGACCGGCCGAAGCCGCCCTAAACAAGACGACGACGGCCCGACCGTCCTCTACAGGGTCAGGGCCAGGGCGCCGGCAACGATGAAACGCGGCCAGCCCCTTGGTGCCGCTCATTTTATGCCGCGGATGACCTGGATGTCCAACTCGCGGAGTTTCTTGCGGAGCGTATTGCGATTCAGGCCCAACAAGCTCGCCGCCTTGATCTGATTCCCCCGCGTCGCGGCCAGACTGAGGTTGAGCAAGGGTCGCTCGACTTCGCGCAAGATACGGTCGTAGAGGCCTGGCGGCGGCAATCCGTCGCGATGGGCGGCAAAATACTCGCGCAAATGGCGTTCCACCGAGCCGGTCAGGCTTTCGGCCTTTTCCTGCTCCATCACCGGCACGGCGCTGGTTTCGGCCAATTCGGCCTCGATCACGTCGATCCCGATGGTTTCTTGAGAATAGAGCGCGGCCAGGCGGCGCACCAAATTCTCCAACTCGCGGACATTGCCCGGCCAGCGGTAGCTTTTCAGGCGGTCCATCGCGGCATCGTCGAGGCGCTTGATCGGCAGCCCTTCGGAGGCAGCCTGGGCGAAGAAATGCCGCACCAGGGCCGGCGTGTCTTCCGTGCGCTCGCGCAAGGGCGGCAAGCGGATCGGCACGACATTCAAGCGATAGAACAAGTCCTCGCGGAACAGCCCCTGGCGGATAAGCTGGCGCAGATCGCGGTGGGTCGCGGCGACGATGCGGACATTGGTGCGGATCGGCGTGCGACCGCCCACCGTGGTGTATTCGCCTTCTTGCAGCACGCGCAGCAGGCGCGTTTGCGCTTCGAGCGGCATGTCGCCGATCTCGTCGAGGACCAGCGTGCCGCCGTCGGCTTGCTCGAAGCGGCCGATA
>CAZVLU010000021.1:0-51505 GCA_964628235.1 uncultured Rhizobium sp. | reverse complement strand
GCGAACTCGGTCATGTTGGTGCGACCGATCAGCACGAAGCCGGCGGCGCGCAGCTTGGCGACCGGCGGCGCGTCGGCCGTCGCGGGCGCGTTGCCGGCGAGAACCGTCGAGCCGGCGCGCGTGACTTGGCCCTGAATGTCGAACAGGTCTTTGACCGAGATCGGAATGCCGGCATAAGGCGACGGCGCCACGCCGCGCTTGCGTTGGGCATCGGCAAAGTCGGCCTGGGCACGGGCGCCCTCGGCATCGACTTGGGTGAAGACGCGCTTGCCCTCGCCCGCCGGATCGTTGATCCGCTCCAGACAGCCATCGACGAGCGCGCGACTGGTCGTGCGCCCGTTCGCCAAATCTTCGGCCAGTGCCTGCAGCGGCTTCACGCGATGTCCCCCGTCGTTCCTTTAGGCCGGTCCGTTAGACCGGATCGTAGTAGTGGATTTCGAGCAAGGTGCAGCCCGTTTCCGACTTGAACGGGCCATGGATCGCGCCCGGCGGACGCACGGCATAGGTGTCGCCGGTGAAGGGGCGGCCGCCGTTGCCCTGGGCGTCGTTGCCGACGATCAAGTCGCCGCGAAGCAAATAGACCTCTTCCCAGTAGTCATGGACGATGGTCGAGGTCGAGAACGCGCCAGGATCGAACTTCAGCAGGCGCGTGCGCGTGCCGCGCTTGTTCACTTCATCGAGGGCTCCGGAGATGATCTTCTCGTAGACGCCCGAGCCAGGCTTGTAGCCGGCGGGGGCTTGCCAACCGCTATCGAGATCGACGGCACGAAATTCGTCGTGGATTTTATTGACGGGCATGGCGGATATCCTTGCTGACTAACTCTGTTCTCTACTCGGCGGCCTTGCCGAGCTTCTTCTTTCCAAGCTCGGTCTCGAGGTCGTAGCTGCCCAGCATCTTGTCGAGCAGTTCAGTCGAGCGCTTCCAGTCGTAGGTGCGGAAGGAGTGACCTTTGGTGACGAAGGTGGCGCCGGCATAGAACATCTCGTACTGGGTGTGGCGCGAGCCGAACTCGGAGCCGACGGCGTCCCAGGCCAGCTTGTAGAACTTCACGCGCTCCTTGGAGCCCGCTGCCGGGGACTGCTGCGTCTTCATGATGAGATCGTTCAGCTCGGGATTCGCGAAATCCATGATCGACGAGGGCAGCATGATCATCCCGCCGCCGGCGAGATCGCGCAGCGTGTTGACGACTTTCGGATAGAGCTGCTGCGTCAGCACCTGGGCGGTGTAGAGGGTGTGGCGGTCGGGAATGAAGTACGGGCCGGTCTGTTTGCCCTTGGCTTCCATGGCGGCGACGAGCGCCTCGACCATCGCCGCTTCGGCCGCGAGCTGGCCCAGCGTCTCCTTGACCTGCGGGAAGTTTAGAATGCCGTTCATCTCGGCTGTGCGATAGGCGATACCAGTGAGGAAACGCATCTTCACCATCAAGCGGACCTGCGCCTGGTAGTTCTGATAGACGTGCGCCGGCGTCGCGTGGAACTGCTTGAGCGTCATGGCGACGTCCTGGTTCACGAACACGCGGTCCCAGGGCACTTTCACATCATCGAAATAAATCAGCGCGTCGTTCTCGTCGAAGCGCTTGGAGAGCGGGCTGTCGAACACATTGTCGGCATTCTGCTCGTAGGACTTGCGCGACATCAGCTTGAGGCCCTTGGTATTCATCGGAATCGCAAAGGAGTAAGCGTATTTCTCTTCGCCGGGCTGCAGCGGAGAAATGCAGGTGACGAGCACTTCGTTGGCCATGATGCCGCCGGTGGCGAGCATCTTGGCGCCGCGGATGGTGAGACCCTGGGCGTCTTCGTCGACGATGCCGGCAGACAAGAATTCGTTGGCCTGGCCGGCGGCGGACTTGGAGCGGTCTGCCTGCGGATTGATGATGACGTAGGTCAGGTAAAGGTCGTTGTCGCGCGCGTAGCGGTAGTAGTCCATCAGCGCGCCGGCGCGGTCCTTATTGTACTCCTCGAACACCGAAAGGCCCATCGCCATGCCGGTGATGCAGGACGCGACATGCTCAGGCGAACGGCCGAGAAAGCCGCCGCTCAGTTCGGCCCAGGCTTCGAGCGCTTTGCGTCGATCGACGAGATCGGCATAGCTAGTGGCCATGCGCCACATCTTATGCGCCGTCTGCTTGGTGTCGGTTGTGTAGGTCATCAGCTCTTTGTTTTCGGGCGCCGACTGGAAGTCGTAGAGGCCCGCGATGGAGCGGATGGAGTTGCGAAACGCGTTATGTTCGGTGACGTCGCCAGCCAGTTCGCCGTTGATGAAGACTTGGCGACCGTCGCGCAGCGAAGCCACATGCTGTTTGCCGTTCTTGATCATCGCTTTGTTTCCTTGGACGTTGGACGTCGGTTAACGAGTATTCGGTAAGAAAGCTTACGTAACGCGCATTCTTCGGATCAAGCCACGCCGCGCCGCGCGCTCTCGTCGCCGACGACGGAGTAGCGGCCGCGGAAAAAGGCGAGAGGCTCGTTTTTCGGCTGCGTTGTGAAGCGCACGACGCGCACGACGAAGATCACGTGGTCGCCGCCGTCGTAGGTGGCGTAAGGGGCGCATTCGAAATGGGCCTGAGCGCCGGCGAGGAGCGGCGCGTTCATGTAGCCCGGCGTCCAGGCGACGTCGGCCCACTTGTCGGTCTGCGACTTGGCGAAGCGGCCGGAGATGTCCTGCTGGCCTTGGCTCAGCACGTTGACGGCGAAACCCTTGGCGCTTTCGAGCGCCGGCAGGCTGAGCGCCTGGCGCGCGACGCTGAACAGCACCAGTGGCGGATCGAGCGAGACCGAGTTGAACGAGTTCATCGTCATGCCGATGCGCTCGCCGTTGCCGCCCTCGGCGGTGATGACGGTCACGCCGGTGACATACTCGCCGAGCGCGCGGCGGAAGGCCATCGGATCGAAATCGTTGTTCACGTCGTCGGCCATGGCTGCCCTCACCCGCGCAGGCGCGCTTTGGGCGCGCGGGCGGCGTCGGCGCCGCTCTGGCTGTAATAGCTGATCAGCGCGGTCGCTTCGTCGGCAGCCTTAATCAGATCGGCGAAAATGTCGTTGAGGGCGCGAAAGCGTTTGGCGTCGAGCGGCTGGAACAGCAGGTCGTTGACGTCGCGTTGGATCGGCGCGAGGCCCTCGAGCAACTCGCGGCCCTTGTCGGTAATGCGGAGGTGGACGCGGCGGCGGTCCTGCGGATTGGTGCTTTTCTCGACCAAGCCGCGTTTGGCGAGCTGGCCGGAGACGATGGTGAGGAAGGAGCCGGACAGGCCGAGATGGTCGGCCACGGTTTTCACCCCAACGCCGTCATCGCCCTCGAGATGGGCGATCGAGATGAGCGCGGTATACTGTACGCCGGTGAGGTCGAGCAATGCGCCAAAACCGGAGCGGCAGGTTTCCAGGCGGGCCGAAAAGGCGAGCAGACGATGGACCAATTGGCGGAAGTCGCCGTCGGCGCCGTCAGTCAGCAGATCGGGGCGCGACACGGTCAAAGGCGGGCGCGCTTCGGTACCCTTATTCAGGGTGCCCGATTTCACTGCGCGGCGGCTGTTGCCGATGTCCATATCCGATCCCCGAGGCCTCGCCTGTGTTGCAGGTCAAGATAGCTTTGAAATTTAGCAATATGTTAAAGCTATCCGGCACGGCTTGTCAACGACGCCAAAGGCGGCCTAACTCACGGATCGCCGGCGTCTCCCCCAGCCTCGTCGTTAGTTAAGAAAATCCTATAGCGAATTGAAAAACTGGAGAAATTTATGAGCAGCGTCCGCCTATCCCTGACCCTCGAAGGCAAATCCGGCAGCGAAAGCCGCGATGTCCAGATCGACCAGCTCGTGATCGCGGGTTGGACGGGGCGCAACAAGGCGGCGATGGAGGCCCATATCGAGGAACTGGAGAAGCTCGGCGTGGCGCGCCCTAAGACGACGCCGATCTATTACCGCGCCGCCGCCATGATGCTGACCACGGCCGACTCGATCGAAGTCGCCGGCCCCGACAGCAGCGGCGAGGTCGAATTCATGATGTTCAGCCTAGCGGACGGCCTGTGGGTCGGCGTCGGCTCCGACCATACCGACCGCAAGCTGGAGACCATCGGCGTCACCTGGTCCAAGGCGGCCTGCCCGCATCCGGTGGCGAAGACGTTGTGGAAGTTCGAGGATGTCGCCGACCATTGGGAGCAGATCATCCTGCGCTCTTACGCCATCGAGGGCGGCAAGGACGTGCTGTACCAAGAGGGCCCGGTGACGGCGATGTTGCCGCCGCTCGACCTGATCGCCAATTGCACCATCGCCAAAAACAAGGCGTTGCCTGTCAATACGGCGATGTATTGCGGCACCCTGCCCGCCAAGGGCGGCATTCGCCCGGCGGAAGGCTTCGTCTTCGAACTGGAAGATCCGGTGCTGAAGCGCAAGATCAGCCATCGCTATATGACGAAGGTCTTGCCGATCGAGGGTTGAGCCTTTCGACGATGAAAAGACAACGGCGGTGTCCGAAAGGCGCCGCCGTTCTTCATTGCGGCCTTGCCACCGCTTCGATTTCGAGATGCTTGTTGGTCGAAGCCAGGCTATCGACCCAGTCGAACGCGATATTGTCGGCGGCAAGTCCGGCACGCTTGTGGAACATGTCTCGCAGCCAGCCTTCTTCGCCCTGCCCGCGCTCGAGAAACAGCCGCACCTTCGTCACAGCCGCCCACCCACGCCCTTCGGCAGTGAGGCCGCGTTCGATCTCACCGCAGGCGGAGTCGAACTGTTCGGCGAGGGTCTCGCCGGGCTCGGCCATGCCCGAGAAATGCTGCCAGCCGTCCTGCATCAGGTACCAGGCGTAGCGTCGAGGCGGCGTAAAATCGACGATGCGGCGCGCGCCGCCGGCGACAGGCCGTTGCGCCAAGAGATCGAGCGCGACAGCGCCGCCGGCGCGAAACCGCGACGTCGAGAAGAAGCTCGAGCTGGCGGCACGGCGCGCGCCTCCTAGCATCGCACGGCGTGGACCGTCGATGCTGTCACGCAAATCGCGGTCGCGCAGCCAAATGCGCTGGTGGACGACATTTTCGAGCGTCAATTGCTGGGCGGCGAGCGCTGCGGCGAAAGCATCGATGAGCGCCGCAAGTTGTTCGAGTGGGGGCAAGGCGGCCGATCCCTCGCCCGTCAGACTGAAGAACTCTGTTGATTTTCCGTCATGAAACCAATGCAGGGGTTCAGTGTGGATCATGAATCGGCTCAGACTAGCGGAAATATTCGCGTAGCAGCGAGATCGAGCGGTCGCGTTCTTGCGCCAGCAGGGAGTCATCGGCCGTAAATTGCTTGAGGCCGCGCCGCAGCGGGTCGTAAGGCATCATCACCTCCGGCGGATCCACGTCGGGGTTGGCCGGGTAATATTGATCGCCGCGCAGGATTTCCTGCGCCTCGCGGTCGAGCAGGAAATCGACAAACAGCATCGCCGCATGGGGATGCGGCGCGCTTTTCAACAGGACGAGGTGGTTGTCGCGGGCCAACACAGGGTCTTGCATGGTGGCGTCGACGGAGGCGCCGGCGGCTCGCAGCGCGGCCACCTGATGCAGCGATGCGCCGAGCATGACATAGCTCTTGCCGTTGACCACGCCGTCGAGCGTCTCGCGCGGCGTGCCGAGCTCGGTGCGGACGATCTGCTGGGCGAGCCGCTGCAGGAAGCGTCCGGCGCGGTCCTCGCCCCACAATCGGCGGAAATAGGTGATGAGGACCGGCGCGCCGCTTTCCAAGCCGTTGTTCCAGACGATCTTGCCGCGCCATTTGGGGTCGAGCAGGTCTTCGTAATTGCGCGGCGCGTCGGCGGCGTTCACTAGAGCGGTGTTATAGGCAATGCCGTAATAGGCGAAGCGGTATGGCGCCGATAGACCGTTCGGCTCCTGAAATTCCTTCGGCAGGGCATCAACCAAAGGCGAGCGGAAGGCTTGCGCCAACTCCGCCTTGCGCAAGGGAACGAGAACATTGCCGGCGAGGAGATCGGTGCGTGCCGGCGTCTTGCCGCTTCGTTCGGCTATGGCGCGCTGCAAGGATTGGGTGACGCCGAGACGTTGCCCTTCGACCCGCAAGAAGGGATATTTCGCTGTGAAGGCTTTGCTCAGGGCCGCCCGCATGTCGTCGCCGACGCTGCCGCTCCAGACCACGACGCCCTCATGGCGCGCGCCGGCTTCGAGGGCGGATTGACGCTCCGGGCCGCGCAACTGCGCGACGCTCTCGACCGAACCAGCCTGGGCGTTCTGCACAGTGAAAAGTAACGTGAGAATCGCGACGCAAGCGAGCGCGCCAGCAGCTAGCGGCCTCATCAAAGTCCCCCCATAGTCGATCGCTTGAGCAAAGCCGTCAGACGCAGGCGAGAGAATAAGGCACCTTCCCGCCCCTGTCATGGCCCTCGCGTGATCTCCAACGCTGGTTGGGGAACCTGCGTATGAAAACGGGCCGGCCAGCTATCCGCTGGCCGGCCCGTAAGGCGAAACGCGACGATTTAAGCGAACGGTCAATCTTCCGCGGCGGAACGCTCGGTCTTGCCGTCGCGTTGGAAGAATTCCGACTGCGGATCGGCGGCGACCATCTCTTTGATGCTTTCCCATAGATGACGGCGCAGTTCGACGAACTCTGGCCGGGCGCGGGCGTCATAGTCCCATCGCGGGTGCGGCAGATCGACCGTGAGGACCTCGGAAACCTGACCCGGGCGCGGACGCAGCATGACGATCTCGTCAGACAGCAGCACGGCTTCGTCGACGCTATGGGTGACGAAAACGACCACCGCTTTGCGTTGATGCCAGATTTTCATCAACTCGAATTGCATGAATTCGCGCGTCTGGGCGTCGAGCGCCGCAAACGGCTCGTCCATCAGCAGGATGTCCGGCTCAGCGACCAAGGCGCGGGCGAGCGCCACGCGTTGCTTCATGCCGCCCGACAATTCCGTCGGGTAGGATTCGGCGAACTTGCGCAAGCCGACCATATCGAGATAGCGCATGACGCGTTCGTGAATCTCAGCTTTGTCCATGCCGTTGAGCTGGAGCGGATAGGCGACGTTTTCGTGCACGGTCCGCCAGGGCAGAAGTCGGAACGACTGAAAGACGAAGCCCATATGTGTGCCGGGCATCGGCGGCTTGCCGTTAACGAGGATTTCCCCTTCGTCGGGCCGGATCAGCCCGTTCAGCATGCGGAGCAAGGTGGTCTTGCCGCAGCCGGACGGGCCGACAAGGCTGACGAACTTGTTCTTGCCGATATCGAGCGAGACGTCACGCAGCGCGACGATGCCTTCGTGCGATTTGTGCCGCTTGAACATCTTGGTGATGTTGCGGATCGTGATCGCAGGCTCCTCGGTCGCGGACGTTGCCGCAGGCAAGGACTGGACGTTAGAAGTCGAGGACATGACGCTCCTGTTCGGTAAGGCGTGCTGCCGGCTACGAGGCGACTAGCGACCGGTCGGATCGATACCGGGGAACGCGCCGGCTTCTTTGATGACCTTGTCGATATACGAGGTGTCGATCCAAGCCGCCGGCTCGACGCGCTTCAACCCTTTGAAGTCGTCGTTGCTGGTGTAGAGATCGTCGGTCGTGTTGATAGCTTCGCTGATGTTGAGGCCGCCGTTGACGTCCCAGTTCTCTTTGTAGGCCTCGGCGAGGTATTCGAGCGTGGCGCGATCGACGCTCGGCAGCGCGGTGGCCATGCCGTCGACCCACAGCTTGGGGTTCTTCGCGAAGTCGCGAGAAGCCATCATGATGGCGCGGACGACGCCTTCGATTTCCCGCGATTTGCTTTTGGCGACGCTGGCCGTCACGACGTTAAGCTTGCTGATGAGCGGCGCGCCTTTGTAGTAGTCGGCCTGGCTGACGAGAATGTTGAGCGCGCTCTTGTCCGGAATGCTGGTCCACACGCCGATCGAGATCGTGGTGGCGTCGACGCGGCCAGCGGCGAGCGAAGTGGCGCGCACCGGCGGCTGGCCGACGGCGAGATATTCCATCTTGTCGACGGCGACGCCGAGCTTGGTCAGCACCGTACGAGTCAGAGAGTAATCGACTGCGCCGACGCGGCTGACGCCGAAGGTCTTGCCTTCGAGCTGCTTGGGCGAGGTGATATCTTTCTTGGCGGCGATGATGAATGGCAGCGCCTTGTCGGGCGAGATCACGCCTTTCAAATCCATCTGCCCGCGCGCGATAAGCTGCACGGCGTCGCCGAAGCCGATGTTGGCCATATCGCCCTGCCCTGAACGCAGCGCGGCGACGGCGGACGGGGTCTGCTGGACGCGGACGATCTCGACGTCGACGCCGGCCTTTTTGTAGTAGCCGAGTTGCAAGGCCAGATCGATGACCGAGTTCGGCACCAGGGGCGGCTCGAGATGCGTCACGATGATCTTGAAGGCCGCATGGGCTGGCGTAGCGAAGACGGCGGCGCTGGCCAACAGCACAGCGGCAATGCTCAATTTACCCAGTTTCGATCCGATCATAGCTCTAACTCCTTTTGCGAAAGGTTGTATCGAGAGTGATGATGCCGCCGATCTGGGGGGACGAGCGGTGGCTTTAGGCTGAGGAAGGCTTACTGCATGTCCCAGAATGCGACCGGGCACATGCCGACGCCCTTGACGGGCTTATGCTGAATGAATGTGGGTTTGGTCTCCTCGACGACGCCCAGCACGGTGACATAGTTGAGGAACTCGGCCGTCGAATTTCCCTCTTCGATGAGGCGAGGCACTGTCAGCGTCTTAAGAATTTCGTCACGGTTGCCATTCTTCATCTGCTCGATCATCCAGCGCGTGAAGTCCATGTTGTACTTGCCCATCTTCGGGCCGCCGACTTCCACGGTGAGGTTGAACGAGCCGATCACGGCGACGCGTTCGTTGCCCGGCCAGGCTTCGATCGAGCGGCGGATGAATTGGCCAAGTTCGTACCAACGCTGGTTGGTCGCGATCGGATAACCGAAGGCGTTGGTCATCACCGGGACCATCGGCAGGTCTTCTTCCGGGCGGACGAAGGACAGCGGCACGGTGAAGGCATGGTCGATCTTGAATTCGCGGACCTGCGAGAATTGGATGCCCTGCTCGACGCCTTCGCGCAGCAGATATCCGGCGAAGTCCTCATGCACCTTGGCCTTGTAGCTCGGCAGGAACATGATCTCGGATTCGTACCAAAACGGGCCCTCGGCGGTCGGCGCGATGCCGACCGAGAAGGTCGGCATGTTGTCGAGGAAGAAGTTGTCGAGATGGTCGTTTGCCACCGCGACGATCATGTCGGGCTTGGTCTCGGCCAGCATCTTGCGCACGTCGGCGAAAGCCGCGTAGAGCGTCTCCAGGTCGGCCTTGTCGGCCTGGTCGCGGTTCCAGAAGATGCGCGGATTGTGGGTCGAGGCGATGACGGAAACGATTTTAGCCATTGTTGGTACTCCGAAGTGTGTCGTCGCCCGTTACGTGCGATCGCTGTTGTAGCGCCAGCGGGCCATGCGGCGCTCCAGCACCTTGAGCGACTGCATGACGGTGACGCCCATGATGGCGAGGCAGAAGACGACGACGAAGTAAGGCGCCATGCGGAAGGTATTGCCGTAAATCGACAGCAGTCCGCCGAGTCCTTGGACAGCGGTGTATAGCTCTGCGACGACAGTGTTGATGAGGGCAAGCGATGCGCCGACGCGAAGGCCCGCGGTGATGTAGGGCAACGCGCCCGGCAGCATGATGGTGCGGAAGATTTGCGTTTCCGAGGCTCCGGCCGAACGCGCCATCTCGATCAATTCGCCGTCGCTGTTGAGGACGCCGGCATAGGTGTTGATCAGGATCGGCATGACAGCGCCGAGGAACACGACGACGATCTTGGCTTCGTAGCCGAGGCCGAGGAAGACGATGATCAGGGGTATGAAGGAGACGCGCGGCGTTGCGGCCAAGGCATCGACGTAGATTTCTAGCGCCGAGCCGAAGACGCGGAAACCGCCCATCAGCAGGCCGAACGGAATGGCGAACAGCGCCGCCAGCACGTAGCCGGAGAGATAGACTTGGATGCTCGCCCAGGCGGCCTTCGGCACGGTGCCGTCGCCGATGGTTTGGACGGCGGCTTGCCAAGTCTGCCACGGCGTCGGCACGAAGTTTTGGCCGACGAATTTGGCGATCACCCACCAGATGAGGAGGAAAATCAGGAAGACCAGCGCGCGCCAGACGTTGATGTTGACGTGGCTAAGGCGTGGACCGATGTGTGGCCGGCGCTGCGGGAGCGAATGAGTTTCTCCGGCGTTGCTCATCTTGCGCTCCTCAAGCCGGCTTGGTGGCGTCGGTATGTGGGTAATAGTCGTACCAGACGTTCGGCACGCCTTGAATCTTCGGCACCACGTTGTCGATGTACCACTCGCGCGGGTTCAGCACCGCCGATAGATGGAACAGGAGCACGGGATGCGTGTGCAGCGCCCAAAGCTTCGGGAAATCGCGATTGACGAGTGCCGTGCGCTCTTCATCGGTCAAGTCGAAGGGCGCGAGCACGGACAGGTCGCCGTCGCGGAAGGCCATCGTCTTGTCACGATCGACATAGACATGATGAATGGCGCGGTTCAGTTCATAAACGGACATCGAAACAGACTTCCCCCTTCAAGCGCGGCACGGGCAGCGTAAGGCCCAGCAACCGTGGCGACGAATAGCTTTGCTGTAGGTTAGCGGCGTCGGCGCGGGCTGGAATATGCCGTTGTCGATCAATCCACTAGCTGCTCACAATTTAATCATTAACGTGAGACGAAAACAATTTGAGTAAGCTGCGAGCAACTAAACTAGCTCTTTCGTAATGACAGCTAAACGCTAATTGGGGTGCCGGGGGAAGGCTAAGAGTATTTCAGGATTGCTCTATAGGTGACACCTATACTTCCTGTCGGTTATGTTCGGCATGACCATTACGCGAGGATTTGCGCCCTATGAATGATCGGCAACTCCGATACGCTATCGCCGTTTGGCGCGAACGTAGTTTCAGCCGTGCCGCCGAAAAGCTCGGGGTGTCGCAACCGTCCTTAAGCGAACAGGTGCGCCTGCTCGAGGACGAATTGGGTTTTAGCTTGTTCGATCGTTCGAGTCGCGGCGTCGAGGCCAGCATTAACGGTCGCACCTTTCTGCAAAACGCCGACGATATCGTCATGGGCATGTCGGCTCTTAAGGATCTGGCGCGCGAATTGCGTGGCAACCCCGGCTCGACCATCCGCCTCGGCATCTGCTCCGGCATCGCTCCAATTATGGTGCCGCAAATCGCAGAGGTGTTGCAGGCGTTCAGCGCCAGCATTCGGCTCGATCTGGTGACGACGACGACGCGCCGTATTCACCGCTTCGTCGAATTGCAACGCCTAGATGTCGGATTGTTCCTCGAAGGCGATCCCAAGAGCTTGCCGCACGAGTTGAAGGTCACCCGCTTGTCGGAAACCGACTTGGTTCTGCTCGCTGCCCCGACCCATGCGATCGCCGCGCAAGCAGGCCCAGTCGACCTCGCCGCTATCAGCGAACACCCCTTCATCGCCAACGAAACGCGCGTCGGTTACGGCCGCCTGGTGATGGCGATGTTCGCCGCACAAGGCTTGTCGCCCAATATCGTGGCCGACTGCGACAACCTCGAGTCGCTTAAACTGATGGTCAAGTCAGGCGTCGGCATTGCCGTCGCGCCGCGCATCGCCGCCGAGCGCGAAATCGCCGCCGGTGAGTTGGTGGCGCTGCCCTTGCGGCCCCGCAGACGCGTGGCTCTGCTGCTGATCCGACGCAACGAGACGATGCCGCCCCGTGTCGAGCAATGCGTTGAGCATTTGACGCAGATGCTGACCGACATCGGTACGCTGACCCCTGCTTGACATGGGGCGCGTAAAGACAGCGATCGCTATCGGTTTCGCGCTGTTGGCGGCGGTGTTCGTGAACTCCGCGCGTGCCGACGTAACGGTGCGCGGCGAAAATATTATCGTCGATGGCAAGGTCTTTCAGGCGCGCGGCGCATCTGGCCAGACGCGTCTTGCCGAACTCAAGGCGCTCGGCGCCAATGTCGTCCGTACCTACGGTGAAGAAGGCCCCGCCGTGCTGGCGGAAGCCGAGAAGCTCGGGCTCAAGGTCATCTTCGGCTTTTGGCTCGAGCATCCGCGACGCGGCTTCGATTATGCCGACCGTGCGGTCGCCGAGCGGCAACTCGCCGTGTTGCGCGACGTCGTGCGCAAATATAAAGACAGCCCCGCTTTGCTCGCCTGGGGCCTTGGCAACGAGGTCGAGTCGGAATTGCAGGATGATAGCCGGGTCTGGCCCGCGATCGGCGAAGCGGCGCGACTGGTCAAGTCTCTCGATCCGAACCATCCCCGCATGGCGGTGATCGCCGAAGCCGGCAACGGCAAGATCGCTAAAATCATGAAAGCCGCGCCGGATATCGACATTCTCGGCGTCAATTCCTATGGCGGCGCCTTGCTCGATCTGCCTGAGCGCGTGCGCGCCCAAGGCTGGCGCGGCCCCGTAATTGTCACTGAACTCGGCGCCGAAGGGCAATGGCAAGCCGGGGTGAAGCCTTGGGGCGCGGCGGTCGAGCTGACGAGCACGGCGAAGGCGGCGCGTCTGCGCCAGTATCTGCATGGGCTGACGCCGAAGACGGCAGGGCAAATCCTGTTCTATTGGGGCCAGAAGCAGGAGGTGACGCCGACTTGGCATAGCCTGTTCCTGCCGAGCGGCGAATTGATCGAGGCGGCCGATGTAATGGCCGAATTCTGGGGCGGTAAAGGCGCGAACAAGCCGCTGAACCGCGCGCCCCGCATCGTCACCCTCGCCTTCGATTCTGGCGAAGATACCTTTGCGGTCGGTCGGCCCTTTACCGCGCGCGTCAGCGGGCTTGATCCGGACCGCGATGCCTTGCGCGTCGATTGGCAGGTCATGGCGGAAAGTCGCGACCTCGGCAAGGCCGGCGATGCCGAATCGGTGCCGCCGACATTTCCCAATGCCATTCGCAGCCGCAAGGGCGGCCAGGGCGATTGGACGGTCGAGATCGCCGGCCTTACGCCGGGCGCCTATCGCCTGTTCATAATTTTGCGCGATGGCAAGGGCGCTGCCGCCACCGGCAATCTGCCCTTTCTGATTCGCTAGGTCCTGTCGATTAAGGCAGGCGCGGTCGCGCGATGCAGCGCCATGCCGATAATCATCGCGAGGACGAACAGCAGCGGTTGCCATAGGCCGAAAGATAGACTGGCGATGGCGGGACCCGGGCAGTAGCCGGCAAGGCCCCAGCCGGCACCAAATAGCAACGCGCCAAGCACGAGCGACCTGTCGATGTCGCGCCGCGTCGGCAGGCTGAAGCTTTCGCCATAGAGCGGCCCCCGGGCTTTGCGCGCGAGCGCATAGGCCGGCGCGGCGACGATCAAGGCACCGAGCATCACCAAGGCCAGGCTGGGATCCCAGGCGCCGGCGATATCGAGAAAGGCGAGCACCTTAGCCGGATCGATCATCTGCGACAGTGCGAGGCCGATGCCGAACAGCAGGCCGGCGATGAGAGCTGCGGCGGCGCGCATGATCAGGCCGTCCAATGGCGCATGAGGTAAACCGTGGCCATGCCGGCGGCGATGAACAGCGCTGTGGCGATGAGCGAGCGCAGCGATAGCCGCGCCACGCCGCAGATGCCATGGCCGCTGGTGCAGCCGCTGCCGAGCCGCGTGCCATAGCCGACCAAGAGCCCGGCAATAATGAGCGTCCACGGTGAAGCTTCGACCAAGATGGCGGGACGATGCGCGACGAGCGTGAAAAGAACCGGCCCTGCGACCAAGCCGACGAGGAAGGCAACGCGCTCAAGTCGTTCGCCGACGCCGCATCGCAAAAGCCCGCCGAGGATGCCGCTGACTCCCGCGACGCGGCCGTTGAGCAGCAGGAGCAGCGCTGCGGCGAGGCCGATGAGAGCCCCGCCGACGAGCGATGAGATGGGCGTGAAGTTGGCGGTCACTTTCCCACCTTCAATTCAGCGCCATCAATTCCAGGGTCCGAGCAACGTCTCACCGGCATAGCTGTCGCTGAGGCCTTCGATCGTCTCCGGCCAAACGCCGGGCTTCACCGGGCGGCGTTGTGCAGCGGGGCGCGGTTTGCCGTCCCAACCAATTTGCTCCATCGAATAATAGAACTGGATGGCTTGGCCATCGCCGTCGATCGCGAAGAAGCTGTAATCGATGCCCGGATAAAGCTCGTTGGGCAGTTCGCGGCATTCGACGCCGTTTTCCTCTAGAAAAGCTTTGGCGTCGCGCAGCTGCTTGTAGTTGGCGACCTGCACGCCGAAGCTCATCAGCTTGCTGTTCTCCGACAGGCCGATGACCTTGCGCAGTTCGATGGGATAAAGCGCCATCGAATGATGTTCGGTGTTGTTGCGCAGGAAGACGCAGCGATGGCCCTTGTAGGTGATCTCTTCTGTCACCGTGAACCCGAGCATGTCGCGATAGAATTTTAGCGATGCTTCGAGATCGTTGACGAACAGGCGGACCGGGCCGATGCGGACGATCTTGAAGGGACGCGCCAACAGGATTCCCTGCACGTCGTACTTTTCCGGCAGCGCCTCGGTATGGCGGTACCCCTCGCGCGGGTCCATGCCCCGGGCGATAGCCTCGTTGATCTCGGCATATTCCGATTTGTGCGGCAACTCGGGGAATTCGTGATAGCCGCCCTTGTGCATCGAATTGGGCTTGGAATAGCCGTCCCAGCCGATCTGCTCGATGCCGTAGAAGAGCTCGTTCTGGAACCAGTCTGGGTCCATCAGATAAGTGTGCCAGTTCGAGCCCGGCATATCGCGGCCGCGGCGCACCATGTTGTTGCCGGTTTCGGTCAGCCACTTGTCTGCCCCGACGACCTCTTGCAAGCTCTGCACTTGCCAGGTGATCTGGTTGACGTTTACGTCGCTGCGCCAGCGTCCCAAACGGTCCATCGCGCCGCGCACGCGGTGATTGTAGAGCACGAAGGCGTGGTGATCGGACTGGTAGCGGAAGAAGTAGCCATTGTGGTCGCCGAAGCCCTTCATCTCGTCGGGCACCGGCTTGCCGCCGAGCGGATCGCGGACGTCGACGATGCGAAAGCCGAGCAAGTCTTTGTAAAAGCGCTTGCCCTTCTCCATGTCGATGACGTTGATGCCGAAATGGCCGAGCCGGCGAATTTTGAACGGCCGATCGAGCAGTACGCCGCCGACATCGAATTTCTTGCCCGTGACTTGGGTCGCCATCGTCATGCCTCCTGAGAGCTTTATTGTCGCTTTGGCCGCATCATAGCCCAAACGGCGGGTGCGACCAGCCCCTGCGGCATGACGGATTGTTGCAGGAAAGCGCGCTAGGGGCGCAGCATATCCGCGAGAGCCGCAGCGAGGATCTCTGTCGCGGCGCGTAGATCGTCGAGGCGCAGATTCTCTTCGGCATTGTGGCCATTGGCTTCGACCAGGGTGCGCGGTCCTGCACCATAGAGCACAGTCGGAATGCCGCGCGCGGCATAGTGGCGCGCGTCGGTGTAGATCGGCACACCCTGTTCCGGAATTTCGGTTCCAAAAATGCGCGCGGCCTGGCGGCGTAGCGCGGCAGATAGCTTTTCGCCCCCCGGCAGCGGCGCGAGCGGCGTCGCCAACAGGATGCGCCGTACGTCGACCTGGGCGGCGAAGGGCCGTGCGGCAGCCACGATCAGCGCCCGCAGTTCATCCTCGGCGGCGGAAGCGTTTTCCTCCGGCACGATGCGCCGGTCGAGGCGGAAGGTGACGCGGTCGGGCACCACGTTGGTGTTGATACCGCCGGAGATCAGCCCGACGTTGAGCGTCGGCGAGACGATGCCGGCGACGCCCGAGCGGGTGTTGCCGAGTTGGCGGCGCTTGTTGTAGAGCGCGACGAGAATCGCGGTCGCGGTTTCAAGCGCGTCGATTCCGGTCTCCGGCATGGCGGCATGGGCCTGCTTACCGGTGACGACGACTTCGAGATGCAGGCAGCCGTTATGCGCCGTGACGACGCCATAGGAGAAGCCGGCGCAGATCGCGTAGTCGGGCTTCGATAGCCCCAGCTCCAGAATCCATTGCGGGCCGATGGTACCGCCAGTTTCCTCGTCGTAGGTGAAATGCAATTCAACGTTACCGGCGAGCGTTTCGCCGCTGGCGGCGACGGCATCGAGCGCCAGCAGCGCGCCGGCATAGGTGGCGAAATCGGATTTCGACACGGCGACGCCGCGTCCGTACATGATCCCCTGCTCGACCGCTGCGCCATATGGATCGTGCGTCCAGCCGAGGCCGGGGGGCACGACGTCGCCATGGGCGTTGAGCGCGATGGTCGGGCCGCCGTCGGTAAATTTGCGCCGCACGATGAGATTGGTCGCGCTGACCATGCCGACCGCTTGCGCCGCCTCGGCGGGTACCGGATGGGACTCGACCGTGAAGCCAAGCTTTTCCAATTCCCTTTTGGCCAGGGCCGCGTGGGGTGCGCAATCGCCCGGCGGATTGTCGCTCGGCGCTTTGACAAGCGCGGCAAGCAGTTCGATCAAGCGCGGAAAATCGCGTTCGACGGTGGCGTGAATGGTTTGGAGAAGGCTCATCGGTAACTCAACAAAATGTCGCGGAACACTTGCGCCGCCAATTCGGCGTCCTCCGCCGTCATGGTCTCGCGCGGATTGTGGCTGATGCCGCCGTTGCCGCAGCGCACGAACAGCATGCCGACGTCCGTGACACCGCCGAACATGACGGCGTCATGCCCTGCCCCGCTCGGCAAACTATGGACTGGAACGCCAGCCTTCACGATGGCGTCGGCGATGCGCCTAAGCATGGCGGGCGCGCAGATGACGGCGGGTGCGCGAAGAATATCGACGCTGGCGATCTCGACCTTGCGGCGCGCGACAATGCCGGCGATCTCGCGCTCGATGTCGGCGACCGCTTCGTCGCGCAGTGCATCGTCGCCGCCGCGTACGTCGAGGCTCAGTTCGCAGCGTCCGGGGATGACATTGACGGCGCCGCCCGGCACGCCAAGCTGGCCGACAGTGCCGACGACGCCGGGAATGGCGCCGCAAATCTTCTCGACGGCGAGAATGATCTCGGCGGCGGCGGCGGCGGCGTCGCGGCGATAGCCCATCGGCACGGTGCCGGCATGGCCGGCTTCGCCAGTGATCGTTAGCTTACGGCGCACGGCGCCGGCGATGGCGGTGACGACGCCGAGCGGCAGGCCGGCATTGAGCAAGACCGGCCCCTGCTCGATATGGATTTCCAGATAGCCGAGCAAGTCGGACGGCTTGCGCGCCGCGTCGGCGATTTCGTCGTCTGGCAGGCCAACGTCGCGCAAGGCTTCGGCGAGGCTGACGCCGTCCTTGTCTCGGGCTTGGAGCGCGGCGCTGTCGAAACGTCCGGCGACAGCGCTGCTGCCGAGATAGGTCGTGCCGAAACGCACGCCCTCTTCTTCCGAAAATGCGATGATCTCGAGGTTGAACGGCAGCGCCGCGCCTTCGGCTTTGAGACGCGCCGCGACGGCGATGGGCAATAGGATGCCGAGCCGGCCGTCATAGCGTCCGGCGTCGCGCACCGTGTCGTAATGGGAGCCGACAATCAGCGTCTTGGCGTTCGGATCGGCACTGGTCCAGCGCCCGACGATATTATTGAGTGCATCGACCGAGGCGCGCAGTCCGGCTTCGGTCATCCATTGACGTATCTGCTTGGCCGTCGCCCGGTGCGCCGGGGTCAGATAGGCGCAGGTCAACCCGCCCGGAAAGTCGCTCCAGCGCGCCAAATGGTCGGCGCGCGCCATGATTTCTTGGCCGATGCTGAAAGTCTGGGGCGACATGTCGGCACCTTGCCACAGGGGCTGGAAGGCGTCGATAGATGTGCGATAGTCGCGGCGACGGCGCCAGAGGTTGGCAGCGCCGATAGCCCGGCGCCGGGAGGCCGCGGACTTCAGATGGATGTCGTTTTGTTGGAAGGCCTCAGCGCGATTTTGCGCTGGCTGCATATCGTCGCCGGCATCGCCTGGATCGGCAGCTCGTTCTATTTCATCCATCTCGATCTCAGCTTGAAGCCGCGCGCCAACGATTCCACTACCCAGGGCGAAGCCTGGCAGGTCCACGGCGGTGGCTTCTACAACATGGTCAAATATCTCGTCGCACCGGCGCGACTGCCGGCCGAGCTGACTTGGTTCAAGTGGGAAGCCTACGTCACCTGGCTGAGCGGCGTGGCGCTGTTGGCGATAGTCTATTACCTCGGCGCGGAACTCTATCTGATCGACCGCTCGGTGCTCGACATCGAGCCAGCGCAGGCAGTCGCGATAAGCGTCGGCGGTTTGCTCCTGCCCTGGCTGATGTATGAGGGGCTTTGCCGGTCGCCGCTCGGCCGCCATCAGGCAGCGCTGTCGCTCGTCGGCTACGCCTTCCTCGTGGCGATGACTTACGGCTTCGTCCATGTCTTCGGCGGGCGCGGCGCCTTCGTGCAGATCGGCGCCTTGATCGGCACCATCATGGTCGCCAACGTTTTCGTCGTCATAATTCCGAATCAGAAGAAGATCGTCGCCGCGCTCATCGCCGGTCGCGTGCCGAATCCGGAGCTCGGCGATCAGGGCAAGCAGCGCTCGGTGCACAACAACTACCTGACGCTGCCGGTCGTCTTCCTCATGGCGAGCAACCATTATCCGCTGTTCTTCGCCACGCAGTTCAATTGGCTGATCGTCGCCATCGTGCTGCTGGTCGGTCCCTTGATCCGCCATTTCTTCAATAGCCGACATGCCGGCAAGGGCAGCCCCTGGTGGACCTGGCTGCTCGCGGTCCTCGGCATGGCCGCCGTGCTGTGGCTCTCGATGGCTGGGCCGAAGCCCGACGCTAAGGAAGGCGCTGCTGTTCCGCCTGCAAATGTTACTGTGGCCCAGGCCGAAGACGTCATTCTGACCCGTTGCAGCATGTGTCATGCCGCCGCGCCGGTGTGGGACGGCATTCCGATAGCGCCCAAGGGCGTGCGGCTCGACAGCCCGGCGCAGATCGCGCAACATGCCCATCTCATCGAGTTGCAGGCGGTGCGCTCAAACGCCATGCCGCCCGGCAACATTACGATGATGACCGCCGAAGAACGCGGCATCCTCGCCGCCTGGCTCGCGGCGCGTTAGGGGCATGATGGACGAGAGCTACCCGCGCGATTTGACCGGCTACGGCCGCACGCCGCCCGACCCGAAATGGCCGGGCGGCGCGCGCATCGCCGTGCAGTTCGTCGTCAATTACGAGGAAGGCGGCGAGAACAACATCCTGCACGGCGACGCGGCGTCCGAGGCGTTCCTGTCCGATGTGCTGGGCGCGCAGCCCTGGCCGGGCCAGCGGCATATGAACATCGAGTCAATGTTTGAATATGGCGCGCGCGCAGGCTTTTGGCGGCTGCATCGTCTGTTCAGCGAACGCCGGATGCCGGTCACCGTGTTCGGCGTTGCCACGGCGCTGGCGCGCAATCCTGCGGTCGTCGCGGCGATGAAAGAGAGCGGCTGGGAGATCGCCAGCCACGCGCTCAAATGGATCGAATACCGTGACATGCCGGAGGCCGAGGAGCGCGCCCAGATGGCCGAGGCCATCGCCATTCACAGCACCGTCACCGGTGAGCGGCCGCTCGGCTGGTACACGGGACGCAGCTCGGTCAATACGTTGAAACTGGTGATGGCGGACGGCGGCTTCCTCTATTCGTCAGATTCTTACGCCGACGATCTGCCCTATTGGGTCAAGAGCGCCAAGCCACATCTGATCATCCCTTACACACTCGATGCCAACGACATGCGCTTCACCAACGCGCAAGGCTTTTCCAATGGCGAAGATTTCTATCTCTACCTCAAGGACAGCTTCGATCAGCTTTATCTCGAAGGCACCAGTGCGCCGAAGATGATGTCGGTCGGTCTGCATTGCCGCCTGGCCGGCCGGCCGGGCCGCGCGGCGGGCCTCGCCCGCTTCCTCGAGTATGTGCAAAAGCACGACAAGGTCTGGGTGGCGCGCCGGGTGGATATCGCCCGCCATTGGCATGAGCATCATCCGGCATGACAACCCTTGCAGAGCTTAATAGCGGTTCGAAAGTCTCCTTCGTCATGGCGCTGGCCGATGTGTTCGAGCAATCGCCCTGGGTTGCCGAAGCCGTGGCCAGCCAGCGGCCCTTCGCCAGCTTGGGGGCGCTCTATGACGCGCTGGCCAAGGCGCTGCGCGCCGCCGATCCGGCCAAGCAGCGCGCCTTGATCCAGGCGCACCCCGATTTGGCCGGTAAAGCGGCCAAAGCCGGCACGCTCACGGCCGAGTCGACGGCCGAACAGGCCGCCGCCGGTCTCGATCGGCTATCGGACGCCGACTACGCCGCCTTCCATCGCTTGAACGACGCCTATCGCGTCAAATTCGGCATCCCCTTCATCGTTTGCGTCCGCCGCCATACGAAGGACTCGATCCTGCGCGAATTCGAACGCCGCATCGCCAATGATCCGCTGCAGGAAACGGAAACCGCGCTCGGGGAAATCCTGCGCATCGCCGCGCTGCGGCTCGACCAGAAGGTCGAGGCGGACGATAAACTGCCGCTCGCCGGGCGCATCAGTACCCATGTTCTCGACACCAGCGTCGGTAAGCCGGCGGCAGGCGTCGCCGTCGAACTGTACGAAGTGGCCGCCGACGGGAGCGCGCGTTTCGTCACCCGCGCCGTCACCAACGCGGATGGCCGCACCGACGCGCCGCTGATCGCCGGCCGTCCAGTACCGATCGGCAGCTATGAACTGCGCTTCGATGTGGGTGGTTATTTCGGCCCGGCGGGCTTTCTCGGCATCGTGCCGATCCGTTTCAACGTGGCGGACGCCGAAGGCCATTATCATGTTCCGCTACTGGCCAGCCCGGGAGGCTATACGACCTATCGCGGCAGTTGATTAAGAATTAGGCAGCGCCGGTTCGCGGGGCGCAACTTAATGCCTATTTCCCTAGCGTTCGCTATATGCCTGCATACAACAGCAGGCTGTTCTGCTGGCATAGCGCTTGCTGACCATTTTCCAAGGGCCAGTCGTTCGGGCCCGCAAAACCATTTTCGGGATAAGGGGCAATCCTTCATGCACTCTCTTCGGATCACTCGGCAGATTCGCGGCGTCCTGTCCGCCGTCGTTCTTGGCGCAGCGACCTTCGGCATCGCGCAGGGCGCGGCCGCGCAGACCGCCGTCAAGTTCGCGCTCGACTGGAAGTTCGAGGGCCCGTCGGCGCCCTACTTCGTCGCCATCGACAAGGGCTACTACAAGGCCGAAGGGTTGGACGTGACGGTCGACAGCGGCCCCGGCTCGGTCGCCGGCATTGCCCGCGTCGCCGCCGGCACCTACCCGCTCGGCTTCTTCGACATCAATTCGCTGTTCAAGTTCCAGAACGAGAATCCCGACAAAGCCGTGAAGTCCGTTCTGATGGTCTATGACGTGCCGCCCTTCGCCATCATCAGCACGGCGAAGAAGGGCATCGCCAAGCCCAAAGACCTTGAAGGCAAGATCCTCGGCGCGCCGGCGCCCGACGGCGCCTTCGCCCAGTGGAAAGCCTTCGTGCAGGAGAACGGCATCGACGCATCCAAGGTGAAGATCGAGAACGTCGGCTTCCCGGTGCGCGAGCCGATGCTCGCCAAGGGCGACGTCGACGCCATCACCGGCTTCTCCTTCTCGTCCTACTTCAATCTGGTGCAGAACGGCATCGCTGAAAGCGACATCAAGGTGATGCTGATGTCCGATTACGGCCTGACGCTCTATGGCAACGCCGTGATGGTCAATCCGGAATTCGCCAAGGCCAACCCGAAGGTCGTCGCCGGCTTCGTCAAGGCGACCATCAAGGGCATGCAGGACACCATCAAGGACCCCGAGTCTGCGATCAAGTCGGTGATGAAGCGCAACGACACCGGCGACGAAAAGGTCGAACTGGCCCGTCTCAAGATGGCGCTGAAGGACAATATCGCCACGCCCTGGACTAAGGCCAACGGCCTCGGCGGCATCGACCCCGCACGCATGACCAAGTCGATCGACCAGGTCGGCGTGACCTACGACTTCAAGAAGAAGCCGACCGTCGCCGACGTGTTCGACGCTCAGTACCTGCCGCCCGCCGCAGACCGCAAATATTAGGCGGCGTAAGTACTAAGCGGCGCAACGGCTCACGGATCGAGGCTGGCGGTGACGTCCTTCGTCAATATCTTCCGCGTCACCCTGACCTATCGCGGCTCTCCCGGCTCCGCCGGCGTGCTCGCCCTGCAGGACAACAGCCTGCAGGTCGAGCGCGGCGAGTTCGCCGCCGTCGTCGGCCCCTCGGGCTGCGGCAAATCCACCTTGATGAAGCTTGTGACCGGCCTGGTCCGCCCGGACGCCGGCCGCATCGCGGTCGACGGCAAGGAAGTCACCGGGCCGGTGAAAATCGTCGGCATGGCCTTCCAGAATCCCAACATGCTTCCGTGGCGTACGGTGCTTGACAACGTGATGCTGCCGCTCGAGATCGTGCAGCCGCACCGTTCGCGCCTGCGCAAGGAAAAGAAAGCCTATCGCGAGAAGGCTGAATCCCTGCTCGCCACCGTCGGTCTCGGCGGCTTCGGCGACCGATACCCCTGGCAATTGTCGGGCGGCATGCAGCAGCGCGTTTCGCTCTGCCGCGCCCTGATTCACGAACCTGAACTTTTGATGCTCGACGAGCCGTTCGGCGCGCTTGATGCCTTCACGCGTGAGGAGTTGTGGTGCGTGTTGCGCGATCTTTGGCAAAAGCTCGGCTTCACGGTGATTCTCGTCACCCATGATCTACGCGAGGCGACATTCCTGGCCGATACCGTGCATGTCATGAGCGCCAGGCCCGGCCGCGTCGTCGAAAGCCGCAAGATCGATCTGCCGCGTCCGCGCGACATCGCCGTCACCTACGAGCCGGCTTTCACCAAAATCGTCCATGATCTGCGCGGCAAAATCGCCGAAGTCAGGCAGCAGGCATGAACGCGTTGCGCCGCAGCCTGATTCGCACCGCCGACGCCACCGCGCCGCTGCTGTTCACCATCGCCTTGTTCCTGATCTGGGAATTCGCCTGCTGGGCCTTCAAGGTCGATCCATTCATCTTGCCGGCGCCGTCGCGCATCGTCGAAGCCATGATCCGCTATTGGCAGCCGTTGCTGCGCCATTCCTTCGTCACGCTATGGACGACGATGGTCGGCTTCGGGCTGGCTGTCGTGTTCGGCGTGGCGCTCGGCCTGCTGGTCGGCTGGTCGCGCACGATCTATCGCAGCCTCTATCCGGTGATGATCGGCTTCAACACAATTCCGAAAGTCGCCGTGGTGCCGATCCTGGTGATCTGGTTCGGCATCGGCGAAGTGCCGGCGATCATCACGGCCTTCCTCATTTCGTTTTTCCCGGTGGTGGTGAACGTGGCGACCGGCCTCGCGACCATGGAGCCGGAGCTGGAGGACGTGCTGCGCGCTCTGGGGGCGCGCAAGCTCGACATCATGCTCAAGGTCGGCATCCCGCGCACCCTGCCCTATCTTTACGGCTCGCTGAAGGTGGCGATCACGCTGGCTTTCGTCGGCACGGTCGTCTCCGAGACCATCGCCGCCAATGCCGGGCTCGGCTATCTCATGGTGCAGGCCGGCTCGAACTTCCAGATGTCGCTGGTCTTTGCCGGGCTGATCGCCCTCGCCATCGAGGGCATCGTCATGTACGCGATCTTCGCCGTGATCGAGCGTCGCTCGACCCGCTGGGCCTTCCGCTCGTCCATGAGCGCCGGCGCCTGATGCGCGAGCCGCCGCGCGGCAGTAGCTTCGCTCCCGAGGATTGGGCGGTTCTGTCGCGCCATTGGTATCCGGTGGCGCGGCTGATCGACATAAGCGACCAACCCTATGGCGCCCGTCTGCTTGATGTGCCGCTGGTGATCTATCGCGCCGGCGGCGTCCTCGTTGTGGCGCGAGATATCTGCATCCACCGGGGCACGCCGCTGACGATGGGCCGTGTCGAGGGCGACGAGATCGTCTGCGCCTATCACGGCTTTCGGTACGGCCCGGACGGCCGTTGCCGCGCCGTGCCGGCGCATCCGAATCTGCCGATCCCGCCGAAGCTAAAGCTGCTGACTTTTCCTGCGGTCGAGCGCTATGGCCTGCTCTGGACATGCTTGGCCGACGATCCGCCGGGGGCGAAGGCGATCGCGCCCTTTCCGGCGTGGGACGATGCGGACTATCAGCCGATCTTGCCGCCCACTGTCGACATCGCCGGCTCGGCCGGGCGCCAGATGGAGGGTTTCCTCGACGTCGCCCATTTCGCCTGGGTTCATGTCGAGTCCTTCGGCGACCCGGAAAAGCCGGAGGTGCCGAGCTACAAGGTGACGCCGAGCGACGGCAGTCTGCATGTCGATTATTGGAGCGAGGTCAGCAATTTCCCCAAGGGCTTGCAGGATCGCGCCCCTGCGGGCTTTCGCTGGCTGCGCGCGTTCGACGTCTATCCGCCCTTCGCGGCACGCCTAATCGTGCATTTCCCAGACGACGGCAAGCTCTGGATTCTCAATGCCGCCTCGCCGCTGTCGGCGCGGCAGACGCGCCTCTTCGTGCCGATCGCGCGCAACTTCGATAAGGACCTGCCGGTTGAGGATGTTTACGCGTTCAACGCTCGCGTCTTCGACGAGGACCGTCGCTTCGTCGAAGCGCAGACGCCGGAAGACTTGCCGCTCGATCTGACGAGCGAGGCGCATATCACCGCCGACCGCACCTCCATCGCTTACCGCCGCTTGTTGGCCGGCCTCGGGCTTGGGCGTGGCTACACCAGCTAGCGTCACCACGTCAGCACCCGGCTGGCGGAGGTGTGCGTTACTCCGCCGGCATGCGCCGGATCTCGGCGGCGATCATCGGCCATTCGAGCCGCTCCTTGAGCGTTTCCCAGGACCTCAACATGCGAAAGCGCACAGTATTGATGACCATCTCTTCGTCGAGCTGGCGTATATCCGGATGCAGCGGCAACTGCGCGAAAATCGTCTGGCCGGCGGCGATTGCAATGCGCTCTGGCGGGGCCGGCGCGTCATTTGCCGCAGCCGACAAACGACTAGCGAAGGCTTCTTCCAAGCCAAGCCAGCCATCCTCGCGATGGCTCGGTGGCGGATAGACCGCAAGGGCTTGGCGATAAAGGGTCTGCCATACGGCCGGCGCTCCGCCGGGCGGCAAGACGCCGCGCCCTTCACCTTCGACCATCAAGATCAGATCGGCCAGGACTGCGGCGTAGGCTTCCCAGCGGGTGATCTCGACGGCTTCGAGAAAGGCGGCTTCGTTAAAGAGCTTAGGCCCTAAAAAACCTGTGCGGGCGCGCAGGTAATTGTAGGTGGCGCTTTGCGCGACATGGGCCGCTTCTTGCGCCAAGGCGGCGGTCAGGGAGTCGATATCGGCGATTTTGGCGCGGTTTGGCGCACGCCCGAAGAGACGCTCGCCGAGCGCGACGCGGATAGTATCAAACAAGTAACCCCCTCATGCCGAACTATTTTACATGCATAGGTCGTTGTTTCGGCTTGGGAGAAATGATAGTGATGATTTCGCGCCCTGACGAGATGCCGCGTTTTCATCGCGGTCGAGTGAGGAGCGTTTAGTTGCCGGATGGATCCGTCGAGAGAGAACGGTAAGTCCGGCGGGGGTGGCTTGCGCGTTCGTCCGCAACACTCGTTCGTGTCCGCGGTCGGGCCGTAGCCTTAACAGGGGCTTGGCGGGGACATTGCATTTCTCGTCTCACCGCACTGAAGCGGCGACCGCGCTAGGCGGCCGTTTCGCCATGTCCCGATTTACTCTGGGAGTCTTAGGACATGGCAGAGAAAATTTCGCCTGAGAAGGCGAAAGCCCACTGGTCGAAAACCAGGGCTCTGATGTGGACGTCGCTGGTCATCTGGTTCCTCTCCAGTTTCTTCGTTCATTTCTTCGCGCCGACGCTCAATAAAATCGTGATCTTCGGATTCCCGCTCGGCTTCTACATGGCCGCGCAGGGTTCCTTGATCATCTTCGTCGTCCTCATCTTCTGGTTCGCGATCAAGCAAAACCGGATCGATGAGGAATTCGGCGTCGCTGAAGACTGATCGGGGGAAGCAAAATGCTCAAAGGAGATTTCATCAACAACCTGGGTAAGGTCTACGGGATCTACACAGGCGGTTTCATCGGCTTCGTCATCGTGCTCGCGATTCTCGAGCAGATGGGAGTGCCCAACCAGATCATCGGCTATCTGTTCGTTTTCATGACGATCGGCATCTACGCGGTCATCGGCGTCATGGCGCGAACGGCGCAGGTGTCGGAATATTATGTCGCCGGACGGCGGGTGCCGGCGATCTACAACGGCATGGCGACCGGCTCGGACTGGATGAGCGGCGCGAGCTTCGTCGGCATGGCCGGCACGCTCTACTTGCTCGGTTACGACGGTTTGGCCTTCGTGCTCGGCTGGACCGGCGGCTATGTGCTTGTCGCCGTGTTGCTGGCGCCCTACCTGCGCAAGTTCGGCGCCTTCACAGTGCCTGACTTCCTCGCCGTGCGTTACGGCGGCAATCTTGCCCGATCGGTCGGCATCATCGTGCTGATCTCCTGCTCCTTCACGTATGTGACGGCGCAGATCTACGCCACGGGCATCATCACCTCGCGCTTCCTCGGCCTCAGCTTCGAGGTCGCGGTGTTCGCCGGCTTGGTCGGCATCTTGCTCTGCTCGATGCTCGGCGGCATGCGCGCCGTCACCTGGACGCAAGTGGCGCAGTACATCATCCTAATCATCGCTTATCTGACTCCGGTGGTGATCCTGTCGGCGCAGATCACCGGCGTGCCGATTCCGCAGTTGATGTACGGCGGCATCCTGGAAAAGATCGCCGTGCTGGAAGGCCAGATGGGCATCGCCAAGGCCCACGTTCAGCCGTTCATGACCTACGATCCGCTGAACTACTTCGCCTTGATCTTCTGCCTTATGCTCGGCACCGCGTCGTTGCCGCATATTCTCATGCGGTATTTCACGACGCCGAGCGTCCGCGAGGCGCGCATCTCGGTGGGCTGGTCGCTGCTGTTCATCTTCCTGCTGTATTTCACGGCGCCGTCCTACGCGGCCTTCGCGAAATACGAAGTGCTGACCAACGTCGTCGGTCAGCCGATCGCGTCCCTGCCCGCCTGGGTGAAAGCCTGGGGCGACATCGGGCTGGTCACGATCAAGGACGCCAATCTCGACGGCATCCTTCAGTGGGCCGAACTGAACATCAACACGGACGTGATCGTGCTGGCGACGCCGGAAATCGCCGGCTTGCCCTACGTCATCGCCGGCCTGGTGGCCGCCGGCGGCCTCGCGGCCGCGCTGTCGACCGCCGACGGCCTGCTGCTGGCCATCGCCAACGCTTTGAGCCACGACATCTACTACAAGATGGTCGATCCCAAGGCCGACTCGAAGCGGCGTCTGATCGTCGCCCGCGTGCTGCTCGTCATCGTCGCCGTCGCGGCGGCGTGGCTTGCCAGCACGAAGCCCAGCGACATCCTCTCGATGGTCGCCTGGGCCTTCTCCATCGCCGCGTCGGGGCTCTTCGCGCCCCTCGTGCTCGGCGTCTGGTGGAAGCGCGCGACGTCGGCCGGCGCCGTCTGCGGCATGATCGCCGGCTTCGGCGTTTGCATGTTCTACCTCGTCGGCACCCAGTACGGCGGCATGCAGCCGTGGTTCGGCGTGCGCAACATATCGGCCGGCTTGTTCGGCATCCCGGTGGCCTTCGTGGTCACCTGGGTGGTGAGCCTGCTGACGCCGGCGCCGTCGAAGGACATGCAGGACTTCGTCGACAGTATCCGCGTGCCGCGTGGCGGCCCGGTGATGCAGGAGAACTAAACCGGCGCTAAGCCGTCGTGAAACGGGTGCGGAGTTTCGGCTCCGCACCCTTTTTCTTCAGATTTTATGCTCAAGGCCGTCGCGTGTTCCATGGAAGTGTCGCCGTTCTTTCTTGATTACTGGTTTTTCCATCTGGTCAATTACGTGCTGGCCGCCGTCGCCTACACGCTGATCGGCCGCATGTTGCTCAGCATCCTGGTCAAGCCGACCTCGACCTTTTTCGTGATGCGGTTTTTCCGCGCCGTCACCGATCCGGCGATCTACGTGATGCGTCCTTTGACGCCGGGCTTCATGCATCCGTTCTTCGTGCCGCTCTATGTCGCCTTCTGGATCTTCGTGCTACGCTTCGTCTTCGGGATGGCCATGCTCAATTACGGCCTCGCGCCCACCTTGGCGCCGGCCGCCTGAGACGCCGCCCGCTCCCCCGTCAGCCGCCGCCGTCCGCCGCGGCGCAATGTCGTGGAGGATCGCCGCATGGACCGCATACGGGAATTGGCATGGCTTTCGGTCGGCCGCGCTTGCGGCTTTGCCATCCTCGCCATTTTCACAGTGATGGTCGGCCTGTCGTTCGATCTTGTATTGGCCGTCAAATCGGGCGCCGTGCTGTTCCTGATTTCCGCGACCGCGCTATGGCTGCTAGCCCGTCTGGCGCCGACGCGCAATCCGCGTCGCACCGAAGTCTGGTACATGCTCGACCCGCATGAGCAGCCCACGGGCGGCGCAGCGCAACGGGTCATATGCACGATCCTCGCGGACATCTACCGCCGATTCGCCCAATGGGCTCTGCTGGCGGGCGTGGCGCTTTGGCTGCTCAGCCTTCCGCTCGGCTGGATTTAAGCGTCCAGGCCTTTGGCCTGCCGGATCGCCCGCCAAACTTTCTCTGGCGTCGCCGGCATATCGAGATGCTGGATGCCAAAGACCGAGAGCGCGTCGACCACGGCATTGGCCACCGCCGGCATCGAGCCCACCGTCCCAGCCTCGCCCGCGCCCTTGACGCCGAGCGGATTGGTCTTGGTCGGCACGGGATTGCATACAACGTCGATATGGCAAAGGTGGCTGGCGCGCGGCATGCCGTAATCGAGGAAGCTGGCGGTCAGCATTTGCCCGTCGGCGTCGTAGCGGATGTCCTCCATGAGGATTTGTCCGAGCCCCTGTGCGATGCCGCCGTGAATTTGGCCCTTGAGCAGCAGCGGGTTCATCACCGTTCCGACGTCGTCGACCACCTTGTAGGCGACGACATGGATCTGGCCAGTCTCCTCGTCGATCTCCAATTCGCAGACATGGCAGCCGTTCGGATAATTCGCGGCGTTGGCGACATAGACCGCCTGTTCGATCAAACCCGGCTCCATGCCCTTCGGAATCTCCTTCGGGTTGAGCGCGATCTTGGCGATCTCCTTGATCGTCAAGCTGCGGTTGCTGGCGGGCGACGAGAACACGCCATCGACGAACTTGATCGTGTCGGGCGTCGTTTCCAGCGCGTGCGCGGCGATGGCGGTGGCTTTCGCGATCACCTTGTCGGTCGCCTGCAGCACCGCGCCGCCGCCGAGCGTCGCCGAGCGCGAGCCGCCCGAGCCATGGCCAAAGGCGACCTTGTCGGTGTCGCCGGCGATGTAGCGGACGTCGCTCATGGCGAGGCCGAGCTTGTCGCAGACGATCTGCTTGAACACCGTCTCATGGCCCTGCCCGTTCGACACCGAGCCGGCATAGATCGTCGCGCCGCCCGAGCGGTCGAAGCGCAACTCGGCGCCCTCGACGCCGTTGTTGGCGGCTTTCTCGATGGTGTTGGAAAAGCCGAAGCCGCGCAGCTTGCCGCGCGTCTTGGCCTCGGCGCGGCGCTGGGCGAAGTCGCCGTAGCCGGCCAAATCCAGCGCCATGGTCATGTTCTTCTCGAACTCGCCGGAGTCGTACTTGAAGGTCAGGCCGGTTTTATAAGGCATGGCCGACGGTGGAATAGTGTTGCGCCGACGCAGTTCCGCCGGGTCTATGTCGAGCTGATCGGCAGCCATATCGACGATGCGCTCGATCATATAGGCCGCCTCCGGCCGCCCCGCGCCGCGATAGGGCCGCGTCGGGTTGGTATGGCTGAACAGGCCGACGACATGCACATGGATCGCCGGCGTGGTGTAGACGCCGGCGACCGAGCCGATGTTGTTGACCGGCGGATTGGTCGTGCCCTGCATCAGATGGCTGCCGAGATTGGCCAAGCTCTTGAGTTTGAGCGCGAGAAACTTTCCGGCGTCGTCGAGCGCCAGCGAGATGTCGATCACGTTGTCGCGGCCGTGCGAGTCGCTCATGAAGGCCTCGGCGCGATTGCTCATCCATTTGACCGGCCGGCCGGTCAGTTTAGCGGCCAGCATGCAAAGCGGAATTTCCGGATAGATCGCCGACTTCATGCCGAAGCTGCCGCCGACATCGCCGGCGATCACGCGCAATTGGCCCTCATTCACCTTGGCCAACCGCGCGAGCTGCGCGCGGTACGGGTGCGCGCCCTGCACCGGGGTATAGACCGTGAAGGCCTCGTCCTGGCCGTTCCAGTCGGCGATGCAGCCGCGCGGCTCCATCGCGCTCGGCGCGACCCGGTTGATGATGAAGCGCTCCGTGATCACATGTTTGGCTTTGGCGAAGGCTTCCTCGACCACCGCCTTGTCGCCGATCTCATGGACAAAGCAGACATTGCCGGCGCAATCGTCCCATACCAGCGGCGCGCCCGGCTCGGCCGCGGCGGCCGTGTCGGTGACAGCGGGCAGCGGCTCGTAGTCGATGACGAGGGCTTCGGCGGCGTCCATCGCCTGCAGCAGCGTTTCGGCGACGACGAATGCGACCGGATCGCCGACCCGGCGCACGCGATCCTTCGCCAAGGCTGGCGATGCCGTCGCATATTGCGGCGAGCCGTCCGGTCGCTTGTAATTGCCGCCGCCGGGGATGTCGCGATAGCCGGACGCCGCCCATTCGGCATGGGTCAAAACGGCGATTACGCCGGGAAGCGCTTGGGACTTTGTTGGGTCGATGTTGGCTATTTTCGCATGGGCGTGCGGCGAGCGGACGACGACGCCATGGGCCATGCGCGGCAGGACGATGTCGCCGACATAGCGGCCGCCGCCGCGTAGCAGGCGCGGATCTTCCGAGCGCGGCACGCTCTGGCCCAAGGCATATTCGCCCATATCTCTCTCCCTACGGCTTTGTTTTGCGTATTTCATCCCAAGACGGGGCGGCGCGCCAGACCCGTCTGCGAAATGCGGTAAACGGAACGTGGCATTCCCCCCGGCGTTGACGGCGGGCCGGCGTCTCCCGATGATGACGCTTCCGTTGATCGCTTTGGTGACCGTTTCGTGATCGTCGTTCTCGTCTCAGCCCTCTTCAAGGCTTTCGGCCAACTCGACGACCCGGCGCTGCGCCGTGTCATGTGGCGCGGCGTCGGCTATTCGGCGGTCCTGTTCGCCATTCTGCTCGCCTTGGCTTGGTGGGGGCTGTCCGCCCTCACCTTCTTCGGCATCGGCTGGGCCGACAGCATGGTCGCGGCCCTCGGCGGCTTAGCTGCGGCGGCTTTGGCGGTGCTGCTGTTTCCCGGCGCCATGATCGCCGTACAGGGGTTGTTGCTCGACGATGCCGCTGAAGCGGTCGAGCGTAAGCATTATCCGCAAGTCTCAGCCGCCGCGCCGACCCTCGCCGTCTCGGTGTGGGCCTCGCTTCGCCTCGCTTTGCTTACGGTGCTGCTAAATCTGCTGTGCCTGCCGCTCTATTTCGTCCCGCTGGTAAACCTGATCGTGTTCTATTCGCTCAACGGCTATCTCTATGGCCGCGAATATTTCGAGCTGGTTGCGCTGCGCCGCATGCCAGCCGAGGAAGCCAAAGCGATGCGCAAGCGCCATTCCGGCGGACTGTTCATGGCCGGATTGTTCGCCGCCGGCTTGTTCAGCATCCCGATCGTCGGCTGGTTTATGCCCGCCGCCGTCGCGGCCTTCATGGTCCATGTCTTTGAGGATTTGCGCCGCCGCGACCAGGCCAAGTTGCGATGACCGGCCCGGACAAAATTCTCGATTTCTGGTTCGGCCCGCCAGGCTCGGCGGAGCGTGACCGTTCGCGCGATGTCTGGTTCAAAGGCGATGCCGGCTATGACGCCGCGCTGCGCGACAGTTTTCTCGCCGATCAACAGCACGCTGCCGCCGGTGCGTTGGATAGTTGGACCGCGACGCCGGAAGGCAGCGTCGCGCTTCTTCTGCTGCTCGATCAATTGCCGCGCAATCTCTATCGCGGCACGCCGCAAGCCTTCGCCACAGATGCGCGCGCCCGCGAGATCGCCGGCATCACCGTGCCGCGCGGTTTCGACAAGGAGTTGCCTCCGACATGGCGTTGGTTCGTCTATCTGCCGTTCGAGCATAGCGAAAACATCGGCGATCAGGCGCGCAGCCTCGCCCTGTTCGATGCCTTGCCGGCGACGGCGGAGCATGACCAGGCCAAGGACTATGCCAAACAGCATTACGACATCATCAAGCGCTTCGGCCGTTTTCCGCACCGCAACGCGATTCTCGGGCGCGATTCGACGCCCGAAGAAATCGAGTTTCTGAAGCAGCCAGGCGCGGCGTTCTAGCGCGCTGCTTTAAGTGGTCGTCGGCACGCCGGGCCGGTCGCTCGCCAGGGTCTGCGCCCCCACCAGTCCGGCGAATACGCCGCCCTTGGCCATCAATTCCTGATAGCTACCGCGTTCGACAATGCGGCCGTCTTCCATCACCAGCACCAGATCGGCGCGGCGGATGGTCGAAAGGCGGTGGGCGATGACGAAGGTGGTGCGCCCTTCCATCAGGGTGTCCAAGGCCTGCTGCACCTTCGCTTCGGTCACTGTATCGAGCGCGCTCGTCGCCTCGTCGAGGATCAGAATCGGCGGGTCCTTAAGGAGCGCGCGAGCGATGGCGATGCGTTGGCGCTCGCCGCCCGACAAGGAACGGCCGCGTTCGCCGACCAGCGTTTGATAGCCGTTGGTTTGCGCCATGATGAAGTCGTGCGCCTGGGCGAGTTTGGCGGCGGCGATCAGCTCTTCGTCGGTCGCGTCAGGCTTGCCGACCCGCAGATTCGTGGCGATCGAGCGGTAGAACAGCGTGCTTTCCTGAAACACGACGCCGATGTTGCCGCGCAGCGAGGTCAGCGTGATGTCGCGGATGTCGTGGCCATCTAGGGTGATGACGCCTTTGCGCGGGTCCCACAGACGGTGCAGCAGGCCCATGGCCGAGCTTTTGCCGGCGCCGGTCGGACCGACGATGGCGACCATCTGGCCGGCCTTCACGTCGAATGTCAGCCCCGAGAGCGTGTCGCGCGTCCCATCGTAGGACAGCGCGACATCCTTGAACGAGACATCGCCTTTCACGTCGGTCAATTCTATCGCGTCGGGTTTTTCGATGACGGAGGACCGCGAGTCGAGCACGCCGAAATACTCTTCGAGCGAATGCATCTGGAAGAACAGCCGGCCGGCGAAGCTCATCGCCTGTTCGAGGCGACCGATCATCAAGGTGGCGAAACCCATGAAAGTGACGATCTCGCCGACCGTGGTCAGGCCCTGCAGGAACAGCCAGGTACCGAGCATGAAGATCGCGATGACGGTGAGCGTCGAGGAGGCGTGCGACAAGACCGTGACGACGGCCCACAAGGTCAGCACCGGAAACTGCGCGCGCAGCACGCGCTGGGTCAGATCGCCGAGCTGCTGCACTTCGAGGGCCAGGCGCACGAAGCTCTGGATCAGGTTGATGTTGCCGAGAGCGTCGCCGGCGCGTTCGGCCAATTCCGAATGGAAGGCCTGCACGGACGACTGGGCCTTCTCGGTGCGGTTGATGACGATGACCGACAGGATGGAGAAGACGACCAGGAGCAGGATCAGCAGCAGCGCCAGCCGCCAATTGAGAAACAGGGTGAAGGGCAGCAGCACCAGCAGGATCACGAACGTCGAAAGATGCTCGCGGAAGAACGCCAGCCAGATGCCGAACAGATTGTCGGTGCCTTCCAACATCACCTTGAGCAAGCGGCCGGAATGAGTGCCGGCATGGAAGGATAGCGGCAGCGACAGCACATGCTCGAAATACATCGCCAACTCCGCCAAGCGGCGGCGATGGGCCATGCGGTCGGAATGAAGCGCGACGAGAATATTGGCGACGATGCCGCCGATGCCGACGAGACCCCATATGGCGAGAAGCTCAAAACTGGCGCTCCAGACGTCTTCGGGGGGCTTGCCGGCGGCCCCGGCAAGGGTGTCGACGACGCGACCGAACAATAACGGCTCGACGAATTGCAGGCCGGCTAAAGCGACGTTGGCGAGGCCAAGGCCGATGGCAAGATTGCGCTGCGGCTTCAAGAGGCCGAGCACGCGACCGTAGATGCGGATGAATTTCATGGCAAAGCTATAGCGCGATCTGGGGTGCGCCGTGAATAGCCGATGCTTTTGCCGGCGGGTTCTTTAAGATAGCGGCAGCAAAACCGCACCGAGACATCCCCCGCCAATGCCCCCTCTCCGCTTGTGGCAAGACCTGACCTGGCCGGACATCGCCGCGCTCGATCCCGCGCGGGCCGTGGCGATTTTGCCTGTCGCGGCCATCGAGCAGCACGGACCGCATTTGCCATTGTCGGTCGATGCCGAAATCAATGCCGGCCTGCTGGCGGCGGTCCAAAGCGACGCGCCGGCCTTTCTGCTGCCGCCCCAGGTCGTCGGCTATAGCCTGGAGCACACGGCCTTTCCCGGCACCCTGAGCCACGATCCCGAAACCTTGCGCCGCGCCTGGATCGAGATCGGCGCGTCGGTGCGCCGCGCCGGCATCCGCAAACTGCTGATCCTCAATTCGCACGGCGGCCAGCCGCAGGTCGCCGCCATCGTCGCCCGCGACCTACGTGCCGCCCACGGCATGATGGTGGTCAGCGCGGCCAGCTTCGCGTTTGGCTTGCCCGACGGTTTGTTTCCCGATGATGAGTTGCGCCACGGCATCCATGGCGGCGCGGTCGAAACGTCGTTGATGCTGCATCTGCGTCCTGCGGCAGTGCGCAAGGACAAAGTCGCCGATTTTCACTCGGCTGCGGCGCTGGTGGAGCGGGACTACAAGCTTCTGCACCTCGAAAGTGACTCGGTGCAGACAGCTTGGATGACGCAGGACCTCAACGCTCAGGGCGCCTGCGGCGACGCTCGGCTGGCCACTGCCGAAGCGGGCGAAGCGATACTCGCGCACATGGCCGGCAAGCTTGCCGCGCTGCTCGCGGAGATCTCCGCTTATCCGCTCAGCAACCTGAAGGACGGTCCGCTGGATTTCTAGCGTCCGAGCATCCGCAATAGAGTCCTATCTTTGCGGATGAAATGATGGAACAGCGCGCCGGCGATGTGCATTGCGAGAGCGATGGCCATCAGGATGCCGATCAGGGCGTGCAGGCCGAGGATCGTCTCCGACAGCGATTCGCTCTTGTCAACGAGGCTCGGCAACTCCACCAACCAGAGGAAATCGATCTTCGCACCGAAAGCGGAGACGCCGATCCATCCGAGAATGGGATTGACCAGCAGGCCGGCGTAAAGCGTCCAATGGACGAGATGGGCGCAGCCTTTCATCGCGGCGGGTATGTCGCTTTCCATCGGCGGCGGCGGGTTGCGGAAGCGATAGATCAGGCGCGCGACGACGAGCGGCCAAACGATGATGCCGAGCGATTCATGCAGCGTGTAAAGGAAGTCCATCGTCGGGCCGGGCTCGACCTGGCCCAAGGCGATGCCGACCGGGATGATCGTCAAGACGATCGCCGCCGTCAGCCAATGAAATCCGATGGCGCCGTGCGAGTAGGCGTCTCCCGGCGCGCGCGCGCTGCTAGTCATGTCGTCTCTCCCCCCACTGCGGCGAAGCAGTCTCTCCTTGTCCGCAAGCGCGGCTAGGCGCGAGAATGCACCTTCAGGGCCGGCTCGTTCAAGCCTTCCAGCATATGGCCGGCGCGTTTGGCCTTGGCGTCGAGATAGCGCTGGTTGGTGGCGTTGACCGGCGCCAGCAATGGGATGCGGCCGGCGATCTCGATGCCGTAATCGGCGAGGCCGGACATCTTGGCCGGATTGTTGGTCAGCAGCGAGACGCGCTTGACGCCGAGCAGTTCGAGCATGCGCGCCGCCGCGTCATAGCGGCGCTCGTCTGTCGCGAAGCCGAGCGTGGTGTTGGCGTCGATGGTGTCGAGGCCGCGGTCTTGCAGGCCGTAGGCGCGCATCTTGTTGGCGAGGCCGATGCCGCATCCTTCCTGGTCCAGGTACAGCAGCAAGCCGCCGCCCTTGTCGGACAGGATCTCCATCGACATTTGCAATTGGTCGCCGCAGTCGCAGCGACGAGAGGCGAAAACATCGCCGGTTAGGCAGCAGCTATGCAGCCGCACCGGAACTGTCTTGCTCAAATCCGGCGTGCCGACGATCACGCCGGTCATGTTGCGTCCGAGCATGTCGCGGAAAATGACGAATTCGGTGGCGACGTTGTTGTGCAAAGGCACCCGGGCGCGAGAGACCAAGCGCATGGATCGCGTGGCGGCGGCGCGGAAATGCATGACGTCTGTCGCCAGCGCTTCGCTCGCCTGCGGCGCGATGGCGGCACGCGCGTCGTCCGCGGCAGAGAGGATCAATGCGGCGGGCAGAAGCTGCGCCAGCTTGGCCAACTCGATGGCGGCGACGGCGGGGTTGCCGGCGGCGCGCGCCGGGGCGCTGAGGCGCATGTTGGGAGCTGCGGCCAAGTCGTGAATCCGTGCGGCCGTCATCTCGCCGTCGAGCGGCACGATAGCGACGACGCCGGCGGTCGAGCCGAGCGCTGCGGCGCGGTTGGCGGTGATGGCGAGGCCAAACGGTTGTGTCGTCGCGCGGCGCAAATGCTTGAGACGGGCATCGTCCAAGCCTTCGAGGGTCAGGGCGAGTTGCGACTCGTCGCCGTCGCGCAAAAGCACCGGCGCGCCGGCGCGAAAATCGCTAAGCGCACGATTGGCCGAGAGCGTGGCGGCGTCACCGAGAGAATGATCGAACACGCGAAAGCCTTCCTGCCGCGACAATGCGGCGCCATATGAGCCGTTATTCTTTTTTGAAAGATCAGATGCGGGGGAAGCCCTGTTCTTACGCATGGCGCAGTTCTTGCCCATGGCTAAGCGTTTGATTCAGGTTATCATCGAAGGATAGAAGCTGGCCATCCGTAGTGAATTTTCTATTTATCACAAAGCCTTGAGTGCGGTTTCTTCGCAGAATCATGTCCAACACGCCGGTTCCCTTTACCTCTATCGCCGATATGCCGGATGCGGTTTGGGCCGCCATCCGATCCGCTGCGCGCGGCGGCGATGACCAGTCGATCGCCGTCTCAGAGCCTTGGCGCTCGCTGTTCGCGCCGCTATGCCGGCCCGCCTTCGTCATCGGCCAACTCGGCCAATCTCTCGACGGACGTATCGCCACGCCGACCGGCCATTCGCATTACATCAATGGCCCGAAAGCCATCGTCCATCTGCATCGCCTCCGCGCCTTGGTCGATGCCGTGGTGGTCGGTGTCGGAACCGTCGTCGCCGACGACCCTCTGCTGACCGTTCGCCATGTCGAGGGGCGTCACCCGGCGCGCGTCGTCATCGATCCGACGGGACGCTTGCCGCGCCATTCCCAACTATTAACGGCGGACGGCAGTCGTCGTTGCATAGTTACGAAGGAAGGTGCCAAACCGGATGTTGGTTCGGACATTGAAATTGTTCCCGTTCTCCCCGGACCGGACGGCAAATTCGATCCCATCGACGTGCTGGCCGCTTTGCGCGGTCTCGGGTTCCGCCGCATCCTGGTGGAAGGCGGGGCCGCCACGGTTTCGGCGTTTCTGTCGCGGGGCTGCCTCGACCGCCTGCATATGATCGTCGCGCCCTTGATCATCGGCTCAGGGCCGCTCGGTATCGTCTTGCCGCCAATCGAGAAATTAGACTCGGCGCTGCGCCCGCCGACCGCGATTTATCAGCTCGGTTCCGACGTGCTGTTCGACTGCGCTCTAAGCGGCTAGCGCGGCACCGCGAACAGATCGAGGTGGCCGACCATGAGTTCGGCCTTGCCGGCATCGATGGCCGCCATGCGGGCCGCACGCCAAGCGGCAAGCGCCGGCGCAGGAATCTCTTTCAATTCGGCGACAGCATCATGCCAGCCGCCGATCAGTTCGCGTTGCAGTTGCGCGTCCGCCGCGCCGAGACGCCACTCCGACGGCCCTGTCATCACCTTGTAGCCAGCCCCTTCGAACAAGCGCTGGGCCGTTTCTGTCGCAGTCGGCCCGAGTGCCGGACCGAAGCCTTTGTCATGGCGCTGATGGCGGTTGAAGGCGGCGACGGCGGCGGCGTCATGCTCGTCCTGCGGCGCGCAGGTCATTCGGCCGTCATAGGTCAGCGCGGCATAGACCGGCAGGCGGCGCTTGGCCGCCTCTTTGACGAACTGCGTCAGCCACGGCTTGGAGACGAGATCGAAGAAGGCCGACGTCGTCAGCAGATCGGTCGGCAGCGCCAACACGGCGCCGACATCGTCGCTCAAATCGGCACGTTGCGTCGAAATTTCGACATCGTCCCGCGCCGTGAGACTTTTGGCGGATTCGAGCAAGGCCTCATCGTAGTCGACGAGCGTCCAACTTTGACCTGGGGGCAGATGCGGCGAGACCCCGCGCAAGGTCGAGCCTTGGCCGCTGGCCAAATCGGTAACGGCGAGATCGCTGCGTCCGGCGAAGTAAGCGCTGACGGCGGCGAGAACATCCTTGTTGCGCGCCGTATGATCGGCCGGCTCGCGCAAGGCAAGCCATTCGCTCGAGAAACTCATAGGGCCCTTTCCGGCTGACAACGCCATAACACGCGTTCAAAAACTTCAACACAATCGGACCAGCGCGGCAAGCCCGCGCGCGCGGCTCGCGCCGACTCGCGCGCCGCCTGCCGCGCGGCAGGATCGGCGATGAAGCGGCGCAATGCTATGCTCAGCGCCGCGGCATCCTCTGGCGCGACGAGTTGGCCCGCGCTTTTGGGCAATAAAGTCGCCGCCTCGCCCACCGCCGTCGCCACCACCGGCAAGCTGCGGGCCAAAGCTTCGCTGAAGACCATGCCATAACCTTCGTAGCGCGAGGCCAGAACGAACATGTCCGCCGCATCATAACGCGCGGCGAGATCATCGTCGGAGAGCGCACCGGTCAAAGTCACGCGAGAGTCCAGGCCGTGTCGGGAGATGGCCGCCTGTAACGCGGCTGCCGCCGGCTTATCGCGCGTCGTGTCGCCGACGATGACGAGGCGCCATGGAAGTTCGATCAACGGCGCCAAGGCCTCGACCAGCAGGTCGTGCCCCTTGCGAGCGATGACCGAGCCGACGCTGAGCAGTTGGACAGTTATGCCGTCCCCGCCTCTCGCCAAAGGCGCATCTTCGACGCCCGGCAAGGCGATGCTGATCTGATCCTGGGATAAGCCATAACCGGATACCAGGATATCGGCGGTCGCCGGGCTGGTGACGATGACTTGGCGCGCGCTCGCCAACGCTTGCCGCTCGCTGCGCCGCAGGGCATTGGCAATATCTGGCGCCAGGCCGCTTTCGAGCGCCAGCGGATGGTGCACCAGGGCGATGAGGGGCGCATGGGCCGGCAGATGGCGGTCGATCTCGGGCAGCGCGCCGAGCGCCAGTCCGTCGACCACCGCCGGCCCGGCGGGCAGGCTCGCCAGGGCGCGATAGCTGGCTTGCAGGGTCGCGCCATCGGGCCGCGGGAAGCTTTCGCCGAGCGTCAGCACATCGACCGTGCGGCCGAGGCCGCGCAGGCCCGCGACGACGTGCCGGTCATAGCGATAGCCGCCGGTCGGCGTTTCCAGGCTCCCCGGCACGATAAAGCTTAGGCGCATCGGCGACTCACTGTCAGGCAAGCGGCCCCTCATAGGCGGCACGGGCCGTGTGCGACTCGCCGATCAGCACGCGGATGGCGGCGATGTCTTTGCCCGGGCGGCCGAGATCGCCCGCCTTGGCGCGCAAGGCCAGCCGGTCGAACAGCGCCTTGCAGAGGAATTCCGTGGTCGTGTTCTTGCCTTTGAACTCGGGAACATCGTCCAAGTTGCGGTAATTGATCGGCTCGATGGTTTCCTTCAGCACCTGCACGGCGAGGCCGATATCGACCACAAGGCCGGCGGCGTCGAGCTCCTTGGTATAGAACGCGGCATCGATTACGAAAGTCGCGCCGTGCAGCCGCTGGGCCGGACCGAAGACTTCGCCTTGGAAGCTATGGGCGATCATCACATGGTCGCGGACTTCGACATAAAACATATTAACCTCAATAAGATATACGATTAAGCTAAGATACTGGATAGATGATGGGCTGACATAGGACCCCGCCGCCAGGTTTCAGAATGTCGGGCAGCTTGGCCGGCAAATCAGCCGCCGCCACGGGCGTTTCGAGTAAAATGTCGAGCCTGTCGTCGCGCAAGAGATCGAGGGCCATGGTGAGCCTGCGGCGATAGCTCCAGCGCGCTCGTTGGCTGGGCGCGACCTTGCCGACCTGGCTGGCGATCAACCGCAGCCGGCGGCTGTGAAAGGCGCCCCCGAGGGCGACCGGGATTTGCCCGGCGCCGTACCAGCTCATCTCCACCACAGTCGCTTCGTCGCCGGCGCAGTCGATGGCATTGTTAAGCCCGGCTCCCGAGCCGCTGGCATGAAACACCACGTCGCAATCGCCCGGGGCGGCATCCGGCAAGGCGAAGTGCAGACCCAGCGAGGCAGCGGTTTTGGCCCTTGCGGCTTGCACATCGACCAGCGTCACCTCGGCCCCCGGCATCCGCCCTGCGAGATAAGCGGTGAGCAAGCCGACCACGCCGCCGCCGATCACGTTGATGCGCTGACCCGCCGTGGCACCGGAGTCCCACAGGGTGTTGAGTGCCGTTTCCATATTGGCGGCCAGCACCGCGCGCATCGGCGGCAAACCATCGGGCAAGACCATCGTCTGGTCGGAGGCGACGTCGAAAAGAGTTTGGTGCGGGTGCAGAGCGAAAACCGTCTGGCCGATCACATTCGCGGGACCGTCCTCGACGATTCCGACCGCCGCATAGCCATATTTGACGGGAAACGGAAAATCTCCGGCCATGAGCGGGGCGCGCATGCGTTGGTATTCGCTATCCGGCACTTTTCCATGGAAAACAAGGCTTTCGGTGCCGCGGCTCAGGGCGCTGAACAGGCTGCGGACGCGCAGACGCGCGCCATCCAGGGCCGGCAAGCTCTCGCTCTGCCATTCCGCCTTGCCCGGCGCCATGTACCACAGCGCTTCTGCTTGCCCCTGTTTCGCCATACCGCTTTATTACGTTCCGAATTGGCACCCAGATTGATCCGGGGCCGGTTGCGCGGCGAACAATAAGCCGTAACCTCCTTCTCGCAAAATTGTCTTCAGGTTCCCCCTTGCCGCTTTCCGCCCGACGCGCCCTTTTCTTCAGCCTCGTGAGCCTGACAATCGTCGGCATGTTCGCCTTGATGGCCTATGCGCTATCAGACGGCGGCATCGACTGGGTCGATGGCCTGATCCTGACGGCCTACGCACTCACCCTGCCCTGGCCCACCCTGGGCCTATGGAATGCCGCCTTCGGCCTGAGCCTCATGCTGTTCGCGCGCGACCCGGAACAGGCCGCGTCGCCGATTTCGCGCTTGGGCGACAACGACGCCCCGATCACGACGAAGACGGCGATCGCCATCTGCGTGCGCAACGAGGAGCCGGCGCGCCTGCGTCGAAACCTCGCCGCCATGTTGGCCGACCTGGAAGGCAGCGCGGCGCTCGGTCATGTCGTTTTCTTCGTGCTGAGCGACACCAACAAGCCCGACATCGCCGCCGGCGAGGAAAGCGTCGCCGACGATCTGGCGTCGTCCTATGCCGGACGCATTACGGTGAAATACCGCCGCCGCGCCGTGAACACCGACTTTAAAGCCGGCAATATCCGCGACTTCTGCGACCGGTGGGGCGCCGATTACGATTTTCTCATCGTGCTCGACGCCGATAGCTACATGAGCGCCGCCGCTATGGTCCGCATGATCCGCGTCATGCAGGCCAAGGCCGATCTCGGCATCGCCCAGAGCCTGACCGTCGGGATGCCAAGCGCCAGCCCCTTCGCCCGCGTCTTCCAGTTCGGCATGCGCCTCGGCATGCGCAGCTACACGCTGGGCGCCGCGTTCTGGCAGGGCGACTGCGGTCCCTACTGGGGCCACAACGCGATCATCCGCCTCGCGCCTTTCATCGAGCATTGCCACCTGCCCAAGCTCGCCAGCGGCAAGCCGATCCTGAGCCACGATCAGGTCGAAGCCGTGCTGATGCGCCGCGCTGGCTATGAGGTGCGCGTGTTGCCGCTCGAAGACGGCACCTGGGAAGAGAACCCGCCGACCTTGCTGGAATTCATGCGCCGCGACCTGCGCTGGTGCGAGGGCAACATGCAATATTGGCGGCTGTTGGCCATGGACGGCATCAAGCCGATCAGCCGCTTCCAACTTGTCTTCGCCATTCTGATGTTCGTCGGCGCGCCGGCCTGGATGGTGCTCGTCGGTCTGTTCTCTGTGCGCGACATGATTGTCGGCAACGAATATCCGCTGTTCCGCGCCGAGGCGGCCCAATGGTCGCTGATCCTGATGATGGCGATGATCTTCGCGCCGAAGGTCGCCAGTTCGATCCGCGTCTTGCTGCACCCGACCGAGCGCCGCGCCTTCGGCGGCGGATTCCGGTTTGTCAGCAATCTGCTGCTCGAGACCGTTTTCACCTCGTTGCTGGCTCCGATCATGGCGGTGACGCAGACAATCTTCCTCGGCGGTCTCGCCATGGGCAAGACGATCGGCTGGACCAGCCAATTGCGCGACGATCATGCCGTGCCGGTCTCCGCCGCTTTCAACCGGCTGTGGGCGCAGACCCTGTGCGGCATCGTCGCGACCTATCTGTTCGCGCAGATTTCGCTTGCCGCCGTGCTGTGGGCGGCCCCCATCCTCGTCAGCCTCATTATCGCCGTGCCCTTCGCCGTCTTGACGGCGCTCCCTGGGCTCGGCCTCGCCAGCGCTCGTCTCGGCATCGGGCGCATTCCGGAAGAGACCAACCCGCCGGCCGCGCTGACGCCGTTGCATCTGCCGGCTCTGGTGGCGCACGGCAAGTCCCTCGTCGGCCAGCCGGCGAAAGCCTTGTCGTAAGGTCTTCGCCGATCGGCAGAAGATCGGCGCCTCCCTCTCGTCTGACGATCACTTTCCGCGTCTTGCGTCGTGCCAACCAATGTGCTGCTGTTGCCTCAATAGGTCGAGATAACGGCCATACAGAGGGAGGCTATGATGCGACGCATACGTTACAGCTATATTTTTGCCGCGCTTGCTACTTTGGCCGCCGCGCCCGCCATGGCGCAATCGCCCGCCGAGTTCTTCAAGGGCAAGCAGATATCCTACATCATCGGATATAATCCGGGCGGCACGTACGACATTTACTCGCGGATCGTGATCCCGCATTTGTCGCGCCACATTCCTGGGCAGCCGACGATCATTGCGCGCAACATGCCGGGCGTCGCCAGCTTAAAGGCGGCGAGTTTCCTCGCCAACCAAGCGCCGCGCGACGGCACGGCCATCGGCATGATCAGCCAGGCCGTGGCGCTGGAGCAGGTGCTGCAAAATCCGGCTGTGGATTTCGACGTGCGCGCGCTCGGCTGGCTCGGCCGGCTCGCCTCCGTGGTCGAAACGACAGTCGCCTGGCACACATCCCCGGTAAAGACCCTGCAAGACGCGCAGAAAATGGAATTGATCATCGGCGCGACCAGCGCGCGCAGCACTTCCGACAGCATGCCGAAATTGATGAATTCGCTTGGCGGCGCGAAGTTCAACCTCGTGCTCGGCTATCAGGGCACGACGGGCGCCATGCTCGCCATGGAGCGCGGCGAAGTGCATGGTTCGCACGCGACCGTGGAAAACCTTCTGCTGGGCAAGCCGGATTGGGTCAAGGACAAGAAGATTTCGATCCTCGTGCAATATTCGCAGCGGCGTCATCCGGCCTTCCCCGACGTGCCCGCCATGGTCGAGGTCGCGAAAAATCCCGATGACCGCCAATTGCTGGCACTCTACGGCAGCACGGCGGAAATCGGGCGCGCGATCATGACGCCTCCCGGTCTGCCTAAGGATCGGCTCGCGACGCTGCAAAAGGCGTTCAGCGATATGACCAAGGACCCTGCCTTTGTCGCCGAAGTCGAGAAACGCGGCATGGAGTTCGATCCAATGAGCGGCGAAGAGTTGTTCAAGCTCATACAGGAGACTCTCGACGTGACGCCGGCCGTGGCGGCTCGCGCCGCAGCGGCGCGCGAATAAAAGACGGGCAGCGAGGAGAAATTGTCGAACATCTATCAGGCCGTCCCTTTTGGGGCGGCCTGCATTATTGCACTTGGAGGCGGAGCCCGCTCATTGGCGAACGGCATCGAGCGCAGACTCTTAAACGGTGCCGGCGGCATGTTAGTCTATCGTCGTGGATAATTCTCCGGTGCCCTCGCTTTTCGCGTTCCTCAGGCAGCGATATGACGAAGTCCGCGAATCGCTGATTGCCGGCGGCGCTGCGGGATTCCGGCTGGCGCTGTTCGCTGTCGTCGCAGCCTGGGCCACTTATGCTGCGCATTGGCCGCTGATGGGCGCGGTCATCCCCTGGGACGCCAAGGATTTCTATTATCCTGTCTTACGCGCGCTGGCGGCGGCGCGCGCTTCCGGCGAAAGCGGCTTTTGGAATCCCTTCCTCTATTCCGGCCATGCGGCGGCGGCCGACCCGCAATCTTGGTTGTTCACGCCGGGCTTTCGCCTGCTCGCCGAACTGAACGCCGCGCCGAGCATGATGCTGACCGACCAAGTGCAATTGTTGCATCTGCTGGCCGGCGGTCTTGGCGTGTTGGCGTTGCTGCGGGCCCTGGGCTTCGTGCCGGGCGCGGCTCTGCTGGCCGCGCTGGTCTTTATGTTCGGCGGCGTCGCCGCGAGCCGTCTGCAGCATAGCTTGATGACCGTGAGCTACGCCTATTTGCCATGGGGGCTGTGGCTGTTGCATCGGGCGCTGCGTGGCGACGCGCGGCGTAATCGGCTACTCGCCTCCATCGGCTTCGGTATCGTCGGCGGCGTCATGGCGCTCGACCGCGACCAAACAGCCTTTCTCAATTGCTGGTTGCTGATCGGCGCGGCGGTCTACTGGCTACGTGGTTGCTGGGCCCGCGCAATCGGCTTGTTGCCCGCTGGAGTGATCGGCGCGGCGATCCTCGCTTTGCCGACTTTGTTGACGCTCGATGCGTTGGCCGGCAGCACGCGGCCCGAGATCGGCTATGAACTTGCGGCTTACGCCTCACAGCAGCCGGCATCGCTGCTCACCCTGCTGGCGCCGAATATCTTCGGCAATCTCGACGGCCCCTATTGGGGCCCCGGCCTCTTGCCATGGATGGCGCTGGCGCCTTTGGGCAACGACTGGAGCGATGAAACGACGAATTATCTCTATATCGGCGCTTTGCCGATCGCCCTGCTGCTCATGGCCGTGGCGCGGCGTGGCCGCTGGCCAGCCGGTAGCGCTCTGTTCGCAGCCGGCGCGGCCTTCGCCTTGCTCTATGCGCTCGGCGCGTTCACGCCGGTCTTTCGCCTATTCTACGAGTGGCTGCCGGGCGTCGATCTTTATCGCCGGCCGAACGACGCGGCTTTCCTGCTCAACGCGATGCTGGCGCTGCTCGTCGGCGCGGCGGCGCAAAATTGGCTGCATGGGCCTGCCACATGGTCGCGCGTCGGGCTCATGGGCGCCGGCATCATTCTGCTGGCCGGCGTCGCCAGCGCGCTTTGGCTCGCGACCCGCTTCGGCCAGATGCCCGGCGCGCTCGCGTCGCTGGCTGTCGGCCTTGCGGCGTTTGGCATCGCTTTGGGGCTATTGCTATGGCGGCGTCTTGGCCTTTGGGCGCTCTGCTTGCTCGCCGCCATAGACTTGATCGCGCATAACGCGGCCGCCCCATTCAATGCCCAACCGCAGACGCGCTTCGCAGCTTATCAGCCGGCCGGCGCGCAGCTCGCTGCGGCGATCAAAGCACACACTCAAAAGCCGGATGGACCTTACCGCGCCGAAATTTTTGGTCTTGGCGGCGATTGGCAGAACGCGCCGCTTGCCTACGGCATCGAACAGACCCTCGGCTATAACCCGCTGCGCCGCGCCGATTATGTCGCTGCCACCGGAGCCTATCAAAACAACCACGGTCCGGAGCGCCGCCTGAGCGATAGCTTCACCGGTTACGACAGCCCCCTCGCGCGGTTGCTCGGCATTCGGCTGGTCGTCGTCGGGCGACCGGTCGAAGAAATTTTGCCGGCCGAAGCCCATCGCTCTTTGCGCCTTGTCGCGACGATCGGCGGGGCTTTTCTCTACGAAAACGCGGCGGCTTTGCCCCGTCTGATGGTCGTCGGACGGGCCGAGCCGGATGTCGGTCAGGCTTTGCCTGACGATCCGACGCGCCGTTTGTTGGTCGCAGGCATCGCCGCGCCAATGGGAGAACTGCGTGACGACCCGCCGGGCGCGGTTCGTCTCATGCGGCGCACCGCCGACGAATGGCATATCGCCGTTAGGCTCGAGCGCCCGGGCTTTCTGCTCATCAATGAGTTGGATCATCCGGCTTGGCAGGCGATGGCGTCGGACGGCCGCCCTCTGCCGATCCTGCGCGCCAACCGGCTGTTTCGCGCCATCGCCCTACCCGCCGGCGAGCAGGAGATCACCCTGCATTTTCGGCCCTTTGCGCTTGGCATTTTGGCAGATTCCTTGAGGCGCGTTGCGTTTCCTTGAGTTTGCGGGGCTTTCGTAGAGATAACCTGAGCGGTTAACCCTAAGTGCTTTATCCGTATGAGGTCTTGCCGACAGGGGCAATGCTGATAAAATCCGCGCCGTTCCCCTCAGCCGTTCCGTCGCACGGTCATGTCGGATAGAAGTGAGCGTGTAAATACGCCTCCCGCCACGGGATGGCGTCTCGGTCAATCTGCAGAGAACGGCAGCCGCACAGTCGTCTCTGAAGAGACCTTCGGCAACATTGTCGGCGTGATCGATGCATTGGTCATCGCCGTTGTCGGCATACTGAGCTACGAGATTTATCTCGAATGGCTTAAAGCCGAAAAAAACCACGACACGATCGCCTATTTTTCGGCGATCGCCATCTGCGTGATCGTCGCCAGCCAGCGCTTCGCCGCGGCGCGGCTTTACACGCTCGAAGCCCTGCGCAACGTCAAGTTTCAGGTCAAACGCACGCTGTTCGCTTGGACCAGCGTCGTGGTCCTGCTCGTCGTCGCCGCCTTCCTGCTGAAAACCTCAGAAGACTTCTCGCGCGCTTGGCTCGTCATTTGGTATGTCGGCAGCACGGTCTTGCTCATCGCGTCGCGCTTCGTCATCGCCCATCGGCTGAAGCGCTGGGCCGACGAGGGGCGCTATTTCCGCGCCGTCGCCGTGGTCGGCGCCGGAGCGCTGGGCCAGCGTTTCGTCGAGACGATCCAGGCCGACCGCAGTCTCGGCTTGCAGGTGGTCGGGTTGTTCGACGACCGTCGCTCGCGCGTGCCGCCGCTGGTCGCCGGCGTGCCGGTCATCGGCTCGACGAGCGACCTGATCAATCATGTGCGTTACGGCGATATCGACTTGGTGGTCATCGCCATGCCGCTGTCGGCAGAAGACCGCGTGTTGCAGTTCGCCCGTCAGTTGCGCGCCTTGCCCGTCGACGTACGCCTGCTGAGCGACGCGGTCGGCTTCAACCTCGCCAATCGTCCGGTGTCCTATTGGGCGGGAATCCCCGCCATCAATATCGCCGACAAGCCGATGACGGGCTGGAATTTCCTCTTCAAGCGGGCAAGCGACCTCTTGCTATCCGCTATTGCTTTGGTGGTTTTTGCGCCGTTCTTCGCCGTGATCGCGTTGCTCATCAAGCTCGACAGTCCGGGGCCGGTGTTCTTCCGCCAAAAGCGCCACGGCTTCAATCACAACCTGTTCGACATCTACAAATTTCGCACTATGCGCGCCGACGCGGCCGATCCCGGCGCCGAGAATCTGGTCACCAAGGACGACGCGCGCGTGACAAGGCTCGGGCGATTCTTGCGCCGCAGCAGCATCGACGAACTGCCGCAGTTGTGGAACGTGCTGAAGGGCGAGATGTCGCTCGTCGGTCCGCGGCCGCACGCGCTGAGCGCCAAGGCCGACGATCAGCTTTACGATGTCGCGGTCGCCGAATATGCCGAGCGCCATCGCGTCAAGCCCGGCATCACCGGCTGGGCGCAGGTCAACGGCTGGCGCGGCGAGACCGACACCGTCGAGAAAATTCAAAAACGCGTCGAGCATGATCTCTATTACATCGAACATTGGTCCTTGATGCTCGACGCCTGGATCCTCATGCTGACGGCGGTCAAGATCGTCGGCGGCAAGAACGCCTATTGATGCCGCCCCACGCTCGCCTCTCTCATGCTTAGCGCCAAGCGAATCGTTCGCGGGCTGCGGGGTCGCATCGCCCGCGCCAGCATGCAGTTGCAAGGCTTTGGGCAGCGCGGCGGCGCCTATCGTTGCAATGCCTGCGGCAGCGACGTGCCAGGCTTCTTCGCGTATGGACCGACGCAAGACTGGGGCTGTCCGCTTTGCGGCTCGTCGCCGCGCGAGCGCTTCGTCCGTTACGCGGTCGAAAGCGGCATGCTGCGGCTGCCCGGCAATAGTCGCCGCATTTTGCATGTGGCGCCGTCGGAACAATCCCTGGTCGAGCTGTTCTCCGCATCCGGCGCCGACTACGTCCGTGCCGACATAGAACCGAAAAACTTCAAGCATCAGGACGTGCGGCGCGTCGATCTGTGCGATTTCCCCGCCGGAGCCGAGCGCTACGATCTGATCTATGCTTCTCATGTCCTCGAGCATATTCCCGATGATGGGCTGGCGATGCGGAACATCCGCGCCAATCTGGCGCCTGGCGGCGAAGCCTGGATCATCGTGCCGCTGCATGACCGCCCGACCGAAGAGGGCGGACCCGACATGCCGCGCCGCGAGCGCGAGCGCCGCTTCGGCCAGTGGGACCATGTGCGCTTTTATGGCGAGGACATCGCCCTGCGCCTGCAGCGCGCCGGCTTCGCCGTCGAGCGTATCGCCGCGACCGATCTGGACGCGAACTTGCGTCGCCGCCAAGGCTTGACCGACGCCGACACGCTCTGGCGCTGCCGCCCGGTGACGCTATGACAATGTTTTTCCTCATCGGCGGGCTGATCTTTTTAGCGCTCGCCGCGCATCCCTTCACGACCTATCCGCTGTCGCTTGTCTTGCTCAAACGCTGGCGTCCGCAACCCTTGAAGCCTGCGGCGCGCTTGCGTCCCTATCGCTACGCGATTTGCGTCGCGGCTTATAACGAAGCGGCGGTGATCCGCCAAAAGGCGGAGAACTTGATCGCCTTGCGCCATAAGCTCGGCGATGTCGATCTGCTCGTCTATGTCGATGGCGCGAGCGACGACACGGCGAAAATTCTCGGCGAATTCGCGGCCGATATCGATGTCGTGGTGTCGCCCACGCGCAGCGGCAAGTCGGCCGGCATGAACGCCCTGCTCGCCCGCACGACGGCCGACATCGTCATTTTCACCGATGCCAACGCCATCATCGACCCGGATGGCGTGGCCAGTTTAGCCAGCTATTTCGACGATCCGACAATCGGCTGCGTCTGCGGCCATCTGGTTTACAGCGATGAAGCGAACTTTTCGCAAACTGCCCAAGTCGGTTCGGCTTACTGGCGCCTAGAAGAGCATATCAAGCGTTTGGAGAGCGAGACCGGCTCGGCCATGGGCGCCGACGGCGCGCTGTTCGCCATTCGGCGCGAGCTGTATCGCCCGGTACGCGAAGACGTGATCGACGACATGTTCACCTCGATCAGCATCCTATGCGACGGCTATCGCGTGGTGCGCGGCGAGGATTTCCGCGCTTGGGAGCCGCCGACGACGCGGAGCGACGAAGAGTTTCGCCGTAAGGTGCGCATTTCCTGCCGCGCCTTCAATGCCCATCGCCTGCTGTGGAAACGCTTGCGCGGGCTCGATGCCGTGACGAAATACAAGTACCTGTCGCATAAGCTGCTGCGCTGGTTCAGCGGCATGAATCTGATGATCGCCGCGCTGTTCGCCTGGGCTTTGCTTGCCAGCCTGATCGGCGTTTGGATCAGCCTCGGCCTCGCCGCCCTGACGATGAGCGGCTTGACGGTCCTCTATGCCTCCGGCCTAAGGCCGATCCGCGTGATCGGCGAGATCGTCTTCGCCTTGATCGCCGCCAGCTTCGGGGTCGTCAAATCCTTGCAAGGCGAGCGCTTCCAGACCTGGACGCCGCCAGCCTCGACGCGCAAGCTTTAAGCGGCCCTGCCGCCGCCGCGGTTACGCGGCTCTGCCGCGAGTCGCGATGGCGGTGAGTTCGCTGGCCAGCTTCTGCAAGCCGCTCATGCGCGCCTTGGTGTCTTCCCAATTGCGGCGGATCACCAGCTTGTGGTCGGGCCGCAGCTTCACGCTGCCGGCCTGATTGGCGATGAATTCCACCAGACCTTGCGGATTGGCGAAGCTGTTGGCGTGAAAGCCGACGACGGCGCCCTTCGGCCCGGCGTCGATCTTGTCGACGCCGGCCATGCGACAGAGCGGCTTGAGCGCCACCACTTTCAGCAGATTGTCGACTTCGTCGGGCAGCGGCCCGAAGCGGTCGACGATCTCGGCGGCGATGGCGTCCACTTCCGCCTGGTCGGCGATGGCGGCGATGCGGCGATAGAGGCCGAGGCGCAGGCTGAGGTCGGAGACATAAGCCTCGGGAATCAGGATGGGGATGCCGACGCCGATCTGCGGCGACCAGCTCGCCTCCTCGGTCGCGCCACCGTCCTTCAAGCTGGCGACCGCCTCTTCCAGCATCTGCTGATAAAGCTCGATGCCGACTTCGCGGATGTGGCCCGATTGCTCGTCGCCGAGCAGGTTGCCGGCGCCGCGAATGTCGAGATCATGACTGGCCAGCGTGAAGCCCGCCCCAAGATTGTCGAGCGTCTGCATGACCTGCAGGCGCTTTTCCGCCGTTTTGGTCAGCTTGCGCCCGGGCGGCAGCGTGAGATAGGCGTAGGCGCGCAGTTTTCCGCGCCCGACGCGCCCGCGCAGCTGATAGAGCTGCGCCAGGCCGAACATGTCGGCGCGGTGGATGATCATCGTGTTGACGTTGGGCATGTCGAGGCCCGACTCGATGATGTTGGTCGACAGCAGAATCTCGAAGGTGCCGGCGTAGAACGCCGCCATGGCGTCTTCGAGCTGGGTCGGCGTCATCTGGCCATGCACGGCGACGCAGCGCGCGTCCGGCAGCATGTCGAGGATCTGCTGGCGCACGACTTCGAGATCGGCGACGCGCGGGCAAACATAGAAACTCTGGCCGCCGCGGAAGCGTTCGCGCAGCAGGGCTTCGCGCAACACGACGGGATCGGTCGGCAGCACGAAGGTGCGCACCGCCAGGCGATCGACCGGCGGCGTCGCGATGATGCTGAGCTCTTTGACGCCGGTCAGCGCCAATTGCAGCGTGCGCGGGATCGGCGTCGCGGTCAGCGTCAGCACATGGATGTTGGACTTCATCGTTTTCAGGCGTTCTTTGTGGGTCACGCCGAAATGCTGCTCCTCGTCGATGATAAGCAGGCCGAGGTTTTGGAACTTGATGCTCTTGGCGAGCAGCGCATGGGTGCCGATGATGACGTTGACGGTGCCGTCGGCCAGCTCCTTCTTGATCAGCGCCGAATCGCGGGCGTTGACTAGGCGCGACAGCGACATGACGCGCACCGGATAGCCTTCAAAGCGCTTGCGGAAGCTTTCGTAATGCTGGCGCGCGAGCAGC
>CAZVLU010000020.1:0-52233 GCA_964628235.1 uncultured Rhizobium sp. | reverse complement strand
GCGGAGGCGCCGCCGCCGCGGGGGGCGCCGCAACGGCCTACGGCCTCGCGGCGGCCGGACAGTCCGGCGCGGCCGGCGTCGCGTCGGGTGTCGGCGGTGTGGCCCGTGCGGCCGGCAGTGCTGCCGCCTCTCCGCTGCGCCGCGCCGCAGCCCGCACGGCCGACACGATGCGGAGCAGCTACACGCAAGGCGCACGCGCCGCGTTCGAGGCCACGGGCGGCAGCTCGAGCATGGGAACCGTCGGCGGCACTGGCGACCCGCCGGCCGCCACTGCGACGGCCACGGAACCCCCCGCCTGGGCGCGGCGCATGAAGCGCTCGCAGCAATTCAATCACGGCGTCATGGCCACCGCGCACGCGATCCGCAGTGGCGACAGCCACAGCGGCGGCGCTTCCATCAACCTTTCGCAGCGAGACCAATGATGTTCAGGCGACCATCGACGCACTACGGCAAGACACCCGAACCCGAAACCCCGTACCAGCGGGCCGCGCAGGTCTGGGACGACCGCATCGGCTCGGCACGGGTGCAGGCGAAGAATTGGCGGCTCATGGCGTTCGGCTGCCTGTTTCTCTCCGCCGGATTTGCGGCGGCGCTCGTCTGGCAATCAGCGCGCGGCACCATCGTGCCCTGGATCGTACAGGTCGACAATCTCGGGCAGGCGCAGGCGGTCGCTCCTGCTGTTGCCGACTACCGGCCGACCGATCCGCAGATCGCGTTTCACCTCGGCCGCTTCATCGAGCAGGTCCGATCCATCCCCGCCGATCCCGTGATCGTCCGCAGCAACTGGCTCAGGGCGTATGAATTCACCACGAACAACGGCGCGGCAGCCTTGAACGACTATGCCCGTGCCAACGATCCATTCACCCGCGTCGGCCGGCAGCAGATCGCCGTCGACGTATCCAGCGTGATCCGGGCGTCTCCCGACAGCTTCCGTGTCGCCTGGACCGAACGGCGATACGAAAACGGACAGCTCGCAGGAACGGAGCGCTGGACCGCGATTGTCACCATCGTGGTGGAGTTGCCGCGCGACGCTGAGCGCCTCCGCGCCAATCCGCTCGGCATCTACGTCAATGCAATCAACTGGTCGCGGGAGATGGGACAATGAACGGAACGATCCGGCCCGCAGATCCGTCTTTCCGCAAATCCGGCGTCGCCATCGCTCTCTTGTCGGCATTGCTGCTGACGGGGTGCGCCACAAACAGACCCCCTCAGATCAGCTACGACACCGACGTTCCGCCGCTGCCCACGGTTCCGGCCGCGCTTGCCGACGCGCCCCCGAGGCCGTTGCACGTTCCTCCCGCGTGGACGCCCAGCCACGGCGGCGCGGCGGCCGCCACCCCTACAGCCCGCGTCCAGAACGCCAATGCTGCCGCCCGGGTCGAACCCCGGCGCGAGGGCTATTTCAACGCGATCCAGATCTATCCGTGGAGCGAAGGGGCGCTCTTTCAGGTCTACGCGTCACCAGGCCAGATCACCAATATCGCCCTCGAGGCCGGAGAAAGCCTGACCGGAGCCGGTCCGATCGCCGCGGGTGACACCGCACGATGGATCATCGGCGATACCGAGAGTGGTTCCGGCGTGACGCGACGCGTTCACGTCCTCGTCAAACCAACCCGCGCCGAGATTACGACCAATCTCGTCATCACCACCGACCGCCGCATCTACATGATCGAATTGCGGTCCGGCGAAGGACCATACATGCCGGCCGTGGCATGGGCATATCCACAGCCACCCGCATCACAGCGCCAGCCGACCACACCGATCATTCCAGCGGCCGCGGCGCGCAACTACCGCTACGCTTTGACCGGCCACACCCCGCCCTGGCGCCCGATCTCCGTCTATGACGACGGACGGCGCGTCTATGTCGAATTCCCGCGCGGCATCGTGCAGGGCGAAATGCCGCCGCTGTTCGTGATCGGCTCGGAAGGCGAGTTGCAGATCGTCAACAGCCGCATCCACCAGAACGTCCTGATCGTCGATCGCCTCTTCGGCGCTGCTGAACTGCGCCTCGGCAGCGGCGACAGCCAGCAGACGGTCAGGATCGTACGATCGGACGGGAGGCCATCGTCATGAGCGACGTGGACAATGCGGGGCGGGATCCCAGTTCGGGAGAAGACGCGAACCAAACCGCCGCTCCCATGCGGCTGCGTGGCGAGCCGCCGCGCGTCACCCGCCTTTCTCGAAGGGCGATAACCGCTCTCGGCCTCGTGGCAGGTCTGGGTCTCGGGGCCGCGCTGATCTACGCTCTTCAGACTCGCGACGATGGCCGCACAGGCGAGGAGCTCTACTCCACCACGAACCGCCCCACCGCCGATGGTCTCGCCGGACTGCCGCGCGACTACACCGGACCGCGGCTCGGACCACCGTTGCCCGGCGATCTCGGCCGTCCAATTCTCGACGCCCAGAATCGCGGCCAGCCCGTGGTGCCGCCGACCATCCAGCCGACCGTCGATCCCGACGAACAGCGCCGCCTTGCCGAGGAGGAAGCCGCTCGCACCAGCCGCGTCTTTTTCCAGACGGAAACACAGCCGGTCGTCGCTCCGGGCGGGGTAGCCGGCCCTGCCAACCTCGCCGGCTTCGGTCTGCCGGGCCAGATCACGCCACCCACGGCTCAGGACCGCCAGATTGCCTTCCTCAATGCCGGAGTCGACCGGCGAACGGTTGCGCCGGACCGCGTCATGGCGCCGGCGTCCCCTTACGTACTGCAGGCCGGCTCGGTGATACCGGCCGCGCTCATCACCGGCATCCGATCAGATCTGCCCGGACAGATCACCGCCCAGGTGACCGAATCCACCTACGACAGCCCGACCGGTCGGCTGCTCCTTGTGCCGCAAGGCACCCGCATCATCGGGCAATATGACAATGCCGTGCAGTTTGGACAGCGCCGCATACTCCTGGTGTGGAACCGGCTGATCTTCCCGAACGGTCGATCGATCGTCCTCGAGCGTCAGCCCGGCGCCGATACGCAGGGCTATGCCGGTCTCGAGGACGGGGTCGACTATCATTGGTGGGATCTGGCGAAGGCGGCGGGCTTGTCGACGCTTCTCAGCGTTGGCGCGGAGCTTGCTGTCAGCGACGAAGATCGGCTGCTGCAAGCGATCCGGAACGGTGGCCAGGACACGATCAATGACGCCGGCCAGCAGATTATCCGGCGTCAGCTCAACGTCGCGCCCACATTGACCATCCGGCCGGGTTTCCCCGTTCGTGTGATCGTCACGCGCGACCTCCTGCTAGAACCCTATGGAGGATGACCGATGGCGAAGCTCAAGCTCGGCGCACTCGAGGACGACAAGCCGAGAAAGGGCACGGTCGAATTCGCGGCACCAGTCTACCGCGATCTTCTGATCTACGCCGACGTTCTCGCGCAACAGACCGGCACGCCAATCCCCGATCCGATGAAGCTCGTTCCCCAGATGGTCGAGCGCTTCATGGCGACCGATCGCGAATTCTCCAAGGCCAAGCGCGGACAAAAAGGGATAGGCAATCGTCCGGCGTCGAGGAAGGAACCTGGCGCCGGGGCATGATGCGTCGCGTGGCGAATGCACATCCCCTCAAGTCTCGGTTTGGGGACTGGCCGAGCGAGCGAAGCTGAGAAAGCGGTTCAAGACAACATTCGAATTTCGCGAGTTCCAGACCGCGCTGAACGGAATGATCTCGCCCTCGCCATCGAAAGGGCGAAGGACCACGCCCGGAAACCTCGTACCCACGGTTGCTTCCGTCGTGACCGTGAGCCCAAAGCCCTTGCCCACCATGCTGATGAGATTGTCTCGGGCGACCCGGTGGGATTTGATGTTGGGACGAATTCCGTCAGCTGAGAGGCGCTTGATCAGATACTCGTGGATCTCCGGTCCCGGCCCCATCGTGCTGACGATAAACCGGTCCCTTCTGACCTCGTGCCATCGAACCGCGTCACTGTCCGCCAGAGGATGATTGTGGGGCAGCGCCAGATATACGCGTTCCGTCCATAGCCGCAGGGTTGTGCAGCCCGCCACCGCCGGTTCGCCGGCAACGAATGCGACGTCCAGCCTCCCGTTGACTACGCCGACGATGATGGCTTGCGGCCTGGCTTCCTCGAGCTCGACCTCCACGTCCGGATGATGAACGCGAAAGCGCTCCAATAGATGCCCAAGATATCCGGCAGCAAGCGAGGTAAAAAGGCCGACGCGAAGCTCTCCTCGACTTCCCCGGCTCGGCGACGAGATGGCCTCTGCCGCACGGCCGAATTGATCTGCAGCGATGGCGGCTTCCTTCAGAAAGCGCTCGCCTGATGCTGTAAGTCGGACGCCTGACCGTGTTCTCACGAACAGCGTCGCGCCGAGGCGATCCTCCAGAATGCGGACCCGCCGACATACCGTCGACTGGTGGACGCCGAGCGCCTCGCCGGCGCGACGAAAGCTCCCCAACTCGGCCGCCACGAGCGCGTATCGAAGATAGCGAAGATCAAGGGTCAGGTCTGGCATTCCAAACGCGAGATTCTTTTGGGACATAGGGATCGGCGCGGCTTCCTGACGTCCAGGACGCCCATCCGATGGCGCGGCATTGGGCGAGTTGTCTCAAGCATGCGCGGGGTAGACTCGCGCTCCTCCGCCCACGCACAGAGCACCGACCTACGTCTGGCTTGACGATCCCGCTCTTGGCTGCCGAGTCCTCGCCGCCGACCATGAACGACAACCGAAGCGCGCCGGCAGCCATTCCTGGACATGGGCTCCGTTGCGCTTCAGCACCGCTGTTGTTGCGCTCCGCCGCCTCATCAAGCAGCGTAGAGATGCGTCAATCGGCAAAGCTTGATCTGGATTAAAGACTTGACAGAGTGGTCAGCTCAGATGCTTGGCAGACTTCACAAATCCCAGTCGGCAAAGCAGAGGGCTGCACAGGCATGACAAAGGTCCGTGACCAGGAGGAGCGGGCAGACGACGCAATCAAAACCCACGACACCGCAGTGCAGCGGGCGCTCGTCGAAGCGCGACAGGAAATTCTCCAGTTTCTGCAGCAGCGACTACGCAATCGTGACGAGGCAGAAGAAGTCCTCCAGCGTTTCTCGGTCCGAGCCCTTGAGCGCGCATCCCAGCTCAGGGATGTGCAGACGATGCGCGGTTGGCTCGGGCGCATCCTTGCGACCACCATCATCGACTACCAGCGGAGTGCGAACAGACGTCGACGGCGGGAGATTCAGGTTGATCAAGGCGAAATCGACGGCCTGCCCGCCGACGCCGAGCTCGACGCTGCGATCTGCAACTGCCTCTATCGCCTGCTTCCAACCTTGAAGCCTGAATACGCAGACATCGTCTGGCGTGCCGATATCCTCGGTGAACCACGCGATCGACTAGCCGCGAGCCTCGGCACTTCACTCAACAACGTCACTGTGCGCCTTCATCGCGGACGACAAGCGCTGCGCAGGCGGCTCGAAGAGATGTGTCTCACCTGTCCCGTCCATGGCTTCCTCGACTGCCATTGCGAGACCGCTGAAAAGATTCGCAAATTGCGTGAAGAGCAGCCCCGCTAGGAGACGCGCAAATGCTCCGTCGCGTTGGGTGTGACGTATTTCGAACCTCGACACCCACATTCGAGCAGGAAGTCGATCCAGCAGCACCAAACCAATAGCCACGCTCATGGAACCTGCCTTTGACCCAGCTAGGCCCAGGGACGGCGCTCGAGCCATGACATCGCAATCTCAGGATCCACGCCAGCGACCTCGATCAGTCGATCGGGGTCGAGAATCCGCAGGCGTCGATAGTGAAATTGCACGATGCCCTCCTTGCGCAGGGCGCTTAGCACGCGGTTGACGTGGACGAAGGTGAGACCGGTGGCGTCACCGATCTGCTCCTGTGTCAGGGGAAGCACCATCTCTTCACTGCGATTTCCCGGCCATTGTGCGCGATACCTGGTGAACAGCTCGAGCAGCAAATGCGCGACCCGTTCCCGGGCCGACCGCCGCCCGATGCTCGTCAGATGATCGAACGCCAGATTGCAGTCGTGGGCCAGCGAGCGCGCCAGGCGCATCCCGATTTCCGGATCCGCCTGGGAATGCGATGTGAGCACGGAGACAGGGATCACCGAGACCACGACCTCGGTCAGCGCCTGCGCGCCCACCGTCGCCGGCGCACGCCGCGACGGAAGCACGCCGAGTATGGCGCCGGGCAGAGCAAACTGCACGATTTGCCGTCTCCCGTCCTCCAGCAGGGTGTAGACCGCGACCCAGCCCTCAAGGAGATTAAAGATGCTCTTCCCGCTCGATCCTATGCTGAAGAGATCCCGCCCGGCCTCGATCTTCCGGTCGCCATCGCGATAGCGCGGGATCAACCGATGCCGTTCCATTGGCAATGAAACGGCGTTCGACGGCTCATATGCCTCGCCGTCGCTTGCTCCTTTTGGGCGCGGTGGACGCCCGCTCAACTGGCCGCCCCACGCATCCATCCGATATGGCGGCGCGGCAGACGGCATTTCATTTGACAACGGTACATTCCGTTCGCGCTCGATGGTTCCCCATTCGTCGCGACGAAGCGACCGGGCTGTCTCTTCGGATAAAGACGCTCGATCCCAGTTCACATTACACCTCCCGGGCGCGATGACCCGTTACGGCGGCTGCTCGCGCAGCCCATCAATTGTGGATGAAAGTGCGACGCCCCGGGCGTTTGCCGCGCGTGACGTTCAATCGGCGCGTCGAATCGACCGCACTTCCACGCAGACCTGCCGGGGCAGGCTGGCGAGCTGGCGATTGAACCGAGGAGCCCTAGAGGATGCGATTTCGGGGGACGGGAGGATCGCGGCCCAAAATGATGGAGCGCAGACAAGCCTGGCGCAAAGCCAAGACTTGCGATTTGGGCGGAGCGCTCACAGACCTACCATAGTGGGGTGGTAGGGGCACGTAACACGGCGCGCACATGGCCGTGCAGCAACCGGCCCCAGGGGCACAATCCTGCCCGTCGACCGGCGAAGTTGTCAGGGTTGCGCCGACGAAGCCGCGGTCCGGGAAACCCGATACCGGCTCGCCGCCATGCGCCATCGACGGCCCGACTTGCGTCAGAACAGCGACGACACAGACAATCAGCAGCGCCAGATACCTGACCATACACTCGCGTCCACAACCATCTACAAGGTGCGTCACCGCACTCGACCTGTCTCCGCCCTGAGCACGCTCCGGGCGGGAAGGCGGCACCTTCAATCTACTATAGCGGCTCGTGACCGCCTTGACCCAGATCAACTGGCCGGGGGCATTCGCCAGGTCACGCGCAACCTGCTGGGGCCAGCCACAGAACCGACCGGCCGCCATTCGCGTTAACGATATGCTTGATCGAGATTAAGGTGCGAGCCGCCAGCTGATGGTTCTGTCATCCTCGCCGAATTCTCCCGCGGGTCGGAAATGTCATCGATAGCCCTTCCGCCGGCAGATCGAAAACGCTGGATCGCCGTGCTCGTCGCCCGCACGCGAAGGAAAGCGGTTCTCAGCCCGTTCTTCGCGAAATCCGACGGCCTTCTGGTAATCGATCCCTGTAGCCATGCCCGCGAATTTCGCCGGAATCCTGAGCGGACCACCGAAGCCACCCGCGAACTCATCCTGGCAAGCGGCATAGGCCGGCTTGTGTGTGGCTTCATCGCCAGGCCCGATCGGGATGCCCTTTCCGCCCGCGGTATCGATATCCGGATCGGATCGTGCGCCCGCTCGATCGACGCCCTCGTGCGCGACTTCGAGAACCTTCCTTCAGCCTGACACTTCCGCCTGCCAACCCAATAGGCGACCCCGCGTATGGGGGGACCATCCGTGCGCACGGCGCGGGAGCCGGGGCTACTGCGCCGCACCGGCTCCAGACGAGAACTTAACCCGCATCAAGGATTCCCGGCCTTCGCCGCCGCATCGTCCACATCAAAGGAGATGGGGCTTTCTCGGCATTCTGGCGTTCGCTCAGAGCGCCTCGACGCGAGCCCCACGTCTCCCTTGCGCGATCTCCAACCGCCGGACGTGACACCATGGATCCGAACCAGCATAGCCTCCACAAGCAAGAGAGCCCCGGGCGCCGGTTCACCGCCGCCAACATCGTCCTTTATGGACTACTCGCAATCGCGGCCTTCTATCTCATCGCCGAGCACCGCGCGCACCTTCTGGGCTGGCTGCCCTGGCTGCTGATCCTCGCCTGTCCGCTGCTTCACGTCTTCATGCACCGCGGACATGGCGGGCACGGCCGCGACGACACATCCGCGTCACAGAAGCAGCAGCCTCCCCACCAGCACTGAACGTTCGATTCTGGAGCGCGCATCCATGCAAGACGATATTCCCGCCTACGGACTCTGGTCCCTCGTCATCCTCAATTCAGCGATCTTCATCTTCTTCGCTTTCACCTTCTTCAAGCCGACAACGACGCGGGACTGGCGCTCGTTCGGCGCCTTCAGCGCCTTCATCGTCGCACTCTTCACCGAAATGTACGGCTTTCCGCTGACGATCTACCTGCTGTCGGGCTGGCTGCAGACCCGCTACCCGGAAATCAACTGGTTCTCGCACGACGCCGGCCACCTTCTCGAAGAGCTGTTCGGCTGGCGGACGAATCCCCACTTCGGGCCATTCCACATCCTGAGCTTCATCTTCATCGGCGGCGGCTTCGTCATCATATCGGCAGGCTGGAAGGTGCTCTACGAAGCGCAGCGCCGACACACCCTCGCAACCACCGGCATCTACGCGAGGGTCCGCCATCCGCAATACATTGGCTTCGTGCTGGTGATGTTCGGATTCCTGCTGCAATGGCCTACGCTGCTCACGCTGGCGATGTTTCCAGTGCTGGTCTTCATGTACTGGCGTCTCGCGCGGCGTGAAGAGCAGGAGGTTCTCGCCGAACACGGTGAGGCCTATGCGCGCTACATGCGCGACGTGCCTGCTTTCTTCCCCCGTCTGTCTGCCCGCGAGCCCACGAGGGCAGGCCGCTAACGGCATGCAGCGGCGCAGCGGTTGAACGGCCCCGAAGTGTTCAATCCACTTTAAGGTCCAGGTCTCGGTCTTGCCGCATTGCTACCCGGCAAACGTCAATTCCGAGACCTTCTATATGGATAAGCTGATCTTCAAAGCCGTTGCTCGCCTCATCAAAAAGGGAACGTTGCGAATAACGACAGCCAAGGGCGCCACAGCAAGTTTCGGAAATGGCGAGGGCATACCCGTGGCGATCCGCTTCCAATCGTCTCTGGCACAGCGCCGTGTGCTGGCCGATCCCGAACTCAGGCTGGGTGAGGCGTTCGTTGACGGCGACATGGTGCTGGAAACTGGCACCATTGCCGAGTTGCTGGAACTCCTCCTCTCCCAGGACACGACGGGCCGTCCGCTCTCATCCCGAATGCTTGCCGGCCTGCGCTTCCTTCTGCGTGGTTTCTCGCAACAGAATGTCCGGCGCCGCTCGAAACGCAACGTCGCCCATCACTACGACCTGACCGGTCAGCTGTACGACCTCTTCCTCGACGCCGACAGGCAGTACAGCTGCGCCTACTTCGAGACCGAGACGGCCACTCTGGACGAGGCCCAGCAGGCGAAGAAACGCCATGTTGCGGCAAAGCTGCTCGTCGATCGCGGCTCGCGCGTCCTCGACATCGGCTGCGGCTGGGGCGGGCTCGCCGCCTATCTGGCCGATACCTTCGGCTCCCATGTCACCGGGATTACGCTTTCGACCGAGCAACTCGAATATGCGAAAATGCGCATGACCGGCGCCGCGGCCGATCGCCTCGACTTCCAGCTGCTCGATTATCGCGACGTCAAGGGGCGCTTCGATCGCATCGTCTCCGTCGGCATGTTCGAGCATGTCGGCGTCGGTCACTACCACGACTTTTTTCGGAAGTGCCACGAGCTGCTCGACGATGACGGCGTGCTCGTGCTTCACTCCATCGGCCGCTCCGATGCCCCTGGCTTCACGAATCCCTGGATCGCCAAATACATCTTCCCGGGCGGATACATCCCTGCGCTGTCGGAAGTCCTTCCGGCGATTGAACGCTCCGGCCTCGTCGTCACCGATATCGAGATCCTGCGTCTCCACTATGCCGAGACGCTCAAACACTGGCGGCAACGCTTCCTCTCGCGTCGAACCGCCGCGGTCGAGCTGTTCGACGAGCGCTTCGCGCGCCTCTGGGAATTCTACCTCAGCGTCTCAGAGCTCGCGTTCCGCTATCAGGCGATGATGGTCTTCCAGATCCAGATCACCAAGCGGCAGGACGCAGTCCCGCTGACGCGCGGCTATATCGAGAATAAGGAGACGCGCCTGCGCCGCGTCGAGGCCGCCAAACGTCAATGGCCCAAGGTGAGCACCTCGTAGCGGTCTTGCCAGGGTCGCAAGATTTGGCGGCTAACCGATGTCTCGTGCGGCCACCTACTGAACGTGCTCACTGGAAAATTTGACCGATACAGCACGCGCGCGGCCCGGCACCGATATCTCGACAACGATGTCATAGCGGTCGTTGCCGGGAAGGGTGACGAACGCACCGTAGGTGACGGTGTTCGCGATCGTCATCGGCTCGAGGTCGGCGGCCTGCCGACCGATATCGCCGAGGCCCGCAATCCTCGCCGACACGCGCGCGTTTTCGATGCGCACGCCGGTCCCGGCATCGAAAACCGCAACGACGATATGCTGCTGATGGCTGCCGCTCCCCGCGCCACCATGCATGGCGCCCTCGGCGTGGCTGGAAGGATGGCCACGCACCACGGCTGCCGGAACGATGCCGAGATAGACGGCCAGGCCGTCCGATGTCTGGTAGTTGTCATCCGCCAGCGCGCCACCGATCGCGAGCATTGTCGCGATCGCCACGCCGACGCCAATTGTCCGGATACGCCGGATCGTGGCCGATGCTTTGGTCGCGGCCCAACTCCGGTTCCAGGCGCCTCTGATGCGGTGGGGAGGTGTCACGTTGAGCCTCATTGGCCGCGCTGGCGTAGCCACGCCTGCATTTCATCGATTTCCTGTTGCTGGGCGGCGATAATCGCTTCCGCCCACGCCTTGGCCTGCTGGTCCGATCCGAACTGAAGGACCGCGCGGGCCATATCGATAGCCGCCTGATGGTGTGCCATCATCCCCTTGACGAAGGCGACATCCGCATCTGTCGTCTGCATCGCTGCCATCATGGGTCCATGCATGCCCATCATTGCGCGCATATAGGCCTGTGACGCCGCCGGCAGTCCGGCCATGCAGGTCGCCATCTGATCACCCATCATGCCGTCCATCATCTGCATCATCGTCATGCATTGCTGCGGCATGGAGGTCGCGGCGGGCGGTGCGGGGGCATTCGCCGCGCCCCCCTCGTGATGCGCGTCATTCTGGGCCAGTGCGATCGCCGGCACCAAGAAGAGGGCAAGGGCAAGGATCGATCTCACACATTTCATGTCGATTTCCTCGATACCAGGTTGTCCCTTCGCGCATCGGGCCGTGCGCACCACGCACCTCGCCGCAAGAAGCCACGGTCGCAGTCTCCCGGAAGCGAGCGCTTCAAGGTAGGTCGGTCCGTGACGGACGAATTTAACTTCGATCAAGGATCGGCTGCGCCAAATCCTGAGGATCACCCCATAAGAGGGACGTCCTTCGGACAGCCCCGCATCTGCCTGATGACGGGAGACGCGGACCGCCTACGGGCTTCGGACGCCCCTCTCCGGAACCGTCGGGCGTCTTCCAGGCTGCCAAGTTGCCCCGACAAACAAACGTTGGGGGAAACCGACAATGAGCAGCGTCCCGCAGACTGCGGAAACAAGAAGATGGCGGTTTCCAACTGCCTATACGATCCTTTTCGGACTTATCGTGCTCGTCGCGGCGCTGACCTGGATCATCCCGGCCGGCCAGTATCAACGCGTCGAAAACGCTGCGCTCGGCCGGGAGGTCCCGGTCGCCGGCACCTACTCGCTCAGCGAGCCCAATCCGCAGGGCGTCTTCGACGTCATCATGGCGCCGATCGGCGGCCTCTATAACCCGGTCACCAATCAAGCCAATGCCATCGACGTCGCGCTGTTCGTCCTCGTCATCGGCGGCTTCATCGGCGTCGTCGCCTCTACGGGCGCGATCACAGCCGGCATAGGCAGCGCCATGCGCGCGCTGAAGGGCCGGGAGAAGTGGATGATTCCGGTGCTGATGGCGCTGTTTGCCTTCGGCGGCACGACATACGGCATGGCGGAAGAGACGCTCGCCTTCTACGTGCTCCTGATCCCGATCATGATCGCCGCCCGCTATGACGCAGTAACTGCGGTTGCCGTCATCCTGCTCGGAGCGGGTGTCGGCGTGCTGGGCTCGACGGTCAACGCCTTCGCTACGGTGATCGCATCCGACGCAGCCGGCATTCCCTTCACCGACGGCATCGTGCTGCGCTTCGTCATTCTCGGACTTTGCTGGCTCGCCAGCGTCATCTACGTCATGCGCTACGCTGAACGCGTGCGGCTCGATCCAACCCGTTCACTGGTCTACGACCGCAAGGCTGCCAACGAGGCGCATTTCCTTGCCGCTCGCAGCGGCGAGGAAATGAGGTTCACCGGCCTGCACAAGATCGTGCTCGTGGTGTTCGCGCTCACCTTCGTCGTCATGATCTGGGGCGTCCTCAGCGCCGGCTGGTGGATGGGCCAGATGAGCGGACTGTTTCTGGCATCCTCAATCCTTATCGGGCTGATCGCCCGCCCCGGTGAGGAACAGTTCGTCGATGCTTTCGTCAACGGCGCGCGCGACCTTCTGGGCGTCGCGCTGATCATCGGCCTCGCGCGCGGCATCGTCGTCATCATGGACGCGGGCAAGATCACCGACACAATCCTCAACTGGGCCGAGCTCTCGGTCGCCGGGCTCGGCAAGGTCGCTTTCGTCAACGTGATCTATTGGATCAATGTCCTGCTCTCGTTCTTCGTGCCGTCGTCTTCGGGACTGGCGGTGCTGTCCATGCCGATCATGGCGCCCGTCGCCGACTTCGCGGGTGTCGGACGCAGCTCCGTCGTCACGGCGTATCAGTCCGCCAACGGCCTGGTGAACCTGATCAACCCGACCTTTGCCGTCGTCATGGGGGCGCTCGCCATCGGCCGAGTTCCCTATGAGCGCTGGCTGCGCTTCATGGCGCCGCTGCTGCTCATCCTCACCATCATCATCATGGCGAGCCTCAGCATCGCCGTCCTGCTCGCCTGAAGGAGATAGCGATGACCATCACCTACGGTGTCCACTCCGAAGTCGGCAAGCTGCGGCGGGTTCTCGTCGACCGTCCCGGCGCGGCGCTCGCGCGCCTGACCCCCAGCAATTGCCACGAGCTGCTGTTCGATGACGTCATCTGGGTGAAGCAGGCCCGGGTCGAGCACATGACCTTCGTCGATGCGATCCGCCATCGCGGCACCGAGGTCGTCTTTCTGCGGGAGGTGCTGGCGGAGACGTTGCGCGATCAGGCGGCGCGCCGCTGGCTGCTGGAGCGCCGGGTCAGCGTCAACGCTGTCGGCGTCGGACTTGCAGACGACCTGCGTGCCCATCTGATGGAGGTCGATGCCGACGCGCTTTCGCTGATCCTCATGGGAGGCTTGAGCCGAGCCGAGCTTCCGATTGCGCCGACCGGCATGCTTGCGCCGGTGCTGCGGCCGGAGGACTTCATCCTGCCACCGCTCCCCAACCACCTGTTCACGCGCGACACGACCTGCTGGATCTATGGCGGCGTCACGCTCAACCCGATGCGCTGGAACGCTCGCAAACTGGAGACGGTGAACATCGCCACCGTCTACCGCTTTCATCCCGATTTTCGCGATGCCGGTTTTCCGATCTGGTGGGGCGACCCCGACACCGACTACGGACTGGCCACCGCCGAGGGCGGCGACGTCATGCCGCTCGGCAACGGCCTGGTGCTGATCGGCATGGGGGAGCGCACCACCCCTCAGGCCGTCGGCCAGATCGCACGCGCCTTGTTCGCACAGGGCGGCGCCAATCGCGTGATCGCCTGCAAGCTTCCTGTCGAGCGATCGTCCATGCACCTCGACACGGTATTCACCTTCTGCGACCGCGATCTCGTCACCGTCTTCGCCGACGTCGTAAATGGCATCCGTGCTTTTTCGCTGCGTCCGGGCGACAAAAACGGGCAAGTCGACGTCCGCGAGGAGGCGCGCCCGTTGCCCGAGGTCGTCGCCGAAGCGCTTGGCCTCAAGGCGCTGCGGATCGTCGAAACAGGCGGCGATGCCTATGTCGCGGAACGCGAACAATGGGATGACGGCAACAACGTCGTCGCCCTCGAGCCCGGCGTCGTCGTCGCCTACGACCGCAACACCTATACCAACACGCAGCTGCGCAAGGCGGGCGTGGAGGTCATCACGGTCCCTGGCGCCGAACTCGGCCGCGGCCGTGGCGGCGGCCACTGCATGACCTGTCCGCTGATCCGCGATCCGATCTGAGGAAAAAACATGCCTGTAAACCTTCGTGGGCGCAGCGTTCTGAAGCTGCTCGACTTCTCACCGGACGAGATCCGCTTTCTGCTGCGGCTCTCCGCCTCGCTCAAGCAGGCCAAGTATGGCGGCTACGAAGAACAACGCCTGAGGGGAAAGAACATCGCTCTGATCTTCGAGAAGGACTCGACGCGCACCCGAACCGGCTTCGAGGTCGCCGCCTACGACCAGGGCGCGCACGTCACCTATCTCGGCCCGTCCGGAACACAGATCGGCAAGAAGGAGTCGATGAAAGACACGGCGCGCGTTCTCGGCCGTATGTATGACGGCATCGAATATCGCGGCTTCGCGCAGGACCAGGCCGAGACGCTCGCCGCGCATGCCGGCGTGCCGGTCTATAACGGCCTGACGGACGAGTCCCATCCGACCCAGATACTCGCCGACTTCCTCACCATGCGCGAATACACCCGCAAGCACCTCTCCCAGCTTTCCTTCTGCTTCCTGGGCGATGCGGGCAACAACATGGGCAATTCGTTGCTTGCCGGCGCGGCGCTGATCGGCATGGACATCCGGCTCGGCGCGCCGAAAGCCTGCTGGCCGGAGCAGGCCCTGATCGACCGTTGCCGCGCCATGGCGCAGACGACCGGCGCCCGGATCACCTTGACCGAAGACCCCGCGGAGGCGGCGAAAGACTGCGACTTCGTCTACACCGACGTCTGGGTGTCCATGGGCGAACCCGATTCCGTCTGGGCCGAGCGCATAGAACGGCTTACGGCCTACCGTGTGACCAGCGAGATCATGCGCGCGACCGGCAACCCGCACGCCAAGTTCATGCACTGCCTGCCGGCCTTTCACAATCGTGAGACAGAGGTCGGCGAGAAGATCTTCCAGGAATACGGCATCGACTGCATGGAGGTGACGGAAGACGTCTTCGAATCGGAGGCTTCCGTGGTCTTCGACCAGGCCGAGAACCGCATGCACACGATCAAGGCCGTGCTTGTCGCGACGTTGGGAGCCTGACGATGCGTGTCGTGGTCGCGCTTGGCGGCAACGCCCTGCTGAAGCGGGGCGAGCCGATGACGGCCGAGGTGCAGCGCGCCAATGTGCGAAGGGCTTCGGCGGCGCTCGCCGACCTCGCCAGGGATCACGACATCGTCGTGGCACACGGGAGCGGACCGCAGGTTGGCCTGATCGCCCTCCAAGCTGCGGCGCTGAAGGATGTCCCACCCTATCCCCTCGATGTCATCAGCGCCGAGAGCATCGGCATGATCGGCTATCTGGTCGAGCAGGAACTTGCCAATGCGCTTCCGCAGGGCACGCGGCTCGCCACATTGCTGACCCATATCGAGGTCGACCCTGGCGATCCGGCCTTCGGCCGACCGGAAAAGCCCATCGGCCAGGTCTACGGCCCCGCGCAGGCCGACTCGGCGCGTGCCGAGCATGGCTGGCCGATGGTGGAGGAGGCGCCTGGTCGCTGGCGGCGGGTGGTGCCGTCACCCCTGCCGAAACGCATCGTCCAGATCGAGGTGATCCGAATGCTGGTCGACGCCGGCGTGGTGACGATCTGCGTCGGTGGCGGCGGCATCCCTGTTGTGCGGATCGCCGACGGGGGCCTGCAGGGTGTCGAGGCCGTCATCGACAAGGATCGCGCCGCCGGGCTGCTCGCCGAAGATCTCGACGCCGAAGCATTCCTGATGCTGACCGACGTCGATGCCGTCTATCTCGACTGGGGAACGCCCGAGCAGAGGCCGATCGGCAAAGCTGCTCCGGCCGAGCTCTCAGCCCTTGGATTTCCACCCGGTTCCATGGGTCCGAAAGTCGAGGCCGCCTGCATTTTTGCGTCTCACCCGGGTCGGATTGCCGGCATCGGACGCCTGGAGGACGCCCGCGCAATTCTGGAAGGCAGAGCGGGCACACTGGTGACGATCCGCTAGTATCAGCTGTCGGCCGTCGATGCCCACCGAATCCAAGAATGGTGGCCCGCCACAACCTGTGCGTTGATCCTCGGCTACGTACCGAAACTTGACATGGGTTAAAGAATGACCGGTTGCGGCCAGATACCGACATCCAGGATTTGTCCCATGAATTGACAGGAGCGCCTGCCATGTCGGCGGAAACTTGCGCAGAACACACGCAGCCGGCCAAGAGCGCCGACAACAACAGCGCCGACAAGAAGAAGTCGGGATGCGCCGGCATCGGGAAGCATAAGAAAAGAGTGACGACCGTTGAAGCCGCGGCCCATGATTGCTGCCGCGACGGTCATGGGCCTGAAGCCCTCCCTTCGTCGATCGGCCTTGCGTCGGAGCCGGCTCGGCCGGAAAGCGCGCCCGCCATGCAGCCCGGCAAGCACGTTTGCAAGGGAGACAGTGAATGAAGTCAACCACGCTCGATGTGGGTGGCACGGTTTCGGTCCTCGACTATCAGTGCGTCGAAAAGCAACTGCGCCAACTGGGCGGAATCCATCAGGCTGCCAGCAACCCCGCCTCAAACAGCGTCTCGGTCGAGTACGACGAGGCGAAGATTTCCGTTCCGGAGATCAAGAACAGGATCAGGGAGTGCGGCTTCCATTGCGCTGGCGAAGTGGTGCCAAGCTATCTCTCGCATGAGCATGCCGGTCACGATCATAGTCAGCGGGCGACAGTCGCGCCGATCCCTTCCTCCGCGCCGCCTTCCAAGGCAGACCACGCGGGCCATGCCATGACGCCGGCCAAGAGCTCGATGCCCATGTCGCAGGATATGGCGCACGAGATGGGTCACGGCGCTGGAATGGATATGCAGGCGATGGTGCGCGACATGCGCAACCGCTTCTGGATCAGCCTCGTCTTCTCGGTGCCCATCTTCATCTACTCCCCGATGGGCGAGATGTTCGTGCCGCCGGCGCCGCCCTTCGGCCTGAGGCTGGAGGTGTGGCTATTCATCCTCGCCAGCGCAGCGATCCTCTATCCGGTCTGGCCTTTCCTCGTCGCCGCCATCCGCGCCTTGCGCAACGGCGTCCTCAACATGGCCGTTCTGGTGCTGCTCAGCGTCGGCACCGGATATCTTTTCAGCGTCGGCGCGACCTTTCTTTTCGAAGGCCAGCAATTCTACGAGGCGTCCGCCGTCCTGCTCGTCTTCATCCTGCTCGGCCATTGGCTCGAGATGCGAGCACGCGCCGGCGCGTCCGAGGCCATCCGCGCTCTGCTCGACCTGGCTCCCCCAAAGGCGATGGTGCTTCGCGACGGACGCGAGGTTGAAGTTCCCACCGCCGACGTGCTGGTCGGCGACACCATCGTCATCCGTCCAGGAAACAAGATTCCTGTCGATGGAACGGTGCTGGAAGGCACGTCGCAAGTCGATGAATCGATGCTCACAGGCGAGTCGATGCCGGTTGGCAAGAAACCAGGCGACACGGTCATCGGCGCCACGATCAACAAGAGCGGCACGTTCCGCTACGCCGCAACCAAGGTGGGCGCCGATACGGCCTTGGCCCAGATCGTGAAGCTGGTCCAGGAAGCGCAGAACTCGAAGGCGCCAGCGCAGTTGCTCGCCGATCGCGCGTCGCAATGGCTCGTCCTCATCGCCATCGTCATCGGGCTGGCGACCTTCGCAGTCTGGTTCTTCTGGCTCGGTCAACCGCTGCTGTTCGCCTTGACGCTGACGATCACCGTGTTCGTCATCGCCTGTCCCGACGCACTTGGACTTGCGACGCCGATGGCGGTGATGGTCGGCACCGGCCTCGGCGCCATGAACGGCATCCTGTTCAAGAACGCCGCTGCGCTGGAAGAAGCGACCAAGCTCGATGTCATCATCTTTGACAAGACCGGCACATTGACCATGGGCCAGCCGGAAGTCGTCGATGTCGTCCCCGCCAGGGATGTTGCCGTCGACTATGTGCTGTCGACCGCCGCTGCCGTCGAGCAGGGATCCGATCATCCTCTGGCTCAGGCGATTCTGCGGCGGGCGCGCGACCTCGATGTCCCCGTCCAGACGGGTTTCGAAAACCTCGAAGGCATGGGCGCCCGCGCTCGGATCGACGGAGAGCAGGTGTTCCTTGGCAACCGCCGGCTGATGGATTCCGAGAAACTCGAGCTCGGCGTGCTCACCGCCGACGCGCAGCGGCTGCAGGGCGCCGGACGTACCGTCGTTCATGTCGCACGGGCCGGGAAGGTCATCGGCCTCATTGCAATCGCCGATGCGCCGCGTCCAACCGCCGCCGCTACCGTCGCAAAACTCCGCGAGCGCGGTGTCCAGGTCGCAATGCTGACGGGCGACAACGCCGGCACCGCCCAGCGCATCGCCGGCGACCTTGGTCTCGACATGGTCCTTGCCGACGTCCTGCCCGGTCAGAAGGCCGCCAAGATCAAAGAACTCCAGGCTCAGGGCAAAAGAGTCGGAATGGTCGGCGATGGCGTCAACGACGCACCGGCCCTCACGCAAGCCGATGTGGGTTTCGCCATCGGTGCAGGAACCGATGTCGCGATCGAGAGCGCCGACGTGGTGCTGATGAAGAGCGATCCGTACGACGTTGTCGGCGCCGTCGAGCTCTCCCGCGCCACGCTGCGCAAGATGCACCAGAACCTGTGGTGGGCTGTCGGCTACAACGTCATCGCGTTTCCGCTCGCCGCCGGCGTTCTCTATCCCATCCTGCTCAGCCCGGAGATCGCCGCCTTGGCGATGTCAGGCAGTTCGGCGATCGTTGCAATCAATGCCCTGATGCTGAAGCGCACCCGGCTGGCCGGGATCACGCGCCATCGGACCACCGATGCGACAATCCAGCCTGCCGCCGCCTCGGCATGATCCCGGCCCGCGAGCCGCCACGACTGGCGTGGGTTTCGCTCGCGGCCATCCTCGCTGCGATGTTCGCCATCTCGGTGGGCTATGGCGTCGTACTGCCGATTTTGCCCTTCCTCATAGAACGCCTCGCCGGGCCGCTTGAGCCGGCGAGGCTTGCGTCGCACACGGGGCTGCTCACCGGAACCTATATCCTTGCCATCTTTGTTTTCGCGCCGCTCTGGGGCGCGCTCTCGGATCGCTGGGGACGCAAGCCCGTCATTCTCCTCGGCCTCGCCGGCTTTGCCGCGACGGTCGGGCTGTTGGCGATAGCGCAAAGCCTCACAATGCTCTACGTCGGCCGGGCTCTGTCCGGCCTGTTCGCGGCCGCCATCACACCAGCGGCCTACGCCCTTGTCGGTGACTATGCTCCTTCGAAGGAATGGCGGGCGCACCGCTTCGCCTTGATCAACATTGCTGGAACCGCCGGTTTCTTCATTGGCCCGCTGCTCGGCGGACTCGCCGTCCGCCTCTCCGGCAGCCTGTTCGGCATCGCACCGGATGAGGCATTTTCCACGCCGTTCCTCGCGGCGGCAGGACTCTCGGCCGCGGCCGCACTTCTTGTTCTTCTCGTAGTTCCCGGTCACGCCACGCGTGATGAGGAGAATCTGCCGGCCGAAGCAAGCCAGCTCGAACGGCGTGCCGTCTTGCGCCTGTTGGCGGTTGCATTCGTCACGGCGCTGGCGATCGGATCCTTCGAGGTCGGCCTGTCGCTGCAAGGCAAAAGCCTTGGCCTCGATGCCGCCCATATCGGAGCGATGTTCGCCGAATGCAGTCTCGTCATGGCCATCGTCCAGGCGATCATCTTCTCGCCACTCATCAGGCCTGAGCTGACGCGCTGGTTCATAGCGCCCGGCCTCGCAGTACTCGCCGTCGCTCTCGTCGCCGTGCCTCTTGCCAACGCTTCGCTTGCGATGACGGTCGCTGTCGCCCTGGTTGCAGCCAGCGCCGGCATGTTGTCGCCCGTCGCTACCTACTGGGCCTCGCTGGGAATGGGCACGAGCCAGGGCGCTACTCTCGGTCGCATGACCGCATCGGCGAGCCTTGGCCAGGCGATCGGATCAGCCGCAGGCGGACTGCTGTTCGACGTGCCTTTCCTGCCGGCGGCGGGTTTCTTGCTGCCGGCACTTGTCGTCTTCCTCGCCTTCCTCGTCAGCTTCCCCCTGCCGCGGCTCCTTATGTCGCGTGCTGAAGAGGTCAGGCAGGCATGAATGACATTGGCTCTGTCTGCGACGCGTCCATGGGGCGCCGCCGCAGATGCGCGTCCCTATGATTGCTGCGCGAGCATCACCTTGAAGCGAAACAGCGCGACGGCGACAAAGGCGACGCCGAGGCCGACCATCGTCAGAAGATCGGGCCAGACCACTTCGACATCCGCTCCGCGGTACAGCACCGACTGCGCGAAACGGACGTAGTGGGTCGAGGGCGAGAGATCCATGACGAGCTGGAGGAACCTCGGCATGCTTTCGAACGGCGTGAACGATCCGGACAACAGGAACATCACCACGAACACCGGAATGGACAACAGTGCAAATTGCGGCATCGAGTTCGCGACCGTCGCCAGCATGATGCCGAGCGACGTGACCGCAAAAAGATAGATGGCCGTTCCCCCCAAGAATAGCTCGACCGATCCTACGATCGTTGCACCAAGCGCGATCGCCACCACGACGTGGAGCGAGAACGCCGCCGCGAGAAGGACGACAAACCCGTTTGCCCAAATCTTCGCGGCGACGATCTCGCTCGCTCGCACCGGCATGACCAGGAGATGCTCGATCGTGCCATGCTCGCGCTCGCGCATCACGGCCGCCCCCACGAGAATAATGGCGAGGATGGTGACGTTGTTGATGACGCCCATGCTCGCCGTGAAACTGATCGCTTCGAGATTGGGGTTGAACATGGCGCGGATCACCGGTCTCACGGGAAGAGCCGTCGTCTCCGAGCCTCGCTTAAGGAAACTCGCCGTCTCCCGGGCGATGATCTCCTCGATATAAGCCGTGCCGGCGCCGGCCTGCGAAATGCCGGTCGCATCGACATTGACCTGTATGGTCGGGGCGCGGCCGGCCAGGAGGTCGGCTTCGAGCCCGCGTGGAATGTCCAGAATGAACGCGAACGCCCCCTTGTCCATCAATGCATCGAGCTGCGACCGGTCGACCTCGACCGGAGCGCGGAAATAAGGCGGCTGCAACGCGTCCCTGATCCGGCCCGACAAGGTCGAGCGATCGCCGTCGATGACGGCGACGCTCGCACCGTTGACATCCGTCCGCATCGCGGTGGCTTCGGAATAGACGGCGAATGTGAAGACATAGACGATGAGGACAACCATCACGACATCGCGAGAAAGGCTCGCGAATTCCTTGATGCCGAGACGGAAGGTGTTTTCCATCCACCGTCGCATCGCTAAGTCTCCTGCTTTCGGATCGAGAGCCTGGCGACGAGAAGGAACGTCAGCGCAAAACCGAGCAGCACGGCGATCTCGCCGATGAACGCCTTCGCATCGAGGCCTTTCGCGAAGACTCCGAGGCTGACCGTCTGAAACCAGAGGGAGGGGAAGGCCAGCCCCATGATCCGGCCCGGCCCCTCGAGAGACGAGGCCGGGACCAGGAAGCCGGAATAGTGGGCGGCCGTCATCGCCGTCAGGATGGCGGTGCCGAAGATCGCGGCGACCTGGGTCGACACGAACGCCGACACCAGCAGCCCGAAGGCCGTCGCGGCGAAGACGTAGACCAACGCCGCGACCGAAAAAGCAAGCAGCGATCCTTTCGGCACCACGCCGAGAACCGCACCGGCGAAAAGAAGCAGGCTGACATAGCTCAGGATGCCGATCGCGACATAGGGGAGCTGCTTGCCGAGCAAATACTCGCCGACCGTCGCCGGCGACGCATACACGTTGGCGATGGATCCCATCTCTTTCTCGCGCACGACGCCAAGCGCCGTCAGCATCGCCGGAAAGATGATCAGCAGGAGCATCATCGATCCGGGCGTGATCGCGAAGACGCTGCGAAAGTCCTGATTGTAACGGAATCTGGGCTCGACCATCACCGCCGCGGCGAAAGGCCCTTCAGTCCTGCCCGACTGCCGCGCAAATCCCGCAGCGTAGGTCTGCACCGCGCCGAGGATATAGGCCCGCGCCGTTTCGGCCGGAAACGTATTGCCTCCGTCGACCCAGAATCCGACTTCAGGACGTCGCCCCTGCAAGAGGTCGCGCCCGAAGCCGGGAGGGACATCGACAGCAAACGTCAATTCCCCGGAACGCAGGCGGCGATCGACCTCGAGTTCGTCGTTCAGTCCTGATTGCTCGACAAAGTACCGGGAGTTCGAAAACTGGTCGAGAAACAAGCGGCTCTCCCGCGATTGATCGCGGTCCAGCACGGCATAACGCAAACCCTCGATGTCGAACGAGATGCCGTAACCGAAGGCAGCCATCAGAAGAAGAGGCCCGAGCAGCGCAAACGCCAGACGGATGCGGTCGCGGGCCACCTCCAGGGCCTCGCGATGTGCGAACGTCCAGATGCGCTTCAAAGACATCCACAACGAGCCACCTGGGACGAGAGCAACCGTTTCGTGCCGGGGCGAAGAGGTCTCTGCGAACGGCTCCGCGGCATCTGCGGACCCGGTCCCGCGATCCGTCGGGGCGCTTTCCTCCAAATAGGAGATGAAGGCGTCTTCGAGACTGTGTGCCCCACGCTCGGCCTGAAGCTCACGCGGCGTGCCGACGGCGAGCACGCGCCCTGCATGCATGAGAGAGACGCGGTCGCACCGCTCTGCCTCGTTCATGAAGTGCGTCGAGATGAAGATCGTCACGCGGTCGCGGCGCGACATCTCCACGAGCAAGCTCCAGAAGCGGTTGCGTGCTGCAGGATCGACGCCCGAAGTCGGCTCGTCCAGGATGAGCACGTCCGGCCGATGAAGGCACGCAGCCGCCAACTGAAGCCGCTGACGCATTCCCAACGGCAATGCGTCCGGGGATGTCGCGGCGACCCCGGCCAGTTCGAAACGCCGCAAGGCTTCCTCGACGCGCTCGGCAAGCTCCTTGCCACCGATGCCACAGAGCCGCCCGTGCAGCTCGAGATTGCCGCGCACCGACAGTTCCTCGTAGAGCGAGAAGGATTGCGACACGTAGCCGATCCGCATCCTGGTCGTGATATCGCGTGCATCGACCGGCTTTCCCAAGAGCTGCGCATGTCCTTCCGTCGCCGGCAGCAATCCGGTCAGCATCTTCATCGTGGTCGTCTTGCCGCAGCCGTTGGAGCCGAGGAATCCGAAAATCTCCCCCCGCCGGATGCGGAAGCTCACATGGTCGACGGCGATGAAGTCGCCAAAGCGCATCGTCAGATCTTCGGCCACGATAGCCGGCGGTCCGCCATCCGGTTCGAGACTCGGGAATGACGGTGTGACGCGCGGCCCGCGACGGTCCGGGCGCTGCAGCTCGGTATAGGCCTGTTCCAGGCTATCGGCTCCGGTCCGTGCCAGCAGGTCCGACCTTGTGCCGTCGGCAATGATCGCGCCGTCATCCATCGCCACGATGCGATCGAAGTCGCCGGCTTCCTCCATGTAGGCGGTCGCCACGATCACCGTCATGGCGGGCCGCTCGGCCTGGATGCGCGCAATCAACGTCCAGAACTGACGCCGCGACAACGGATCCACTCCTGTCGTCGGTTCATCGAGGACGAGCAGGTCAGGATCGTGCACCAGCGCGCAGCAAAGCCCGAGTTTCTGCTTCATCCCGCCCGACAATTTGCCGGCCGGCCGGCCGGCGAAGGGCGCCAAACCGGTCACCTGCAAGAGCCGCTCGATACGCTGGCGCCGGTATCCCTCCGCCTGGCTGTAAAGCCGCGCGAAGAAGTCGATGTTCTCGAAGACGGACAAGGTCGGATAGAGATTGCGCCCGAGGCCTTGCGGCATATACGCGATCCTCGGCGCGGCTTTGGTGCGGTGCGAAGCCGAGGCCATGTCGCCTTCCAACACATGCACGGAGCCACGCTGGATGCGTCGCACGCCGGCAATCAGGCCGAGCAGCGTCGACTTTCCGACCCCGTCCGGACCGACGACGGCAAGCCTGGAGCCAGATGGCACCGATAGATCGAGATGACGCAGCGCCACCGACTTTCCGTACGCATGATAGACGCCCGTCAAGCTGACGGCCGGCGCAGACTCAGCTTCCATCGGGCAGCCTCGGTGCAAGCTCGGGCGGCCAGGCAGCCCCGCCGATGATCTGCACATAGGCGTTGCCGGTCATGCCCGCCTTCACATATCCCCGCTGCGCCGTGACCAGGACTGGATCGATGTGTAACCTGACGCGATACATCAGCTTCTCACGCTCGCTCGCGGTCTCGACGAATCTCGGCGTGAACTGCGCATCCGCGGCGACGAACGACACGGTCGCCGGCAGGACGTATCCACCCGCGCCGTCAAGAACCAGACGCGCCTGCGAACCGACGGCGACGCGGCCGGCCGACGCTGTTGGCAGGTAAATGGTCATGTGCGCGTCCGAGAGGTCGAAGACCGTCAGGACGCGGCCACCGGCCGCGACGACCTCTCCCGCCTGGGCAAGGCGATATTCGACACGCCCCGACACCGGCGCCCTCAACGTCATGTCGGCGATTGCGGCTTCGATCTGACTGACCTGCGCTTCAGCCACCTCCACCGAGGCCTTTGCGTCCTCGACGGCCGCCTTCGCCGCCTGCAGCGATGCCGCCGCTATGTCGCGTTGTGCGGTCCGGCGGTCGAGCTCCGCCTGCGTCGACGTGTTCGTCCGCATGAGTTCAGCGACGCGCCGGAGTTCGATTTGCGCGAGGTTCAATTCCGCCTCCCGCAGGGCGACGCGCGCCTCTGCACTCGCCACGCTCTGGTGGCTCCGGTGGACTGCCGCTCTCGCCGCCGTCAGCTGCGCCTGTATCTCCGTCGTATCGAGCCGCGCGAGAACATCACCTCGCGTCACATCAGCGCCTTCGTTGACCAGAACTTCGGAAAGTCGGCCGGCATACTTGCTCGTGATGTCGACACGCTCGACCTCAATCCGACCATTCGCCCGCGCCAACCCTGCAGGAACACGATCCTGCTCGCCAAGCCAGTACACGTAGCCGCCCGCCGCGGCGGTGAGCGCTATGATGCCGGCGAAAATATAGCCTATGCGCACGGTTCTTCCTTCGCCGACAATGCCGTCCCCGGACGCAGCCGGCCTTCTGATTTTCTGGGGTTCGAGCGCAGGCCATTGGACGACCTGGCCGGCCTCTCGTGTCACCCAAAGCGGCTTACTGAGCCAGAAGCTTCCAAGCTCGCCGCGAACCATGCCGATGTTTGGCAGCCCACACTTTAACTCAGATCAAGGTTGCGCCGGTGACGACTGCCCGCCACGACCCCCGGGCAGCCGCGCAAGGATTGCGCCGAACCTGCGAACGAGGGTTGCCGAGCGGCGCAAGAACTTAATCTCGATCAAAGAATCGGAGCGCTGCGCCGGGTTACGAGCAGGCGTCTTCGCCTCGGCCTGAAGAAAAGGTCCGCGGGCGTGAAGCGGTCAACCCGCATGGGGCGACGAAGCCAGGAAAGTCCATCCGATGCCATCTCCGGGACATCGCCCCGAGCCACTCATTCTCGCCCTGCCAGGCAACGAGGCCTTCGCGCGCAACCTCGCGAATGCTGGCGCGTGGGAGCTCGGCACTATCGAGACACGGAGTTTTCCCGACGGCGAAAGCTATGTCCGCATTCTCTCCGATGTCGCCGAAAGATCGGTCGCTGTGGTCTGCACGCTGGCGCGCCCCGACGAAGGGTTCCTGCGTCTGGTCTACGCTGCCGATGCGGCGCGCGCGCTCGGGGCGTCCGACATCACGCTGATCGCGCCGTACCTTGCCTATATGCGGCAGGATCGCCGCTTCCTGTCGGGCGAGGCTGTGACCTCGCGGAGCTTCGCGCGACTGATTTCGTCGACCTTTGATCGGCTCATCACCGTCGATCCGCATCTGCACCGTTATGCGTCGCTTTCCGCGCTCTATACGATCCCGACGATCACCCTCCATGCGGCGCCGCTTCTGGCTGACTGGATAGCGGTCGAGGTCGCGCGACCGTTGGTGATCGGCCCGGATGCGGAGAGCGAGCAATGGGTCTCCGCTATCGCGGCACGGATTGGCGCTCCCTACGCCGTACTGAGCAAGATCCGCCACGGCGACCGCGACGTGGAGGTCGCGCTGCCGGACCTCTCGGCATGGAGTGGCCTTCAGCCCGTGCTGGTCGACGATATCGCCTCTTCTGGCCACACGCTGATCGAGGCGGCCCGCCAACTGCCCCAACAGGGTTTCGCTCCGCCTGATGTCGCGGTCGTCCACGGCATTTTCGCCGGCGACTCCTTCGAACGTCTCAAGCCGCTCTGTCGCAGGATCGTCTCGAGCGACGCGGTCAGCCACGCGAGCAATGTCATCGCGCTCGCTCCATTGATTGCTCCTTCACTGGCGGCAACGGCCGAATCCGTCAGCGCTCTGATCCGCCACCGCCGCCCGCCGGAGCCGCTGGACGACGTCGAGCGCGCCGGCATCGACTCCTTCCCGGCCAGCGACCCGCCGTCCTGGACCGGCGGACGGGACTGAACGATGGCGACCTTCTTGGAACCAACCGGAATAACAGGCTGCACACGATGGATGCGATGACGACAAAAGCCTTCGAAAAATGGCGTTCCGGTTACGGCCTGATCAAACACCAGGACGAGACCGTCGAACGCCTACAGGCAGTTGCCGATTCCGGTCGAATGGAACCCGCCAACCTCTATCGCCTGCTCGCCGCGGCCGATCGCCTGACCTCTGCGGCAATGTGGCTCGTGGTCCACATGACCTATGCGAAGCGCGTCGATCTCTCCGGCGCGCCGCTGCCGGGCGATGCCTTCAAACCCACGCCGGAAGGCCATACGGGCGGATCATTGAATATGGTGCCCGCCTTCGTCGGTTATCTCGCGGCAAACGCCATATCGGCCAAGACACGGTCGTGGATCATGGGCCAGGGCCACTGCGTCGCGGCGATCGAGGCGATCAACGCGCTCACGGGCGATGTCTCCGACGCACAGAAGGGACGCTATGACCGCAGCGCCGAAGGCCTGTCGCGCCTCGTCGCGGACTTCTATTCCTACGCCATCGACCCGCATGGGCGCCCCGCCGTGCCACTCGGCAGCCACGCCGGTCCCAACACGGCAGGGGCTATCTCCGAGGGCGGCTATCTCGGCTTTGCCGAGGTGCAGTACGTCCACGCGCCGCTGCCCGGCGAAAGCCTGGTCGCCTTCCTGAGCGACGGCGCCTTCGAGGAGCAGCGCGGTTCCGACTGGTCGCCGCGCTGGTGGCGCGCCGAGGATTCCGGTGTCGCGATTCCGATCATGATCCTCAACGGACGCCGCATCGAGGAGCGGGCGCAGATCGCCCAGCAGGGTGGCGCCGACTGGCTGAAGACGCACCTCGCCCATAATGGCTTCGATCCGTTCACGATCGACGGCCGCGATCCGGCGGCTTTCGCCTGGGCCATCCTCTCGGCCGAGGACCAGCTGCAGCGCTTTGCCGCCGACCGGAACCGCCAGTATCCCGCGCCGATGCCCTATGCGATCGCCGAGACCGTCAAGGGCTTCGGCTTTCCAGGCGCTGGCACCAATGCCGCGCACAATCTTCCCCTTGACGCCAACCCGGCGCGGGACGCCGCAGCACGCCGGGCCTTCGAAGACGCCGCCCGTGCACTCTTTGTCTCCACCGATGACATTGAGGGCGCTGTCGACACGCTCGTCATCCATGGCGAGCAGGGGCGGGTTCCCGAGAGCCGTCATGCGCTGGCGCTGCGCAATCCGCCAGAAGTCCGTCAGCCCGACCCGCTATGGACCGCCCATGACGCGCCCCCCGACTGCGCCATGCACGCCCTCGACCGCTGGTTCGTGCGCCTCGTCGATGCCAATCCGGGCTTGCGGCCGCGCATCGGAAACCCTGATGAACTGCGTTCGAACCACATGGGCGCGACGCTCGACCGGCTGCGCCACCGGGTCAATACGACAGAGCCCGGCGTCGCCGACGCCATCGACGGCGCTGTCATCACGGCCCTCAACGAAGAGGCGGTGGCCGGCGCGGCGCTGGCCAACAAGGGCGGCCTCAACCTGATCGTCAGCTACGAGGCCTTCGCGATGAAGATGCTCGGCGGCCTGCGCCAGGAGATCATCTTCGCCCGGCATCAGCGCGAGGTCGGTCAGAAGCCGGGCTGGGTCTCGGTGCCGCTCGTTGTCACCTCGCACACCTGGGAGAATTCCAAGAACGAGCAGTCGCACCAGGACCCTACCATCGGCGAGGCGCTGCTGGGCGAGATGTCGGACACCGCGCGCGTGCTCTTCCCCGTCGATGCGAACAGCGCCGTGGCTGCGATGGCGTCCGTCTATGCGGGACGCGGGCAGGTCGCCTGCGTGATCGTGTCGAAGCGCGACATGCCCAACCGCTTCGATGGTGATGCCGCAGTGACGTTCGTGTCCGACGGCGCCGCCCATATCGGCGGCCAGACTGACGGAGCGGAGCTTCAGATTGTCGCGATCGGTGCGTACCAGCTCGAAGAGGCGCTCAAGGCGGCGCGCCGGCTGGAAGAGCGCGGACGGCGCGTTCTCGTCACCGCGGTCAGCGAGCCCGGGAGGTTTCGCGTGCCGCGCGATCCGATCGAGGCGGGCTTCGTCGCCGCCGCCGATCAGCTCGCCGCGCTGTTCCCGCCCGACCTGCCGCGCCTCATCGTCAGCCACACGCGGCCGGAGCCGATGCTCGGCCTGCTGCGCCGCCTGGATGGCGGGCCCCATCGCACCGCGGCGCGCGGCTACATCAGCCGCGGCGGCACGCTCGACGTCGCCGGCATGCTGTTCGCCAACCGCTGCACCTGGGCACATCTGATCGAGGCGGCAGCCCCGCTCACGGGCTGGTCGCGCGACGAATTCCTCACCCCTGGCGAAGCCAAAGCCGTCGACGGACACGGCCGTCCCGGCGACCTCACGACGCAAACCAACTGAGAGCCGACATGCTGACCCTGACCTCTCTCGGCGGTGCCGGCACCGTCACTGGCTCCAAACATCTCCTTTCCGATGGCGATACCCGCATCCTCATCGACTGCGGCCTGTTCCAGGGGCTCAAGAATCTGCGCGAGCTGAACTGGGCGCCGTTGCCGGTCCCGCCGTCGAGCATCGACGCCGTGGTCCTCACCCACGCCCATCTCGACCATTCCGGCTACCTGCCCAAGCTGGTCCGCGACGGGTTCCGGGGCCGCATCTACGCGACCGCCGCGACGCGCGACATTGCCGAACTGATCCTCAAAGACGGCGCGCACCTCAACGAGAAGGACGCCGAATACGCCAATCGCAAGGGCTTTTCCAAGCACAAGCCGGCGCTGCCGTTATACGGTATTCGCGACGCCGAGCAGGCCCTCGAGTTCTTCACGACCGTCCCTTTCGACACGGCGACAAAGCTTCCGGGCGGCGCCGCGCTGACCTTCCGCCATGCCGGGCACATCCTCGGTGCGGCGCTCGCCGAAATATCCTGGGGTGGGCGGCGGATCGTCGCCTCCGGCGATCTTGGCCGCTATGGGGACCCGGTCCTTCCCGACCCGGTGGCCGTCGCGGAAGCGGATGTCGTGCTGGTCGAATCGACCTACGGCAACCGCAGTCACGATACGACCGACCCGACGGAGGCGCTCGGCTCGGTCATCGAACGCACGGTCGCGCGCGGCGGCACGGTCATCATCCCGGCCTTCGCGGTCGGCCGTGCCCAGTCGCTGCTCTATCACCTTTGGAAACTCAAGACGGCCGGTCGCCTTGCCAAGGTGCCTGTCTATCTCGACAGCCCGATGGCCATCGACGCCACCGACCTGCTGCACGCCCATCACGCCGATCATCGCCTTACGCCGGACGACTGCACGGCGATCTGTGCGGTCGCCACCTACACGCGGGACGTCGAAGGCTCCAAGGCAATCACCGCCAGCCCCTATCCCAAAGTTGTCGTCTCGGCGAGCGGCATGGCCACCGGCGGCCGGGTCCTGCACCACCTCAAGGCGTTTGCGCCGAATGCCAAGAACACGATTCTGTTCTCTGGCTTCCAGGCCGCCGGGACGCGCGGTCGCGCCATGGTGCAGGGCGCAGGAGAGATCAAGATACACGGTCAGTGGATCCCGGTCCGTGCAGAGGTCAGCGACCTTTCCATGCTGTCGGCCCATGCCGACGGCAATGAACTGATGCGCTGGCTCTCTGGCTTTCGCCGACCGCCGGAAAAGCTGTTCATCGTCCATGGTGAGGACGAGGCGTCGGAGGCCCTGCGCATCCGCGTCGAGCGAGAACTCGGATGGAACGCCATCGTCCCGCGCCAGGAGCAGAGCTTCAACCTATGAAGAAAGCTTCCAATCCCGTCTCGGGCGTGCCGGCCCGGCAAAATCATCGGGTCCGCCGGCTTGGCCTGCATACCCAGCACCAGCCGGTCGTCATCATGCGCTCCGATTGCGATGTCTGCCGCTCCGAAGGGCTATCCAGCCGCTCGCAGGTCCTTGTATCCAACAATGGCCGCGCCGTGCAGGCGACGCTCTTCCAGGTGACCGGCGATGGTCTGCTCACCCTCGACGAGGTCGGCGTGTCCGAAACGGCCTGGCAGCTGCTCGGCCTCAGCGAAGGCGACGAGGTCCGGGTAACCCATCCGCCGACCGTCGAGTCGCTCGCGAGCGTACGGCGACGCATCTACGGCAATCGTCTCGACGCCCGCGCTTTCGATGAGATCGTCAGGGATGTCGTTGCCGGCCGCTACACCGACGTGCATCTCGCCGCCTTCCTGACCGCGAGCGCGGCGCTGCCGCTGGACACCGACGAAACCGCTCACCTGACCGGCGCCATGATCAATGTTGGCGAGCGAATGCGCTGGGATGCGCCTGTCGTGGTCGACAAGCACTGTGTCGGCGGCCTGCCCGGAAACCGGACGACGCCGATCGTCGTCGCAATCGTCGCCGCCAACGGGCTGGTCATGCCGAAGACCTCGTCGCGCGCCATCACCTCGCCGGCCGGCACGGCCGACACGATGGAGACGCTGGCGCCCGTCGATCTCGACCTCGCGACGTTGCGGCGCGTCGTCGAACTGGAGGGCGGCTGCATCGCCTGGGGTGGCGCGGTCCATCTTAGTCCCGCCGATGACATCTTCGTTCGCGTCGAGCGCGAGCTCGACGTCGATACCGAGGGGCAGCTGATAGCCTCCGTCCTCTCCAAGAAGATCGCCGCGGGCTCGACCCATGTCGTCATCGACATCCCGGTCGGCGCCACCGCCAAGGTGCGCGGGGAGGAAACCGCCAATCGGCTCGCAGCGCAGCTGACCGCTGTCGGCGGCCGGTTCAACCTTTCGGTCACCTGTGTCCAGACCGACGGCTCTCAGCCTGTCGGGCGTGGCATCGGACCGGCGCTTGAGGCTCTTGACGTCCTGGCTGTGCTCCAGAACGCTTCCGATGCGCCGGACGATCTCCGCCGCCGCGCGGCACTGCTGGCCGGCGCAGCGCTGGAAATCGGTGGCAAGGCCGGAAAGGGAGAGGGCGCGGCGCTGGCCCTCGAGACGCTTGCGGACGGCCGGGCCTGGGCGAAGTTCAAGGCGATCTGCCAGGCGCAGGGCGGGTTGCGCCAGCCTCCGACGGCCAGCCAGCGCCATCCCCTGGCCGCAGACCGTGCCGGACGCGTGGTCCATATCAACAACCGCAAAATCGCCCGTTTGGCCAAGCTCGCCGGCGCGCCCCAAGCGAAAGCAGCCGGCATCCTGATGAATGTCCGGCTGGGCGACGAAATCGATCGCGGCCAGCCCTTCCTGCACGTCCATTCCGAGACCGCGGGGGAGCTGGCCTACGCGCTGGAGTTCGCAGGGCGTGCCGGCGATCTCATCGAGGTGGAGGCTTGACCGCATACCGACCCGTCGTCTCGCGGCTCGATGGCTCGCCAGAGAAGTTCTCAATCGCCCAGCGTGCGATACACTGGACAATTCTCCTTCTATGCATCGCTCAGGTTCCCACCGCATGGGCGGTGCAGCGCACTCACGCGATCCCGAACGGTCTTGAGCCCCGTCCGCTCGATCTTCTCCTGCATCAGGTCCACGCCTGGAGCGGCTGGCTGATCATGGGATTGACTTTCCATCTCCTCATTCTTCGCATCCGGCATGGCAGACCGGTGCCCGTGCAAGGGACGTCCCCAATCGCACAAAGCCTTGCTGCCATCACACACCTGGCGCTCTACGGCCTGCTCTTCGCGCTGGCCTTGACGGGTACGGTGGCCATGTATCTGAGCTTCAGCGTAGCACCGATCCACAGCCTGTTGAGCTGGACGTTGTTGGCTGTTGCCATCGCCCACGCAGGGGCTGCACTCTGGCATCACTTCTGGCGCCGCGATGATGTGTTGCGACGGATGATCCGGAATGCGCCATGAACGTCTCGCGGCTCCGTGGCGTCTGGCATAGACAGGCCTGGCGATGGAAGGGCTGATCCCGCAGCTTGGCCTGGCGCTGGCGATCGGACTTCTGGTCGGACTCGAACGCGGCTGGCGTGAGCGCGATGCGCCAGACGGTGCGCGCACAGCCGGTATCCGAACCTACGGAATATCCGGTCTTCTTGGGGGCCTTGTCCAGGCGCTGTCGCTCCGGCTTGATGCACCGTCGGTGCTCATCGCCGGACTTGTCGTCTTCACGGCCGTCCTCACCTGGTTCAAGGTGCGCGAATCCATCCGCGACGGGACCTTCAGCGCAACCGGAGTCATCGCCGGCCTCGGCGTCTTTGTTCTCGGGGCCCTGTCAGTCGCCGGTGAGCAAGTCGCCGCCGCCGCTGGCGGCGCCGCGCTCGCGGCCGTCCTTGCCAGCCGCGAGATCCTCCACGGCCTCCTAAAGCGCATCACCTGGCTCGAACTGCGTTCGGCGCTCGTGCTCGCCGCGATGACGGCGATTGTCTTGCCGCTCCTGCCGGCCCGCGCCATCGACCCTTGGGGCGGGTTCAATCCGCAGCAGGTCTGGTTCTTCACCGTGCTAACCGCGGCGATCTCGTTCCTCGGCTATATCGCCGTGCGCTTGTTCGGAACCACGCGGGGCGTGCTGGTGGGCGGACTGGCCGGGGCCGTGATCTCCTCGACCGCGGTGACGCTCGCTCTCGCGCGAACGGCCGCTGCAGGTGGCAATTCCTGGCCGCTGGCCGGAGCCGCCACGCTCGCTGCCGGCGTATCGGTGCTGCGGGTTAGCGGCATCGTCGCGATCGTCGCCCCGGCGGTGCTGGGCGTTGCCGGGCTCGCCATCCTTGCCGCTATCGCCACGCTCGCTATCTGCGGCGCGCTCTTTCTGACCTGGGGTGCCGTGCCGGCCGAAGGGGAGCAAATGCCTCGCAATCCGTTCGAACTGGGGGCGCTGCTCGGCTTCGCCGTGCTCTTCGCTGTCGTGTCAACCATCAGCGCCGCGGTTTCGGCAGGTAATGCAGGGGGCATGATCGCAACCTCGGCCATCACCGGCACCTTTGACGTCGACGTAGCGGTGCTAAGCGCCCTGCGTCTTCTCGGCGTGTCAGCGGACACGGAAGCCGTCGGCCACGCCGTCCTGCTGGCGCTCGTCGCGAACGCCGGCGGCCGCCTGGTCGTCGCTGCAGGAACGGGGCCGGTCCGCTTCTGGCTCCCGATCGCGGCTGCGACCGTCGCCGCAGCCGCGCTTGGCTATCTCGCTTTCCTGACACTTCCGCACTTTGCCTGGCCGGCCGCATCACCGATGCCGGATGCGTCATGACAAGACCACGGTGGTATTCTAAACACCCCGTCGTGAGCAGGCCGGGCCTTGATCCTGATCAACCCAGCCCGGATGCCGGTGCGCTAGAAGCGAGGGCGGAGTAGTCTGCAGATATGATGCTGGTGGCGAACATTTTGGGAGGATTGAGAACGGCCATCGTGGCCGCGCTCGTGTTCGCCCTTCTCACAGCCTCCATGACGGCCGTTCACGCCATGCCTTGCCCCGACCCCGTGGCAGCAAGCAGTGTCGCTCTCGACGACAGTGCGGGGTTGGCATCGATGCACTCCGAGCACGACGGAGGCGGCAAGACGGCCGATATGAGCATCGACCGTTGCTGCCAGAAATCTTGTGCAGCCTGCGTCAGTGTGGTGCCGCCCATGACTGACCAGTCCGGTGTGCCCACGCCGCCCGATCATCTCCTGCCGGCCGGCACGCAATCGGCGGGCATTTCCGTCGGCCCTCCGCACGGCCCTCCTCGAAGCTGATCCGACCAACTGCCCCGATGCTGAATCGGGTCTTCGACGCGCGCGCCCACGGCGCGCCGGATCAATTCGCCTGCTCAAGACGCAGGTCATTCCTGGAGTGAACCCATGAACCGACGCAACTTTCTCACCACCATGATGACGGGAGCCGCCGCCTTCGGCGCGGCAACCATCATCCGTCCGCCGAGCGCCTGGTCGCAGGCTTCGGCCGCCGCGCCGCCGCTTAGGCTGGGCATCGTCAGCCGCACCCTCGAGGTCAACGGCAAGGCGGCGCGCGTCTTCGGGTTGGCGCAGCCAGACGGGACGCAAGGCGTCCGGCTGGACGCCGGCGCCACCTTCGACGTCGATCTCGTCAACGAGATCAACGAACCGACCATGATCCATTGGCATGGGCTGACGCCACCCTGGCGAATGGACGGCGTGCCCGACAATCCGATGCCGCTGGTCAAGCCGGCTGAAACCGTGCGCTACGAGTTTCCCGTCGGCGCCGGCGGTACGCACTGGATGCATGCCCACACCTTGCAGGAGCAGAACCTTCTCGCTGCCCCGCTGATCGTCCGGACCGCGGCCGATCGCGAACGCGACGAGCAGGAGGTGGTCATTCTCCTGCACGACTTCTCTTTCACCCCGGCCGAGGAACTGCTCGCGCGCCTCAAGAGCGGCCAGGGGCATGCCGAGCAGGCCGCGCCACCTCCCCAACGCGGAGGCGGCATGGCCGGCATGGACCACTCGGCGATGGGACGCGGCAACATGGGCAACATGTCGATGCCGGGGATGCCGTCCATGCAGATGGGCGGCATGGATCTCAACGACATCGATTACGACGCCTATCTCGCTAATGACCGCACACTCGATGATCCAGAAGTCGTACGCGTAGAAAACCGCGGTCGCGTCCGCCTGCGCATTATCAACGGCGCGACGGCCACGGCCTTTACCATCGACACCGGCGCGGTGCGCGGCACGCTGGTCGCGGTCGATGGTCAGCCCGTCCGGCCGATCGTCGATACGAAGTTCCCGATCAGCATGGGGCAGCGCCTCGACATCACCCTGGAACTGCCGCGAGGCGAGCGGGCCTTCCCGATCCTTGCGTTGCGAGAGGGCGCCGTCGAACGTACCGGCGTGGTCCTCGCAACGACCGGCGCAACCGTGCAGCGGATCGCGGCGGCTGGCAGCGCCGCCGGGCCAATCGTCGGAAATGCGCTCGAGCGCCGACTTCGAGGGGTCAATCCCCTGGCCGTGCGCGCTGCCGATCGACGTATCCAGATCACGCTCACCGGGCAGATGCAGAGCTATGTCTGGGGCATGGAAGGTGCGGCAAATATGCGTGCCCGCCAAGGCGAGCGCATCGAGATCGCGATGCGCAACTCGTCAATGATGAGCCACCCGATGCACCTGCACGGCCACCACTTCCAGGTCACCGACGTCAATGGCGCCGCAATCGCCGGGGCCGTGCGCGACACGGTGCTGGTGCCGCCCGGCGAAACGCTCACGTTCGTGTTCGACGCCGACAACACCGGACGATGGCCGCTGCATTGCCATCATCTGTACCACATGGCGGCGGGCATGATGGAGTTCGTGGACTATGAGAACCGCACCTAGCGGCCCTTACAGTCGATAATTCCTGATCGCTAAGTGGTGTTGACCCGTCGACGCGAGCCAAACAGGCGCTCGATGTGGTTGCCGGGTCAACACCTTTGGCAACACGAGGACCAATCCCATGAATGAAGAAAATACCGCGATCGACTTTCGCCAGGGCCACGACGACGAACAGAACGCGACGCCGAAAGACGAGGGGAGAAATCCCACACGTCAGACCGGTACATTCGCTGTCAAAGCTGGTCTGGCCCAGATGCTCAAGGGCGGCGTTATCATGGATGTGGTGACGCCCGAACAGGCGGCAATCGCCGAAGAAGCTGGCGCGGCCGCCGTGATGGCGCTTGAACGCGTACCCGCCGACATCCGTAAAGACGGCGGCGTTGCTCGCATGAGCGACCCCGCCATGATCAAAGGCATCATCGCGGCAGTGACGATACCGGTGATGGCGAAGGTGCGTATCGGGCATTTCGTCGAAGCGCAGATTCTCGAGGCCCTGGAGATCGACTACATCGACGAGAGCGAGGTGTTGACCCCGGCCGACGAGGAGCACCACATCGACAAGCACCGTTTCAATGTCCCGTTCGTCTGCGGGTGTCGCGACCTCGGGGAAGCGCTGCGCCGGGTGTCGGAGGGTGCCGCGATGTTGCGCACGAAGGGCGAAGCGGGCACCGGCAACGTCGTCGAGGCCGTCCGCCATGCTCGTGCCGTGAGCCGCGACATCCGCCGCCTCACATCGATGAGCGACGACGAAAGATTTGCATTCGCCAAAGACATCCGCGCGCCAATCGAACTCTTGCGCCAGACGGCTGAGGCCGGTCGGCTTCCGGTCGTGAACTTTGCTGCCGGAGGGATTGCAACGCCCGCAGACGCTGCGCTGATGATGCAATTGGGCGTCGATGGCGTGTTCGTTGGATCGGGAATCTTCAAGAGCGACAATCCAAGCAAGCGCGCGAAGGCAATCGTGCAGGCAGTAACCCACTACAATGATCCCAAGGCGCTTGCCGAAATAAGCGAAGACCTCGGACCGGCCATGGTGGGAATCGGGATGGAAACGCTCGCCGATACGGAAAGAATGGCCTCACGAGGCTGGTAGCTCATGGTCCGCGCAACAGTTCCGACGATCGGCATCCTGGCGCTGCAAGGTGGGTATTCCGAGCATGTCGCGAGTTTCCGGCGAATTGGCGTAGCAGGACGACAAGTTCGCAGCCCGAAAGACCTCGACGGGCTCCATGGCCTTGTACTGCCCGGCGGCGAAAGCACCGCAATCGGCCTTCTGGCCGAGAGCTCAGGTCTGATCGGCCCGCTTCGCTCCTGGCGCGAAGCGGGCCGGCCTGTCTGGGGCACCTGCGCCGGAATGATCATGCTCGCCGATCAGGTCTTGGGACAAAAGGAAGGCGGGCAGAGCCTGATAGGCGGCCTCGACATTACGGTGAGCCGCAATCATTTCGGTGGTCAGCTCAATAGCTTCGAGGCAGCGATCTATTCGCCTTTGCTCAACGCGGCATCTGCTCGAGGCGTCTTCATTCGCGCTCCAGCCATCATTGAAGTGGGAGAGCGTGCCGAGCCGGTCGCAACGCTTGCCGATGGCACATGTGTAGGCGTGCGACAGGGGTTCCTGCTCGCAACCGCTTTCCATCCCGAACTCACGGCCGACGATCGCTGGCATAGGATTTTTCTCGACATGGTTCTCCGGTCAACGTCGTCGGGTCGTCAAAGCTGATCCGACCACGATGCCTCGGCGCACCGTATTCATGAATGTGACGCTTGTTGCCACCGACAGCGCGTGCGCGGACGACGTACTGGGAAGCACCGCCCCGCCAATGCCTGCAAAGTCGACGGCGTTTCAGATGGCTTGCCGGTTTGCCACAATCACGGGGCATCACTGCGGCAACAGATTACAGTCATGTCAACGTGCACATCACGCCCTATCCTTCACTCCTCTTGCACGCGGAATGTCGCCCTTACCGCCATCACTTTCCGGTGACCTCACTCAAACCATCGCCCCTGCACCCGCGTTCCGCGATACAGTCTCTGTATCGATCCTGGGTAACTCATGGGTCGCGCTTCGACGCGCACAATCCAAGTCGATGGGCCCTTGAACGCCACCATCTCTGTCACTTCCGGCTAACTTGATGACCAAGGTCGGCAAATGTTCGCATGCATAGCGCCAACACTAGATGCCGTACCCGGAGAGACTCATGACTAGGACAATGATCTTTGTCGCAGTGATCGCTTTAAGCGGCCCGGCTCTAGCAACCGAATGTCCCGCACTGTGGCAACAGATTTCCGGTCAGATGAATGGCGGACACGCGGCCCTTTCGGACGGCGACAAAGCCAAGTTGAGTGCGCTTCGGCAACAGGGGGAAGAATTCCATCACGCGGGGAATCATCCCAAAGCCATTGAGGCGCTCAAGCAAGCTTTGGCGTTGCTCGGGTGATTGTCCGAGGGCAGATCGATCACCGCCATGTTGAAGTGTCGAAAATGAATACCCAACACGCCAGGTCATGCAGGTGATCAGGGTCTTACCCGCCCTCTTGATAGCTCTGGCCCTGTTACTGGTCGGCGTTCTCTCCGCTGCCACCACACAAGCAAGCGATCAGACGACCGGCGACCTGGCGCCATTGATCGTCTCTGGGCAACAGATCTTGCACTGCCCCTCTTCTGCGCCCTGCAACGCCGCCATGCGACTGTGTATGCCGACATGCATCGGCTCGGCGGCGACCTTATCCGCTGCCGGATTCGCCATCGGAGGTGCGGGCTTGCCGCCCGTTCGCTGGGCAGCAGCACAGCGCCTTTCGGCAACCTCCACGGGCCCCGATCCTCACCCTCCGAAGACCCCCATCCTGGGCTGAAGTGCGGGCGCTCCGGCGCGCCGCGACCGTTGACGCGAACGTAAGCAGCGCGTTGCCGCCAAACGCTCGAGGATGGAATCATGAGAGTCCCTGCGGCCAGCAGCAGCCGACCACGCTGCTGATCCCGCTCCAGGCCACACAGCGAGTGCCTTGCCGGGACACGGCCGCTCTCAACCCTCTTCAAACGAAGCTTAGTGGCGCTCAGTCAGAACCGAAAAGGCGCCTCCACTGGATTCCCAGAGCGTCGGGCGAACAAGTGATGTTCATGAGATCAGCAACAAGACCGACGCGATACTGCCGGTGACAATGTTGGTACATGCCGAGGATCATGAGGTGTGATGATGAAGCCCCTTCGGGCCCTGCTAAATACGCGGCGCTTAATCGTTGGCGCCTTCGCGCTGTCGGTAATGGCGGCAATAGCCTCCGTCGTTGCGGTGCTCCTGGCCATCGGCTCCACTGGAGACTCCAACTCCCGATTGTCAACCAGTCTGGACGCCCAACTCCGCGCCTATCTTCTCGCTAACCCCGAGGTGTTGATCGACTCGGTTCAGGGTTTTGAAAGTCGACAGGCCGCTGCGCAGGAAAATGAGCTGTCGACCTTCATTGTCGACAATGCAGATGAAATCTTTCGCAGCAAGACTTCGCCATTTACCGGCAATGCCAATGGCGACGTCACGATCGTGGAGTTTTTCGACTACAACTGCCCCTACTGCCGCAAGGCGTTGCCGCTTCTTGATGAAGCCGCCGCCAGTGACAAAAACCTTCGCATTGTCTTCAAGGAGTGGCCGATCCTGGGGCCAGGCTCAGAAGAAGCAGCACGGATCGCACTCGCAGCCCAAGTCCAAGGCAAGTACGAACCGTTGCACAAGGCTCTGATGGACTACTCGGGAAGGGTAGACGGAGCGGTGGCTCTCGAGGTCGCAGCCGATCTCGGGCTGGACATCGACCGCCTGAAGGCCACTGCGGCCTCCCCTGAGGTTGCCAAAGAAATCGAACAGAACATGAGGATGGCCGGAGAACTCCGAATAAATGGCACGCCAAGCTTTGTGATCGGCGAAGAAATCATTCGTGGCCTGATCGACCTTGATACCCTGCGACAATCGATCGCCAAAGCACGATCAAGGTAGGAGGGCGGTAGTGCTAGAGATTTCCGGAGTCGGCGCAGTAACCGCTCTGGCGGCGGGCGCGATTTCTTTTCTCTCACCCTGTGTGCTGCCGCTTGTGCCCGGCTACCTCGCCTATATCGCCGGCAACGCGAACGAGTCCAGCACTCGCCCAATCCGCATCACGACATCGCCGAGGACATTGCTGCTCGCGCTTTGCTTCGTGCTCGGGTTCTCGACGGTATTCATTGCCCTCGGCGCGAGCGCCAGCGGGATCAGCCATCTGCTTCTGGCTTACCGATACGAGGCAAATCTTGTCGGCGGCGCGGTCATAATCCTGTTCGGAATCTTCATGACGGAGCTCATCCCGATACCATGGCTCAATCGTGAGCACCGGCTCCACGCACTGGTGAAGGGAGGTCGCCCGTCAGCTGCCTATACCCTTGGACTTGCCTTCGGTTTCGGCTGGACGCCGTGCATCGGTCCAGTGCTCGGCACGATCCTCACGGTGAGCGCGCTCTCAGCAACCATCTCCAGCGGGCTCGTCCTTCTCGGTCTCTATTCCATTGGTCTTGGTGTACCCTTCCTAGCCGCTGCCCTGTTCACTACGCAGCTGACGACGATTCTGAGGCCGATGCGCAGGGCTGGCCGGATCCTTCAGACTGTGGCCGGCGCAGCGATGATTGCGATGGGGGGCGCGATGATGACGGGAAGGATTTCCGACTTTTCATTCTGGCTCCTCGACCGCTTTCCAGCCTTTGGCGCGATGGGGTAATCGGTTCCATGCCCGCGTAGGCGTTCCCCACCGCGCGCTCGTCCGGACACTCGTTTCCAACTCGCCGTTTGGGTCACGCGCAATCGGCAGCCAGCGTCACCCAAAATGCGAGAATTTCCCGCTGCAGTCATGTTATCGAATAGCGGCGTATAGAACGCCGAGAAGTATTGGTTGATGCAGGAGATAGATCGCTAGGCTCTTGCGTCCGGTCCACTGCAAAGCCTTTGCGAACCGTCCCGAGAAGTGCTGCTGTGACAGCCGAGCGTATATCTGGGATCTGAGCGCCCACCGGGCGCCTCCTACGCCGAACAACGTCAGTGAAAACCATGAAAGAATCGGCACGAAGTCGACGCTCGCCGGAGGGTCCGCAGCAAGTCCGATCCACGCGACAAATCGCGCATCGTAGGCGTCGGATGCAAGTAGGGTCGGCAAAAATGGGAGCAACGCCGCCACAGCAAATACAACGGCTATCGGCGCCACTATGAACGGCAGCGACAGAACGCTCACGGCAACGATGGCGTGCAAGATACCGAAATACACGAACTGTTCAGGAAACAGCGCGTAGGTCGCGCCTGACACAAGCGCGGCAGCGCCCCCTATAACGGTGAGACGCCAAAGATAATCCTTCCACTTTAGTCCCCTGTCGTAGGCGAGCACCAATCCCACGCCGACAAGCACAAGAAATGTTCCTGCCACAACGCGGGCGAAAATAACCCACGCAAGGTTGCTCGTAACGTCGACGGAACTTATGCCGAAAAAATAGAGATCCCATCCAATGTGGTAGATCACCATTCCCACGATCCCCGCTCCGCGAGCTAGGTCGACCATCTCCACGCGTGGTGACGCAGGTGGTCGCGCAGCCTGTGTGCCGCCAGCGTCTCGCTCAAACCGCGCGAGCTTACCCTTCAAATCGAGCTCGAATTTCTCAATATGTGCCGCTACCAGCTTGGCAAACAAAGCAGCCGCCCCGAGGACGGCAGTTCCACGGTCTTGCATTGGTAGTCTCCCTTGCGCCGTAGTCGAATGTCGCCCGTCGGGCGACGCCTAAAGCGTTTAGGAGAGAAGGATGGGCGGTCGGATCAGCGGTGGTGCGCGTTCGGAGATGGGCATCCCCTCACTTCCACCGCGGGGATTGGAACTTGGTCGATTGTTCGCGATGACCGATGGGCGGTCAGTAAGTGCAGCCGCGCCGCAGTGCGGGCCATTGGCACCATTCACGATCGACGCACATCGCGTTGCGTCGAGTTCCACCGATCCCACAGACAAATTTGCTAAGTCGTATAGAACTTCACTTTGGCCAACGCTCAGAACCTCGCGCCCCGACGTCGAAGACGAATGCTCTGATTGAAACAGCGACAGACCCCAACCCGAGCCAAGCACAAAAACCAAGATCAGGACGATCCATCGCATCGGCCGAAGATACGTCAGAGACGCGGCGATGAAGAAAGGCCGCTTCTCACAAATCCGTGAAACGACGACGAAATCCAGGAGAAGCAAGCGTGCACTTCAAGCTGCAAGGCGTATCGCTGAATGAGAAGACGTTTCAGGGTCGCACGGCTCTTGAAGTCACCATGCCTTCATCAGCGACCCAGGACCCGGCCAAAGAGACGCTCACCGACCGTGACTACATGGCCTGGCTCCCGCGCGACTTCGGCGACGGCATCATCAAAGTCGACGTGGCGAGTGTGTTGACGCCCGACGCGCCCGGCTACGCCCGCGGCTTCATCGGCATAGCGTTCCGCATTGATGCCCAGAACAGGTTCGAGAGCATCTACCTGCGGCCAGCCAACAGCCGGGTGGAGGATCAAGTCAGGCGCAACCACACGATTCAGTACGTGGCCTATCCCGACTTTCCTTTTCCGCTTTTGCGCCGCGATGCGCCCGAGAAGTACGAAACCTATGCCGACATCGGTCTCGGAGAGTGGATCGGCATGCGGATCGAGGTCAAAGGAACAACCGCCAGGCTGTTTCTGAACGACGGGCCAAACCCTGCATTCATCGTGTGCGACTTGAAGCTTGGCGCCGACCAGCGCGGCGGCATCGGTCTATGGATCGAAGCGGGCACCGTTGGGTATTTTGCCGACCTGCAGGTGCTCCCATCACCCTGACAATCCTCAAGCAGGGCCTTCTCCGAAGCCCTGCGGTGTTCTCACGACTTCGCGTGTGCATCGCCACCGCGGCGCGCACCCGCAGTCCGCACCGGTCCTTAACCTAGATCGAAGATGTGGCCGTCGATCCCACATAGTGAGGTCCGTAAAGGGGCAGCTTTCTGGCACGCCGCGATGCGACAGCGCGTGTGGCGTCGTGGTGAGAGCCCGAAGCGAAGCCAAAGCTCTCCGGCCTCAGCCGGTCGATCAGAGTTCGGGCTAACCCAGCGGGAGTCGTCACGATGTACAAGCATATCCTCGTCTCTACCGACGGCTCGAAGGTGGCCCAGAGCGGCGTCGATCATGGACTGTCGCTGGCGAAGAATCTGGGTGCACGCGTCACGCTCATCACCGTGACCGAGCGCCATCCGCTCACCGCCGGAGGTGCTGGCGTGGCGTGGGCGGGGGGCGTGCCCGACATTGCAACTTACCAGGAAGCCGAAACCCGGTACGCGAAGCAGGTTCTCGATTCCGCCAAGGCCGCCGCAGTCCGGCTCGGCGTCGAGGCGTCCGTGCTCCATGTTCCTGACGCCCATCCGGCAGAAGCCATCGTCGATGCCGCCAAGTCCGAAGGCTGCAGCCTGATCGTCATGGCATCGCACGGGCGGCGGGGGCTGGGCCGACTGCTGCTTGGAAGTCAGACGGCCGAGGTTCTGGCGCACAGCCCGGTGCCGGTCCTCGTCGTGCGCTGACCTGCAAAGAACCAACACAAAAAGGGATTGTTCAATGGCGAAGCGACTTCGCGTGGCGGTCAACGGCTTCGGCGTCATCGGCAAACGTGTGGCAGAGGCCGTGCGCCGACAGGACGACATGCAGCTCGTCGGTGTCTGCGACGTCACCAGCGACTGGCGTGTCCGTATAGTTGAGGCACAGGACACCGCCCTTTTTGGGTCAACGTCCGAGACTGCCGCCGCGATGCGCCAGGCCGGACTCCAGGTCGCCGGAACGCTCCAGGAGCTTCTCACTCAGGCCGACATCGTGGTCGACTGCACGCCCAAGCGCATCGCCGCGCAGAATGTCGAGACCTATCGCAGCGCCGGGCTGAAGTTCATCGTCCACGGCGGCGAGAAGCACACCGTGACGGGCCATTCCTTCGTCGCCGAAGTCTCCTTTGCCAGCGCGATCGGCCGCGAGGCGACCAGGGTCGTTTCCTGCAACACCACCTCCATCGTCCGCACCCTTACGGCGCTCAAGCGGGCCGGTCTTCTGCAGCGCGCCCGGGGGACCTTGCTCCGCCGCGCCACGGATCCCTGGGAGAGCGACGCCGGCGGCATCATGAACACGCTCGTCCCCGAGCCCGAGATCCCGAGCCATCAAGGTCCCGATGCCCGAAGCGTCGATCCCGATCTCGACGTCGTCACCATGGCCGTCAAGGTGCCGGAGACGCTCGCCCACCTGCACTACTGGTCGGTTCAACTCAGTCGGCGGGCCGACAAGGAGGAGGTGCTCGAGGCTTTCCGAGCCTCCTCCCGCATCGCCCTGATCCGGACCGGTGACGGCCTCGGTGCTCTGAACAGCGTCAAGGAGCTCATGGCCGATATCGGACGGCCACACGACAATCTGTACGAGGTCGCGCTCTGGGAAGACATGCTGCGGGTCGAAGGCGACGAAGTCTTCTACGCCTACATGGTCGACAACCAGGCCATCGTCATACCCGACACGATCGACGCCATCAGAGCCCTGTCTAACCTGGCAGCGACGGCGGATGACTCCATCGCGACGACCAACGCATCGTTGGGCATCCGGCAGCGTTTCTTCTGATCTGCCGGGCGGAGGTCTTCATCGACCGGCGCGCCGGGGCGGCCGCGCTCTATGGGCTCATGCCCGGAATGGCGGTCTTCTTCTTCCACATCAGGGCAAGCAGATAGACCGAGATCACCGCGGCGCCGAAGCAGAAGACGGAAATGTAGGCGTAAGAGAAGAACACGTAGGTCGTCACAGTGACGGCGGCCACGAGCAGTCCGAACACCTTGATCGCCCACTCGCGCACCAGCAGGAACGGTACGATGACGACGGCAACGTAGATCGCGTAGGTCACCCAGCGGGAGACGAGGCCATCGACGAGATTGATGTCCTGGTAGCGGACGGCCCATGGCAGGAAATTGGTCGTCAGCCAGCCCGCATGCACGAAATACGGAATGAACTGCAGACCGCCAAGCATGGCGCCGGCGACGATGAACGGCAAAATCACATGGCGTCGTCCGCCCTTCTCGATGAAGTAGGCTGAGAGCGGCACCCAGATCGGCCACACGATCCAGGTGAAGAACATGTAGATGAGGGCGTAGCGGTCAACGCGCGCCCCATCGCCCGCTTGCCCCGCCGTCCAGATCAGGCCCTCGACAAGCTGCTGCAGCCCGAACAGGGCTGGCAGCGTCGCGATCATCAGATACCTGCGGTCCCCGCCCATCGACGTTGCGGCGGCGGCGATGCCGGCCGGAATGAGGAATGCTGCCGCTCCGAAACTGACCTCAGCCGATAGGCACATTCCGTCTCCCGAGGACTGAGTGGCACGGGTCCATCAGCCCGCAGTCACGATGTTTGCTGGTCGGCCTTCGGCAAATGCTTCGATGTTGGCCAAGGTGGTGGCGATGATCCGGCGAAGCGCCGCATCGGTGTTGTAGGCATTGTGCGGGGTCACCAGCACATTGGGAAAGCGCAGCAGGACATGGTTCGCCACCAGCCCCTGCAGGTCGGAAGCCGCCAGCGGGGTTTGGCGCCTGAAGATCTCCGCCTCTTCGCGAATGAGCGGCTCGTGCGGCAGGACGTCGAGCCCGGCGGCCCGCACCTTGCCCATGGCGAGCGCCCTCACCAACGCCTCGGTATCCACCACGTTGCCCCGCGCCGTGTTGATGAGAATTACACCGTCCTTCATCGCACCGAACTCCGGTTCGCCGATCAGGCCGACCGTGGATGGAGAGGATGGAACGTGCAGCGTCACCACGTCCGCCCGTGCGAGTACTGCATGCAGTCCGCCGTACTCAAAGTTCAGACGAGCCGCCGCCTCCGCGTCTTCTTGTCTGTCGTAGGCCAGCACTCTCATGCCGAACCCGTTGCCGATCTCGATGGCCCTCCGGCCAATCCGGCCCGTGCCGATGACGGCGAGAACCTTGTCCCGGAGTTCGAATCCTCGCACGCGAGCCATCGAGAACCCGCCGCGGCGGGTCTGTTCGACGCTGTCGACGATGTTGCGGGCGAGCGCGAGCAGCAGGGCGAAGGCGTGTTCGGCGACCGTTGCATCGCCATAGTCGGGTACGTTGGAAATGGCGATCCCGCGGCGGCGGCATGCGCTGAGGTCGATATGATCGTAACCCGCCGAGCGGGTCGCGATCAGCCGCAGGGCCGGCAGCTGGTCGATGACATCCGCATCCAGACGCGATGTGATGAACGGGCTGACAACCTCGGCATCGGCGAAGTCTCCGACCGTCGCGCCGCTGAGCGCGGCCCGCGTGCAGCGGACCGCGTGACGACCTTCAAGGCTGGCGCAGGCCTGCTCCTCCCAATCCTCCGCTTCGAAGATCGCTATCTTCATTCTCGCGCCTTCTCGATCGTCAATTCGTCGGCAAATCCAGGTCCGGCGACGCTCTCGACGATCATCCGCACCACATCGGCTTCGGACTGTGAGGCCATCACGCCGGTTACGTGGACCGTACCGGCCTCGACCTGGAATTCCGGCTGCCGAGTGAGCACCGTCCCGGCGTCCTGCACACGCGCCGCCAGCGCTCGCCGAACGGCTTCGTCGCCCCGAACTTCGGAATCGGGCTTGCCGGCCGAAACGATCCCCAGCAGGTCGGCACGACTGACGACCCCCACCAGTCGTCCGCCCCGAAGCACCGGAAGGCGCTTGATCCGATGAACGCCGAGAAGCATGGCGGCCGTACCAAGCGGCGTGTCTTCGTCGACCGTCGTGACCTTCGCCGACATGACTGCGCCGACGCGCCAGCTCCTGCTCTTGAGATAAAACAGGGCGGGGTCCTGGGGCGCATCCACGCCGGCGATCATCGCTGCACTGCCCAGTTCGGTACGGCGTAGGAGGTCGCCCTCGGTGACGATCCCGACGAGCGACTGATCGTCATCGAGCACCGGCAGCCCGCTGACACGCTCGCTGAGCATGACATGCGCGGCATGCCAGACACTGTGGTCCGGGCACACATTGATCGGGTTAAGACTCATGATGTCGCGCACACGCATCGCATCATCCCCCTTGCCGCATGTAAGCTTCGATCACGTACCGGCGCAGCATCCGGTGACTGCTGAAGGAGGATCCGATCTTGCTGATCGACTGCTTCATCATCCAGATCCAGCGGCCGCGGTCATCGCGATAAAGCGGCAGCACCACATCCTGCAGCTTGTCGTAGAGTGGGCCGGCATCATCCGGCCTGTTCGGGTCATGGTCGATCGACCAGCCAGTCACGCCCTCGACACAGCCTTCGACCCACCAGCCATCGAGCACGCTGAAATTGAGCACGCCGTTGAGCGCCGCCTTCATGCCGCTGGTGCCGGACGCCTCGAGTGGCGGCAGGGGCGTGTTCAGCCAGATGTCACAACCGGCGACGAGTGCGCCGGCCAGATCGAGGTTGTAGCCAGACAGAAACGCTGCGGGGATCACTCCGTCGAGGGCCGCGACATGAGCACCGATTGCCTGGATCGCTTCCTGGCCGCCGCGGTCGCTCGGGTGTGCCAGCCCGGCAACGACGATCTGGAGAGGCTGCCTGCGCGCCAGTGCCTTCAGCCGATCGATATCCGCGAATAGAAGCTCGGGGCGTTTGTAGGCAGTCATCCGGCGGGCATAGCCGATCAGCGGCACATCGACCCGAAACGGCTTGCCCGTCGTCTCGGCGATCCGGGCGACGAGAGCCGTCTTGATGCGCTGATGCGCTTCCCAGAGCGGTTGATCATCTAACGTGTCCGCGAAAGCGAGCACCTCCGGTTCGTGCGCCCAGTTCGGCGCCATGCGCTCGTGCAGCTTGCCGATCTCGGCATGCGTCCAGCGATGCACATGCACGCCATTGGTGATGGACGCGATCGCGTAGCCCGGAAAGAGCGCACGTGTCGTCTCCGCGTGCCGACGCGCCACGCCGTTGACATAGCCGCTGAGGTTGAGCGCGAGACGTGTCATGTTGAGCCGGTCGGAACCGGCGAGCGCCTTCAGGACATCGAGCGGGACGTAGTCGCCGAGGACGCGTTCCACCAGGTCGTAGTCGAACTTGTCAAAACCCGCCTCGACCGGTGTATGGGTCGTGAACACGCAGCGCTCGCGAATCCCGGCGACGTCGTAGATGTCGTCGCTGGCCACAGGTTGCGGCTCGGGCCGCTGTGTGGCGCGCAGCAGTGGCAACGTTAGCAGGGCGGCGTGGCCCTCATTGAGATGATACGTCCTGATGCTGAAGCCGAGGGCGCCCAGCAGCAGCTGGCCGCCGATGCCAAGCACGATCTCCTGCTTGAGCCTATACGCCGCATCGCCGCCATAGAGCCGGTCGGTGATCCGGCGATCCTCGGCGGCGTTCTGCTCGAGGTCCGTGTCCAGCAGCAAGACTGGCGCGACATGCCCGAGCGGGCAGGTCAGGGCGTAAAGCCACGGACGAACCCACACCAGGCGCCCCTCGATCGTCACGGCGACCATGTGCGGCAGAGGCTTCGCCCATTCCTGCGGCGACCACGGATCGGGATGGCTGATCTGGGTATGGTCGGCGCCGATCTCCTGGCGGACATATCCTTGCCGGCTGATCAACGTCACGAAGACCATCGGCAGGTCAAGATCGGCGGCCGAACGGGCCGTGTCGCCCGCCAGCACGCCGAGCCCGCCGCTATAAGTGTGGATCTCCGGCTGTAGCGCTATCTCCATCGAAAAATAGGCGATGTGAGCGCGGCGTATGGCGCGATCGAGAACGTCCAAGCGCCCCTCCTGAAATTTCGGGATGCCTGCGAGGGCAGACATCGTGGGCGCTTGCCCGAATTCTAAAGCCGTCGACTCGTCGCCATCATTTCGTCTTCTTGCCTACGGGCGGCTGCTCGGTCTCGGATGCGGCTTCGGCAGCGATTTCCGTCTCCGCCTGCAGCCAGTGGTCGAGGTCATGCCCGCTCGGACAGCCCTCGTGCACCCAGATCTCGTAAGCCCGCACTTCGATCTTGACGTGGATGGGATCCTCGCTTTGGACGGGTTGCGTATCGGACATGCTCGTACTCCGGCTGCGGGTTGTGACGCTGTGATGCGTCCCGAAGGTGAGCCGGTCCGGTCCGGCAATCGTTGATGGAGGTTAAACATTGCCGTGAAATGCTGAGCTGTTCAGTAGCGCGCAAAGACTTCGCGACCCGCGTTTCCAAACAGCACAACTTCGTAGGCATCCTTGAGGCCGGCGACTTCCATCCCCGGCGAGCCCGCCGGCATGCCCGCTACAGCAAGCCCGATAGCCACCGGACGCTGCGCCAGAAGTCGCCGGATCTCCGCCGCCGGGACATGCCCCTCGATCACGAATCCGTCGATCGTCGCGGTATGGCAGGACTGCAGGTCGCTCGGCACACCGAGTTCGGCTTTAACGACGTCGAGGTCTTCGCGGACGGTCTCGCGGACGACAAAGCCGGCGCTGCGGACGTGCGCGACCCAGGCGCCGCAGCATCCGCAGGTCGCCGATCGCGCAACGTCCATTTGCGGCCCGATGGTTTGCGCTCCTGCGGCCCTTGGCATCAGCGTCGCGGCGGCACCGGCCGTCGCCAGCATCATCATCGAGCGGCGGGTGATTGTCATTCCGATCTCCTGTTCTGGTGTCATGTCGTCTCGTCTGCGCATCGCGGGGCGCTGCGGGCAGTGTGCCTAGCGGAGCCGTTCAGCGATCCTGTCCATCTGCGCGATTTCTTCGCGCTGGGTGCGTGTGATGTTCTCGCACAGCGCGACGAGCTCGGGATCGGTGAGGTTCGCTTCGCGGCACATGAGGATCGCCCCCGAATGGTGCGGGACCATCGACGCGACGAACTGGCGATCGTCGATGCCGGCCTGGCTCCGCGTTGCCCAGAACGAGCCCGCCGTCAACACAATGAACGTGACGTACAGCGCGATGTTGAGACCGCGTTTCGGGAACATGCCGGGCATGGTCGCCAGCATGAAAATGCCCATCGGCGCCCACATCGTCACGGCCATGTAGAACATGTTGAGGTTATTGCGGAAGTCGATCCAGCCGTCGATCATCGAGAACATCACGATGTACATGACGGCAAGGCCGGGAAGCATGTTGAGCCAGAACATGAGATACGGCCGGCCGTGCGAACCGTGCCCCTCGGCCGACGATTTCGACATGGCGTGGTCGCTATGGGTCATGGGTTTCCTCCATTGCAAATTCTGTTTGGTTAGTGACGCAGACCAGCCGGCTTTAGGATCATCCAGACCGCCATGCCGACCATCACCTGGTTCTCGGTGAGGCAGACGAAGCGCCAGTGGCACGTTGCTGTCGCCGCCGACGCAGGCCGAATTTGAGCTCGCGCTCGTCGACAAAGACCGCCTTGAAGACCGAGATCGCTCCGATCCCGCCAATGAACAGCGCCACCGCAATCGACAGCCACATCAGCGCGCCCGCGAGCATCAGCAACCCTGCGAGCGCTTTGGCGAACGCGTAGATAGTCGCGTAGCGGACCCAGCGCTGCGCAAGCAGGTATGCTAGGCGATCACCGTCCGATGCAGTTCCGCGCGTCTGGCCGACAACGTCATTCAAACAATCTCTCCCGTTCTATTTTCAGTTTTGCTTGGCGGCCTGTCGGCGAGGATTGGCGGCGCCCGGAGAACCCGACGCGACGGCACCGCGGCGCGGCTCAAGCGAAAGGTCTTCGTCGACGTCGTCGGTTTCGAGCCGCTCGATGATAGGGCAATGCGGCCGATGATCGCCCTGACAGGCTTCCACCAGGCTGGTCAGCGTCTGCGTCATGTCCTGCAGGGCGGTGATCTTGTGCTTGAGTTCCTCGATATGGCCCTGCGCCAGGCGCTTGACCTCGGCGCTCTGCCGGGTGTCGTCACGCCACAGGCCGAGCAGCTCGGCGATATCGGTCACCGAGAATCCGAGATCCCTGGCCCGCCGGATGAAGCGCAGCACATGCACGTCCGCCTCGGAATAGTCCCGGTAGCCCGACGCAGTCCGGTCGGCCCGCGCGATGAGGCCGGTCTGTTCGTAATAGCGGATCATCTTGGCCGAAACGCCCGATGCCTTTGATGCCTGTCCGATGTTCATCTTCGGTATCTTTCTTGTCGGCGACGGTCGCAGGGACCTCGCCATTTTCTTCTCAATGCGCCACCCTGAAACGGCGTAGCCGCAACGCGTTGCCGAGCACGAACACGCTCGACAGCGCCATGGCGCCAGCGGCGAAGATCGGCGACAAAAGGAGCCCGAACGCCGGATACAGAACACCGGCCGCCACGGGGATCAGGGTTGCGTTGTAGACAAAGGCCCAGAACAGGTTCTGGCGAATGTTGCCGATGGTCGCCTTGGACAACGCGATGGCATTCGGCACGCCCTGCAGGCTACCCGACATCAGCACGACATCGGCCGCCTCGATGGCGATATCGGTGCCGGTGCCGATCGCCAGACCGATATCGGCTTCAGCTAGCGCCGGCGCGTCATTGATGCCGTCGCCGACGAAGGCGAGCCTGCCATACTGCGCTTTGAGGCGGCGCACCGCTTCGACCTTGCCGTCCGGCATGACCTCGGCGACGACCTCGTCGATCCCCAGACGCGCCGCGATGGCCCGCGCGGTGCGCGCGTTGTCGCCGGTGATCATCGCGACCTTGAGGCCGAGATCATGCAGGGCGCGTATCGCAGCTGGCGTGGTCTCCTTGATCGGGTCGGCGACGGCCAGGATCGCCGCGAGCCTGCCGTCGATCGCGGCATAGAGCGGCGACTTTCCCTCGTCGGCGAGGCGTCCGGCGACATCGGCGAAGACAGCCACGTCGTGGCCGAGTTCGGCCATGTAGCGGTCGGCGCCGATATCGACCGATCGGTCGCCCGCCAACGCCTTGACACCGAGACCGGGCACGGCCTCGAAGCGCGAGACGGCAGGCTGCGCGAGGTCCTCCACTTCTGCGGCATCGACCAGCGCGCGGGCGATGGGGTGCTCCGAGCGCGCCTCGACCGCCGCGAGAAGCGCGAGGACATCGGTGCGCTCAAAGCCTTCGGCCAGCTCCATGTCGGTTAGCGCCGGCTTTCCTGCGGTCAGCGTGCCGGTCTTGTCCAGCGCGACGACGCGCGCATCCTTGAGCAGCTGCAGCGCCTCGCCCTTGCGGAACAGCACACCGAGCTCGGCGCCGCGGCCAGTGCCGACCATGATCGAGGTCGGGGTCGCGAGCCCCATGGCGCAGGGGCAGGCGATGATCAGCACGGCGACGGCGTTGACGAGCGCGAAGCTCAGCGCCG